>NZ_JBSFER010000003.1:54909-381044 GCF_053594535.1 Streptomyces sp. NPDC001889
CCCCCGGTGGTGCTGGGCAACCTCAGCCCGTCCGGTGTTTGAGGACGTGACTCTGTGCGCGCCCCCGGGCTGGTGGCTCCCGGAGCCGTCTCGGGGGCGTCCCCCGGTGGTGCTGGGCAACCTCAGCCCGTCCGGTGTTTGAGGACGTGACTCTGTGCGCGCCCCCGGGCTGGTGGCTCCCGGAGCCGTCTCGGGGGGCGTCTCCGGCGGCGCTGGGCAACCTCAGCCCGTCCGGCGTTTGAGGACGGACCCCGCGCCACAGGGGCCCGCACGGTGCGCCCTCCGGCCGGCGGCCCGCCCCCCCCCGCACCCCCGAACCCCGCTCCTCAATCCCCCTCCGGGAGGAGTATTCCGACACCATGTCGGGAAAATGTTGCGTGGGGGGTGCCGTGCGTGGTCCTATGGTAGGGAGAGACAGGTTAGGGCTGCCTAACCTAACGATGCCTTGCGCCCCCGCGCCCCAGGAGGCACCCATGTCAGCGCCCGAGCGCACCCCCAGGCCGCACCCCGCCACCCCCTCACCCGCCCCCGTCCTCCTCGTCCCCGGCCCCCCCTCCATGCAGGACCTCCTCGCCTCCTGCGCCGCCGCCACCGCGATCTCCACCCCGCCCCCGGCCGCGTCCGCCCAGCAGCGCGACGCCGCCTGAAACCCGGCACCCGGCACCCGGCAACCCGGGTAACCCGGCAAACCGGACAGTCCGCGTCATGCGTACGAGCGACTTCCGCGCGCCCGCGCCTACGGCACCACGACCACCTTGGTGCTGATCGTCGCGAACCTCCACATCGCGTCCCCGTCCGAGCGCAGCATCCGCACCCCGCCCGTCCGCTTCCTCGGGTCCGGCTCGGCCAGCGCCCCGTTCACCGCCGCGCTGAAGCCGATCACCACGTCGCCGGCGCTCGCGAACCGCACCACGTGCTCGATCGCGACCCCGTCCGACCCGGAGACCTGGCCCGACCGGGAGGTCACCGAGTAGGTGCCCGGCGCGGGGTGCACCGTCGAGGGCATCACCGCGAAGGTGCGGCCGACCGTCTTCCTCCCGGTCACCAGCCACACCCGCCGCTCGGCCAGCGCGTAGACGACCCGGGTCCCCGAGCCGGAGTCCGCGGGCAGCGCCAGCGGGTTCCTCGGCTTGGCGGGGCTCTTCGCCGAGGGGGACGCGCTCGGGGACCCGGCCTTGCCGAGGGCGGCGGGGGCGTTCGCCGACGCCTGATACGCGAGGAAACACACGGTGGCCAGCGCGGCTGCCGTGAGCCCGGCCACCAGTCCCGAACTGCTCCGTGCCACCGTGTCCACCTTTCGCAGTCTTTCGCAGTCTTTTGAATGTTTATGTCTTCGGCGACGTTAGCAGTCGGGCTCCCCCGCACCGGGGCGCCGTGCCCCGGGCGCCGGAGCCGTAGGCTGTTTGCGTGCTCTTGCTCGCAGTGGATACCGCCACCCCCGCCGTCACCGCCGCCCTCCACGACGGCAGCTCCGTCGTCGCCGAGTCCACCCGGGTGGACGCCCGCCGCCACGGCGAGCTCCTGCTGCCCGCCGTCGACCGGGTGCTCGCGGCGGCCGGGGTGAAACCGGACGCCGTCACCGCCGTGGTGACCGGCGTCGGCCCCGGCCCGTACACCGGACTGCGGGTCGGCCTGGTGACGGCCGCGACCTTCGGCTCGGCCCTGGGCGTACCGGTGTACGGGGTGTGCACGCTGGACGCTCTCGCGTACGCCTCGGGACTGGAGGGCCAGGGCCCCTTCGTGGTGGCGACGGACGCCCGCCGCAAGGAGGTCTACTGGGCGAGGTACGAATCCCCGCGCGAGCGCGCCGGCGACCCCTCCGTCGACCGGCCCGCCGATATCGCCGAGCGGGTCGCCCGGCTGCCCGCCGTCGGCGCGGGCGCCCTGCTCTACCCGGAGACCTTCCCCGACGCCCGGGACCCCGAGCATGTCTCGGCCGGCGCCCTGGCCTCGCTGGCCGTGGCGAAACTGGCCGCGGGGGAGGAGTTCCTGCCCCCGCTGCCCCTGTATCTGCGCAGGCCGGACGCGCAGGTGCCGAAGAACTACAAGGTGGTCACCCCGCAGTGACCGACGCTCCGGCCCCCGAGCTGCGCGAGATGCGCTGGTGGGACCTCGGACCCGTACTCGATCTCGAACACGCCCTCTTCCCCGAGGACGCCTGGTCGCCCGGGATGTTCTGGTCCGAACTCGCCCATGCCCGCGGCCCCCGCGCCACCCGCCGCTATGTCGTCGCCGAGTGCGAGGGGAAGACCGTCGGGTACGGCGGTCTCGCGGCGGCCGGCGGTCTGGGCGACATCCAGACGATCGCCGTCGCCCGGGAACAGTGGGGCACGGGACTCGGTGCCCGGCTCCTGACCGATCTGCTCCGGCACGCCACCGCCTTCGAGTGCGAGGACGTCTTCCTCGAAGTGCGGGTGGACAACCTCAGGGCCCAGAAGCTGTACGAGCGCTTCGGCTTCGAGCCCATGGGCTTCCGCCGCGGCTACTACCAGCCCGGCAATGTCGACGCGCTCGTGATGCGGCTCCATGTACAAGGGAATGTTTACTGATGGCTGACGAACCGCTGGTACTCGGTATCGAGACCTCCTGCGACGAGACCGGTGTCGGCATCGTGCGCGGTACGACACTGCTGGCCGACGCCGTCGCGTCCAGCGTGGACACGCACGCCCGCTTCGGCGGGGTGGTCCCCGAGATCGCCTCCCGGGCGCATCTGGAGGCGATGGTCCCCACCATCGAGCGCGCGCTGAAGGAGGCCGGGGTCTCCGCCCGCGACCTCGACGGCATCGCGGTCACGGCCGGCCCCGGTCTCGCGGGCGCGCTGCTGGTGGGCGTCTCGGCGGCCAAGGCGTACGCGTACGCCCTGGGCAAGCCCCTCTACGGGGTGAACCATCTGGCCTCGCACATCTGCGTCGACCAGCTGGAACACGGGAAGCTCCCCGAGCCGACGATGGCGCTGCTGGTCTCCGGCGGCCACTCCTCGCTGCTGCTCGCGCCCGACATCACCAGTGACGTGCGTCCGCTGGGCGCGACCATCGACGACGCGGCCGGCGAGGCCTTCGACAAGATCGCCCGGGTGCTCGATCTCGGCTTCCCGGGCGGTCCGGTGATCGACCGGCTGGCCCGCGAGGGCGACCCGGGGGCCATCGCCTTCCCGCGCGGGCTCTCCGGCTCGCGCGACCCGGCGTACGACTTCTCCTTCTCCGGGCTGAAGACCTCCGTGGCCCGCTGGATCGAGGCCAGGCGCGCGGCGGGCGAGGAGGTGCCGGTCCGGGACGTGGCCGCGTCCTTCCAGGAGGCCGTGGTCGATGTGCTGACCCGCAAGGCGGTACGGGCCTGTGTGGACGAGGGCGTCGACCATCTGATGATCGGCGGCGGGGTGGCGGCCAACTCCCGGCTGCGGGCCCTCGCCCAGGAGCGCTGCGCGCGCGCGGGCATCCGGCTGCGGGTGCCCCGGCCGGGGCTCTGCACCGACAACGGCGCGATGGTGGCGGCGCTGGGTGCCGAGATGGTGGCCAGAAACCGCCCCGCGTCGGATCTGGAGCTGTCCGCCGACTCCTCCCTGCCGGTGACGGAGACCCATGTCCCCGGAAACGGCCACCCGCACACCCACACCCACACCCACGACCATGTGCACGAGATCAGCAAGGACAATCTCTACTCATGACGGGCACGACGGGCACGACGGGCACGACGGGCACGACAGAGGTGACCGGCGCGGGCGGTGCGGGAGGCGCGGGCGGTACGGGTGTCGTCACGCTGATGTGGGAGGCCCGCGCGGTCCGGGGCCGGGGCGCCGAGCTGCTGGAGTGGGCCCGCGCCCAGGAGCTGGCCCGCCGGCCGCTGCGCCGGGAGACCTTCCGCGCCTCCCAGGACCGGGTGCTGGTGATGACCTGGTGGGAGGCCGGCGACCCGGGCGCGGAGCCGCCCGAGCTGCCGGAGCCGTCGGCGGATCTGATCACCCGCGCGGTGCACCGCTGGCGGTTCGAGTCCCTCGGCGCGGAGTGAGCGGGGCCGCCCGCCGGGCCCGGCGGGCCGGGCTCAGCGGGCTGCCCGGCCCAGCAGTCCGTCGATGACCGCCGCGAGCTGCTCGCCGATGTCGTAGCTCCGCAGCTCCTCCCAGCGGGGGGCCAGCTCCGTCAGGCGCGGCAGCTCCGCCCGGTCCTCCTCGGTGAGCGTCTCGGGGAAGTACCGTCTGCGCCCGGGCTCCCGGGCCCGTTCCGCCAGGGCGGCCCGGAAGGTCAGATCCCCGTAGACGAAGTACCAGATCGTCCGGTATGCCCGCACCGCCTGCTCGGGGGTCAGTCCGCACGCGATCGCGCTGTCGATGATCTCCTCGGCGATCCACAGCGCGTGCCTGTCGGTGAGGTCGCCGAGCGCCAGCACCTTCAGCACCCAGGGGATCTCGCTCAGCACCCGGTGCATGTGCAGGGAGACCGTGTGCAGCCGCTCGCGCGGATCGCCGGGCAGCTCCGGCCGGGGAAAGGCCGTCGAGACCCCGGAGAGGGTGAGCAGCAGCAGCTCGTCCTTGTCCCGGACGTGGTGGTAGAGCGCCATCGGCGTGGAGCCGACCTCCCGGGCCACCCGCCGCATGGAGACGGCGTCCACCCCTTCCTCGTCGATGACGCGGCGCGCGGCGGCGACGATCGTCCCGGCGTCGAGCCTGCGCGGGCGCCCCGCGCTTCGCTTCTTCTTCTCCCCTTCGACCACCTGTGCATTCTCCCGTGCCAGGGCCCTCAGAGTTTCTATACGCGTATAGTAATGTGCCGGACCGCGGGACCGAAGGGATCGACGACGCGAGGGGGAACTGATGAACGACCAGGCGCGGACGGCGCGTTGGGTCCTGACGGCGGTGCTCACCGTGCAATTCATGGTGGCGCTCGACCTGTCCGTGGTCAATGTCGCGCTGCCCGATATGCGCGACGATCTCGGCTTCACGCCCGACAGCCTCCAATGGGTCGTGGGCGCCTACGCGCTCACCTTCGGCGGACTGCTGATGCTCGGCGGCCGGCTCACCGACATCGCCGGGAGCCGCCGCATCCTCACCGCGGGGCTCGCCGTCTTCGGCCTGGCCAGCCTCGCCGGCGGGCTGGTGCAGTCGCCGGGCGCGCTGATCGCCGCCCGCGCCGTGCAGGGCGTCGGCGCCGCGGCTCTCGCGCCCGTCGCCTTCGCCCTGATCACCATGGCCTACGCGGCCGGGCCCGCCCGCTCCAGGGCGCTCGCCCTGTGGGGCATGACCAGCGCCGCCGGCGGGGCCGTCGGAGTGCTCGGGGGCGGAGTGCTCACCGACCTCGCGGGCTGGCGCGCGGTGATGCTGGTGAACGTCCCCATCGTCCTGTTCGCGCTCCTGGCGACCGCCCGCAGCGGACTGCCCACGACCCGGGACCGGGCCACGGCACCACGTCTCGACGTGGCCGGCGCGCTGCTGATCACCGGCGCCATGTCGCTGCTGGTCCTCGGGGTCGTCCGCACCGAGAGCCGGCCGTGGACATCGCCCGAGACCGTGACGACACTCGGCGCGTCTGCCGTGCTGCTCACCGTGTTCGTCCTGGTGGAGCGGCGCGTCCGGCAGCCGCTGCTGCGGATAGGGCTGCTCGGGGTCCGTCCGGTCCTCGGCGCCAATGTCTTCTCGCTGCTGCTCAGCTCGGGGCAGTTCGCCGCCTTCTACTTCTGCTCGCTCTACATGCAGCAGGTCCTCGGCTACGACGCCTCCACCACCGGGCTGGCCTTTCTGCCCTTCTGTGTGGGCGTGGTGGCCGGCTCGCTGACCGCCGCCCGCGCGATGGCCACCGCCGGCGTGCGGAACCTCCTCGTCCTGGGCGGGCTGCTGGGGTCCGCCGGGCTCGCCTGGTTCGCCGCCGGGGCGACCACCGACGGAACCTTCCTCGGCTCCATCCTCGGCCCCTCGCTCCTCGGCGCCTTCGGCATAGGGATGAGCTTCGTACCGCTGGGCACGGCCGCGACCACGGAGGTGACCCCCGCCGAGGCGGGCATGGCCTCCGGGCTGCTCAACAGCGCCCGCCAGATCGGCGGCTCCCTGGGGCTGGCCGTCCTGGTGACCGTCGCGGCCTCCGCCACCGGCGGGGCGACCGGCCCCGCCGCGCTCGCGGAAGGGCACCGTACCGCCTACTGGGTGTGCGCCGGGCTGCTCGCCGCGGGCTCGCTGATCGCCCTCGCGCTGCTGCCGGGGCGGGAGCGGACCGCGGCGGTGGCCCCCGGAGGGAATTCCGCGAAGAATTCCGGAGGGGATGTCGATCCGGCCGTCTCCCGTTCGACAGAGGGGTGAGCGGCGGGGAATCCGCCCCACCGCTCACGGAACCACCCGAGGAGTCACCATGCCGCGCTATCTGACACTGGTCCGCGTCGACGAGCGGAACGTCCCCGCCGAGGGCATCAGCGAAGGGCTGATGGAGCGGATGGGCGCGCTCATCGCGGAGATGACCGAGGCGGGCGTCATGCTGGAGACGGCCGGGCTCACCCCGACCTCGGAGGGCACCAGGGTCACCTGGTCGAACGGGAAGCTCAGCTACACCGACGGCCCCTTCACCGAGACCAAGGAGGTCGTCGGGGGGTACGCGATCCTGCGCGCGAAGGACAAGGCCGAGGTCCTCGAATGGACCAGGCGCTTCCTCCAGGTCCACGAGGAGTACTGGACCGTCACCTCCGAGATCCGGGAGATCGTCGAGGGCTGAGGCCCGCTCGTTTGCCCGTCCGCCGGACGCCTGTTCTGATGAGCCGGTGACGGCAGCGAACGCGGTGGAGACGGTATTCAGGATCGAGTCCGCGCGGATCATCGCCGGTGTCACCCGGATCGTCCGGGATGTGGGCATCGCCGAGGAGATCGCGCAGGACGCTCTGGTCGCCGCGCTGGAGCAGTGGCCCGAGTCGGGCGTCCCGGAGCGGCCGGGCGCCTGGCTCATGGCCACCGCCAAACACCGCGCGATCGACCTGGTCCGGCGCAAGGAGACCTATGCGCGCAAGCTCGCGCAGGTCGGCCGGGCGCTGGAGGACGTACCGCCGCCGGAGGCGACCGCCATCGACGCCATCGACGCCATCGACGACGACGTACTGCGGCTGATCTTCACCGCCTGCCATCCGGTGCTCTCCACGGAGGCCCGGATCGCGCTCACCCTGCGGCTGGTCGGCGGGCTCACCACCGAGGAGATCGCCCGCGCGCACCTGGCCGCCGAGTCCACCGTCGCCCAGCGCATCGTCCGCGCCAAACGCACCCTCGCGAAGGCCGGCGTCCCCTTCGAGGTGCCGTACGGGCCGGACCGCGCGGCCCGCCTCGGCTCCGTGCTGGAGGTCATCTATCTGGTCTTCAACGAGGGGTACTCCGCGACCGCCGGCGACGACTGGCTCCGCCCGGCCCTCTGCGAGGACGCACTGCGGCTGGGGCGGGTGCTGGCGGGGCTGATGCCCCGGGAGCCCGAGGTGCACGGGCTGGTGGCGCTGCTGGAGATCCAGGCCTCGCGGACCGCCGCCCGCACCGGCCCCGACGGCGCCCCGGTGCTGCTCGCCGACCAGAACCGCACCCGCTGGAACCAGTCGTTCATCCACCGGGGCTACGCCGCCCTCGCCCGCGCCGGAGCCCTGGGCGCCGCCCCGGGCCCGTATGTCCTCCAGGCCGCCATCGCCGCCTGCCACGCCCGGGCCGTCCGGTACGAGGACACCGACTGGCGCACGATCGCCACGCTGTACGGGCAGCTGGCCGCCCTCGTCCCGTCGCCGGTGGTGGAGCTGAACCGGGCGGTGGCCGTCTCGATGGCGGACGGCCCGGAGGCGGGCCTCGCGCTGGTCGACGCGCTGGCGGAGGAGCCCGCGCTGAAGGAGTACCACCTGCTGCCGAGCGTCCGCGGCGATCTGCTGGCCCGGCTCGGCCGCGCGGCCGCGGCCCGCGCGGAGTTCAGCCGCGCGGCGGAGCTGGCCCGCAACGGACGGGAGCGCGAACTCCTCCGGGCCCGCGCGGAGGGCCTCGGCGGCTGACGGCGGCTGACGGCGGCTCAGTCGGGTGGCGGCCCCTCGGCGGGTGACGGCCGCTCAGCCCTCCCCGGCGGGGCGGCCGATGAGCATCGACGGCGCCCCCGCCACCCGGGTCAGAAAGACCGTCGCCGCGTTCCGCCCCTGGGGCTTCACCCGGCGGCGCAGCTCCTCCGGCTCCACCGCCGAACCGCGCTTCTTCACCGTCAGCACGCCCACCCCGCGCTCGCGCAACAGCGCCTTGAGCCGCTTCAGATGGAAGGGCAGCACATCGGTGATCTCGTACGCGGTGACGAACGGCTGCCCCGGGTGGAGCTCGTCGGAGGTGAGATAGGCGATCGTCTCGTCGATCAGCCCGGCGTTCAGGCGCTCGGCGGCCTCCGCGACCAGATGCGCCCGGATGACCGCCCCGTCCGGCTCGTACAGATAGCGGCCGACCGGACGGACCGGCGGGTCGGGCAGACCGCGCCCGGTGAGGGAGTGCGGGCCGGGCAGCAGGGTCGCGGTGATCGCGGGGCCCGGGGGAGCGCCCGGCGCGCGCGCCCCCGACCAGAGCACCGCCTCCTTCACATCGCCGCCGTCCGAGATCCACTCCGCGTCGAAGTCGTCCGGCACCAGCTCGTGCGGAATGCCCGGGGCGATCTTGAGTGCGGCGAGCGGACGGGTCCGGGCCGCGCCGATCGCCCAGGAGAGCGGCGGGGAGTACGCCTCCGGGTTGAAGATCCTGCCCCGGCCGCCGCGCCGGGCCGGGTCCACGAAGACCGCGTCGTACGCCGAGACATCGGTCTCCGTCACATCGGCGCAGCGGACCTCGATCAGCTCCGCCAGGCCGAGGGCGTCCGCGTTGGCGCGGGCGACGGCGGCGGTCAGCGGGTCGCGGTCCACGGCCAGCACCCGGATTCCGGCGCGGGCGAGCGCGATGGCGTCCCCGCCGATACCGGCGCAGAGATCCGCCACGCTCCGCACGCCCAGCGCGGCGAACCGCCCGGCGCGGTACTCGGCGACGGAGGTACGGGTCGACTGCTCGACACCGCCGGGCGTGAAGTACATCCGCTGGGCGTCCCGCTCGCCGAACTTCGCCGCCGCGCGCTGCCGGAGCCGGGCCTGCCCCAGCGCGGCGGAGACCAGCGCGGCCGGGTGGTCGCGGCGCAGCCGGGTGGCGATGGCCAGTTCCTGGGCGGGGTCGAAGCCGCGGAGTGCGGCGAGCAGGGCCTGGCCCTCGTCGGTGAGGAGCGGGGAGACGTCGTTCACCTGGCCATTGTGGGCCAGGCGGGGGACGGTCCGCCCGCCCCGGCGGGTGTCGGCCGGATCTCCGGGGTCCGTGCTGACAGGATGCGGCGCCATGCAGCTAAGCGGACAAAACGTAAAAATGATGGGTAAAGGTGTGGGGAGGGCGGGGCGTCGCCGTGCGCTGGCGGCGGCGCTGCTCGCCGTCCTCCTCGGCTCGGCGTGCGCGGCCGAGACCCCCGGCCCCCGGGAGGGCGCGGGGGCCGCCCCCGGCCGGTCGGCCGGCGAGCGGACGGGCTCCGCCGGGCCGGGCGGCTCGCCCGCCGAACGCGCCGAGAGCCGCAAGCGCGCCCAGGCCGTCCGGGCCGCCGCCGCCCAGAAGTGGGGTCTGGAGCGCACTCCGCTGACGGCGCCCCCGCCGCCGGCCGTCAAGCCCGAGATCACCACCCGCAAGGGGTTCGAGGTCGAGGGCGGCGAGTATCTGCCGCCGGTCTTCACCACCGTGCCGGTGACCGAGCGGGTGGTCTTCCTGACGATCGACGACGGCAGGGAGAAGGACCCCGAGCTGCTGCGGATGATGTCCGAGCTCCAGATCCCGTACAGCTCGTTCCTCAGCGACTATGTGATCAACGACAACTACGGGTACTTCCGCGAGATGCGGGACCTGGGTGTCTCGCTCCACAACCACACCCTCAACCACCGCTACATGCCCGGCCTCGACTACGCCGCGCAGAAGCGGGAGATCTGCGGCCAGCAGGACAACCTCACCAAGCTGTACGGCACGCGCCCCCCGCTCTTCCGCCCGCCGTACGGCAACTACAACCAGGACACCCTGCGCGCGGCCCGGGCCTGCGGGGTGAAGGCGGTGCCGCTGTGGGCGGCGGAGGCGTTCCCGGACCGGATGGAGTGGCGGGAGTGGGATCGGGATCTGCATCCCGGGGACATCATCCTGACGCACTTCAGGGGGACGGATGAGTGGGAGGGGTCGATGGCGGACATGGTGCGCCAGGTGATGAGGACGGTGACGGAGAAGGGGTACGCGGTGGCCCGCCTGGAGGACTACGTCTGACCCTGCCGGCCCGAGCCCCGGCCCGTCCCGCCGTCTGAGGACTGCTCTGTGCCGGGAGTGCCGGAGCTGGGCGAATCCCCGCCCGTCCGGTGTCTGAGCGCGGCCCCCGCACCCGAGCTGGGCAAATCCCGGCCCGTCCGGCGTTTGAGGACGGACCCCGCGCCCGGGGAGACCCGCACGGTGCGGGTCCGGTCCGGCCCGGGGGCTCGCCGCACGGCGCGCCCCCGGGGCCGGGATCGACGCACGGGATTGGCACTCCGCTTGACCGAGTGCTAACCGCGGTCATAGTCTCGGGTCTGGCACTCCCCACCGGAGAGTGCCAGCACAGCGACGGGCAGATCCGGCACCCGCGACGACGGATCGACCTGGTCGCCACTCAGACAGATGAACCCCGAGATCTCCGAAGGGGGAGGTCGGACCGTGACGACCACCAGCTCCAAGGTTGCCATCAAGCCGCTTGAGGACCGCATTGTGGTCCAGCCGCTCGACGCCGAGCAGACCACGGCCTCTGGCCTGGTCATCCCGGACACCGCGAAGGAGAAGCCCCAGGAGGGCGTCGTCCTCGCGGTCGGCCCGGGTCGCTTCGAGAACGGTGAGCGCCTGCCGCTCGACGTCAAGACCGGCGACGTCGTTCTGTACAGCAAGTACGGCGGCACCGAGGTGAAGTACAACGGCGAGGAGTACCTCGTCCTCTCGGCCCGCGACGTACTCGCGATCATCGAGAAGTAGGTCGGATTACCGGGGCTCGCCCCGGAGTCTCCGTACCCCGTTTGTTTTGTGAACCGCGCCCCTGGCCCCCGCTGACAGTCATATCCCGGGCGCTGGGGGCGCGGTTCGTACACGAAGAGGACTGAAACGCTCCATGGCGAAGATCCTGAAGTTCGACGAGGACGCCCGTCGCGCCCTCGAGCGCGGCGTCAACAAGCTTGCCGACACCGTGAAGGTGACCATCGGCCCCAAGGGCCGCAATGTCGTCATCGACAAGAAGTTCGGCGCCCCCACCATCACCAATGACGGCGTCACCATCGCCCGCGAGGTCGAGCTCGACGACCCGTACGAGAACCTCGGCGCCCAGCTGGTGAAGGAGGTGGCCACCAAGACCAACGACATCGCTGGTGACGGCACCACCACCGCCACCGTGCTGGCCCAGGCGCTGGTCCGCGAGGGCCTGCGCAACGTCGCCGCCGGCGCCTCCCCGTCGTCCCTGAAGAAGGGCATCGACGCCGCCGTCAAGGCCGTGTCCGAGGAGCTCCTCGCGACCGCCCGTCCCATCGAGGACAAGGCCGACATCGCCGCCGTCGCCGCGCTCTCCGCGCAGGACCAGCAGGTCGGCGAGCTGGTCGGCGAGGCCATGGACAAGGTCGGCAAGGACGGTGTCATCACCGTCGAGGAGTCCAACACCTTCGGCCTGGAGCTGGACTTCACCGAGGGCATGGCCTTCGACAAGGGCTACCTCTCCCCGTACATGGTCACCGACCAGGAGCGTATGGAGGCCGTCCTCGACGACCCGTACATCCTGATCAACCAGGGCAAGATCTCCTCCATCCAGGACCTGCTCCCGCTGCTGGAGAAGGTCATCCAGGCGGGTGGCTCCAAGCCGCTGCTGGTCATCGCCGAGGATGTCGAGGGCGAGGCGCTCTCCACCCTGGTCGTCAACAAGATCCGCGGCACGTTCAACGCCGTGGCCGTCAAGGCCCCCGGCTTCGGCGACCGCCGCAAGGCGATGCTCCAGGACATGGCCGTCCTCACCGGCGCCACCGTCATCGCCGAGGAGGTCGGCCTCAAGCTCGACCAGGCCGGCCTGGACGTGCTGGGCTCCGCCCGCCGCGTGACCATCACCAAGGACGACACCACCATCGTCGACGGTGGCGGCAGCTCCGAGGAGATCACCGGCCGCGTCGCGCAGATCAAGGCCGAGATCGAGTCCACGGACTCCGACTGGGACCGCGAGAAGCTCCAGGAGCGCCTGGCGAAGCTGGCCGGCGGTGTCTGCGTGATCCGCGTCGGTGCCGCCACCGAGGTGGAGCTGAAGGAGAAGAAGCACCGTCTGGAGGACGCCATCTCCGCGACCCGCGCCGCGGTCGAGGAGGGCATCGTCTCCGGTGGTGGCTCCGCGCTCGTCCACGCCGTCAAGGTGCTGGAGGGCAACCTCGGCAAGGAGGGCGACGAGGCCACCGGTGTCGCCGTCGTCCGCCGCGCCGCCGTCGAGCCGCTGCGCTGGATCGCCGAGAACGCCGGCCTCGAAGGCTATGTGATCACCTCCAAGGTGGCCGAGCTGGACAAGGGCCAGGGCTTCAACGCCGCCACCGGCGAGTACGGCGACCTGGTGAAGGCCGGCGTCATCGACCCGGTCAAGGTCACCCGCTCCGCGCTGGAGAACGCCGCCTCGATCGCCTCCCTGCTGCTCACGACCGAGACCCTGGTCGTCGAGAAGCCGGCCGAGGACGAGGGCGACGCCGGTCACGGCGGCCACGGCCACTCCCACTGACGCATGACTCCGCGTCGGTAGCGGCACGCTGAACCGCATCCGGGCCCGGTGCCCCCGCCATGGGGACACCGGGCCCGGTGCCGTTCCGCCGAGGGCCGCCCGCCCGGGTGCGGCCCGGCCGGGTGCCGCCCGACCCCGCCCGCCCGGTGCCGTCCCGCCGTCGGGTGCCCGGGTGCCCGGATGCCGGGGAGCCGCCCCGGCTACCGCGGTCCGTACTTGCGGCCCGTCCGGGAGGTGACCCCGCCCAGCACCCCCCGGGGCGCCAGCTTCACCAGCCCCATCAGCGCCTTGTACCGGGGATCGGGGATCGAGACCGTCCGGCCGCGCGCCAGATCCGTCAGCGCCGCCCCCACCAGCTTGTCCGCGTCCAGCCACATCCACCCCGGGATGTTCTCCGTTCCCATCCCCGCCCGCTGGTGGAACTCGGTGCGTACGAAACCGGGGCAGAGCGCCATCAGCCGCACGCCGGTCCCGGCGAGGTCCCGGGCCGCGCCCTGGGTGAACTGGACCACCCACGACTTGGACGCGCCATAGGTCCCCCGGGGGACGAAGGCCGCCACCGACGCCACATTGACCACCCCGCCCCGGCCGCGCTCCCGCATGGACCGCGCGCCCGCCTCGGTGAGCCGGAGCACCGCCTCGCAGTGCACCTTCAGCATGGTCAGCTCATCGGCCATGGACACATCGAGGAAGCGGCCCTTGTTGCCGAAGCCGGCGTTGTTGACCAGCAGGTCCACCGGGTTGCGGGGATCGGAGAGCCGCCTTGCGACCGAGGCGATCCCCTCCTCCTCCGCGAGGTCGGCGGTGAGCACCTCGGCCTCGATGCCGTGCCGGTCGTGCAGTTCGGTGGCGTACTCCTCCAACCGCGCCTTGTCACGGGCGACCAGCACCAGATTGTGTCCATCGGAGGCGAGTCGCCGCGCGAAGGCGGCCCCGATGCCCGCCGTCGCGCCCGTGATCAGTGCAGTTGTCATAAGCGGCACGTTAGTGCCCGCGCCGGACGGCGGCGCACCCGCCCGTGCGCCCGGCGGCGCCCCGCCCTAGCCGGCGCTCCGCGCGGCGGTGTACGCCCGGGCGGTCGCGAGCAGTTCGGAGTGGAGCGCCTCGCCCGCCGCGAGCACCTCGGGCAGCAGGGTGCGCTGCGTGGTCCCGGCGAGGAAGGCCATGGTCACCGTGACCCCGTGGTCCGGCCGGTGCACGATCTCCACCGGGTCGCCCGCCCGGATCGGGCCCGGCTCGACGACCCGCAGATAGGCGCCCGTCCTGGCCTGCCGGGTGAAGCGCCGCACCCAGCCCTTCTCGCCCATCCACGCCGCGAAGGTGCGGCAGGGGATGCGGCCGGTGGTCGCCTCCAGCACCGCGCGCCCGCCGATCCGCCACCGCTCGCCGACCAGCGCGGCGTTCACCTCGATCCCCGAGGTGGTGAGGTTCTCGCCGAAGATCCCGTTGCGCAGCGGGCGGCCGAGTTCCCCCTCCCAGAAGTCCAGATCCTCCCGGGCGACCGCGTACACCGCCTGATCGTCCCCGCCGTGGTGGCGCGGATCGCCGATCTCGTCACCCGCCAGCCCGCTGCCGCCCACTCCCTTGGGCCCGGGGCCCGAGACCCAGACCGGCCCGTCGACCGGCCGTTTGTCGATGGCGGTCAGGGCGGCGTCGCTGTACTCGGTGGGCCTGCGCGGGCCCGTGTTCACGGTCAGAAGCTTCATGGAGGTCACGCTAAACCCCTCTAGATCAAACAATCCAGCGAATAATTACCCATATCTCCAAGGGTCGCTTATATTCGAAGGGTGATTGAGGCCCGTCATCTCCGAGTCCTGCGCGCGGTCGCCGCCAGCGGTTCCTTCTCCGCCGCCGCCCGCACCCTGGGCTGCACCCAGCCCGCCGTCAGCCAGCAGATGAAGGCTTTGGAGACCTCCGCCGGCACTCCGCTGCTGATCCGCACCGGCCGGGAGATGCGGCTGACCCAGGCCGGTGAGGTGCTGGTGCGCCACGCCTCCGGCATTCTCGCCGGGCTCACCGCCGCCGAGGAGGAGATCGCGGCCATCGCGGGGCTGCGGGCCGGGCGGGTCCGGCTGGTCTCGTTCCCCAGCGGCAGCTCCACCCTGGTGCCCGCGGCCCTCGCGGCGCTGCGCGCCGCCCACCCCGGCACCCGGGTCTCCCTGGTGGACGCGGAGCCCCCGCGCTCGGTGGAGATGCTGCGCGAGGGGGACTGCGACATCGCGCTGGCCTTCCGCTACCGGGGGGCGCCCGAGCGGGAGGCCGACTGGGGCGATCTGATCGTCCGGCCGCTGCTCTCGGACCGGCTCGTCGGGCTGGTCCCGGAGGGTCACCGGCTCGCCGGCGCGGGCGCCGTCACCATCGGCGATCTGGCGGAGGACCCCTGGATCGCGGGGTGCCCGCGCTGCCGCCGCCAGTTGGTCGAGGTGTGCGAGGAGGCCGGTTTCACTCCCCGTATCGATTTCGCCACCGACGACTACCCGGCAGTGATCGGCCTGGTCGGGGCGGGTCTGGGGGTGGCGGTGCTGCCGGAGCTGGCGCTGGAGTCGGTACGTCCCAAGGGGGCGCGGACGGTCGCCGTCGAGCCGCCGGTGATCCGCGAGATCGTCGCCCTCACTCTGCCGGACCTCTCGCAGGTCCCCGCGGTGGCGGCCACCCTGGACGAGCTGAGCCGCGCGGCCTCTCGCTGACGCTCCCGGGGCGGGGGAATCCCGGCCGCGCGCGCCGAGAAGGAACGTTTCTGCCGATAGCCGGCCGGGTGGGGGCCTCAGTCGTGGTCCGGGCCGCCCGGGCCGCCCGGGCCGCCCGGACCATCGGGGCCGCTCTGTCCCCCCGGCCCTCCGGCCCCGGCCGCGCTCGCCGCCGGGACCAGCCGGTGCCGCGCCCGCCCCATCAGCTCCTCGCGCTCGTCCTCCGTCAGGCCGCCCCACACGCCGTACGGCTCGCGCACCGCCAGGGCGTGTGCCGCGCACTCCGCGCGGACCGGGCACCTCATGCACACCTCTTTCGCCGAGTTCTCGCGCGCGCTGCGCGCCGCGCCCCGCTCTCCCTCGGGGTGGAAGAAGAGCGAGCTGTCCACCCCGCGGCAGGCCGCGAGGAGCTGCCAGTCCCAGAGATCGGCGTTGGGTCCGGGAAGGCGGGAGAAATCTGCCATAGCGCTTGCCCCTTGAAACCGTGCTGAGCGGATCGGTCGGGTGGGCGCGCGAGCGGAGATGCGAGCCGCATCCGGCACCCACGCTGCCCCACGACCGTACATCTACTGTGTTAGTAGATGTAAATATGACTCATTGCGAATCTAGCCACAGACACCACTCAATGTGAAGAAAATCAGCTAAATGGTGCATTCGTGGCAGGAGGGGTGGGAGGAGAACCGTTCCCCCGCAGTGCTCACCGCCGCGCACGCCCCCTCACGGGGAGTGCTGAAGAGTGCGGGCAGGGCCGTAACTCTTTCGAGTGACCGTCGTTGATAGTGCGGAGGCGGTTGCAGGAACAGGCGCTCGGGCACATGTCCGAAGGCGTTCAACCGCTCAGGTGAAGAAACGTACCCAGCCTGGAGGCTCAAGGTGACGCGCATCAGCTGCGGAGGGCGGCCATGACATCCGTCCTCGTCTGCGACGACTCCCCGCTTGCCCGAGAGGCGCTCCGCCGCGCGGTCGCGACCGTGCCCGGCGTCGAGCGCGTGACGACCGCGGCCAACGGCGAGGAAGTCCTCCGCCGCTGGGGCGCCGACCGCTCGGATCTCATTCTCATGGATGTCCGCATGCCCGGCCTCGGCGGCGTGGAGACCGTCCGCCGGCTGCTCTCCGCCGACCCCGGGGCCCGGATCATCATGCTCACGGTCGCCGAGGATCTCGACGGGGTGGCGCTCGCGGTCGCCGCGGGGGCCCGCGGCTATCTCCACAAGGACGCCTCGCGGGCCGAGCTGCGCGCGACCGTCACCCAGGCGCTCGCCGACCCGACCTGGCGGCTCGCCCCGCGCCGGCTCCGCTCGGCCGAGATGGGCGCCGCGCCCACCCTCACCGCACGGGAGATCCAGGTGCTCGAAGGGATGAGCCACGGCCGGTCCAACGCGGAGATCGGCCGTGAGCTTTTCCTCTCCGAGGACACGGTCAAGACCCATGCGCGCCGGCTGTTCAAGAAGCTGGGCGCGTCGGACCGGGCGCACGCCGTCGCGCTCGGATTCCGCTGGGGCCTGGTCCGCTAGAGGGCGGCCCGGGCGCCGCTGACGGGTGCCGGGAGCATGCGGGGAACCCCGCCCGCCGTACGGTGGGCGGGGAGACGGGCGACCGCGGGCGCCCGTTTCCCGCGCGATGCCGCATCCTTGAGGTGTGGAGTTCCTCGGGGACGAGTCCGGCGAGCGGAAGGGGAGGGCGCAGGCGATGAGTTCCGGCGCACCTGCTCATAACGCTTCGGTGCACAACATGGGGCACAGTGCCACGGATGAGCCGCGGTCCATGCACCATGGACCGATGCGTGACGACAACACCACGGTGATCGGTGCGCTCGTTCACCGTGCCGTCGACGGCGACGAGCAGGCCACGCACGATCTCCTCGCGCATGTTCATCCGCTCGCGCTGCGTTACTGCCGCACCCGGCTCAACCGGCTGCCCGGTGACGCTCGCCACTTTGTGGAGGACCTCGCCCAGGAGGTCTGTGTCGCGGTGCTGATGGCACTGCCCCGGTACCGGGACACCGGCAGGCCCTTCGAGGCCTTCGTCTTCGCCATCGCCACCCACAAGGTCGCCGATCTCCAGCGGGCGGCCATGCGTCACCCGGGGTCCACGGCCGTCCCCTCGGACGAGATGCCCGAGCGCCCCGACGATTCGCTCGGCCCGGAGGAGCGCGCCCTGCTCAGCGATGACGCGGAGTGGGCCAAGAGGCTGCTGGCCAACCTCCCGGAGAACCAGCGGGAGCTGCTGGTGCTGCGGGTCGCGGTCGGTCTGACCGCGGAGGAGACCGGGCAGATGCTGGGCATGTCGCCCGGTGCCGTCCGGGTCGCCCAGCACCGGGCGCTCAGCCGGCTGCGCGCCCTCGCCGAGCAGTAGCCGGTGGCCCGCGCGGGCGGTGCGGGCCACCGGGTGTTCTTGATCGTGGAATGAGTGGGCGTCCGGGGCCGTTAGCATGGACATCCGCACCGATCAAGGCCATTGGGGAAGGTGTCATGACCAACGTCGACGGAGTGCCCGAGAAATTCGCGACACTCGGGCTGACCTACGACGATGTGCTGCTGCTGCCGGGCGCCTCGGACATGGCGCCCGACCAGATCGACACCTCCTCGTACATCTCGAAGAACGTACGGGTGAACATCCCGCTGCTCTCCGCGGCCATGGACAAGGTCACCGAGTCCCGGATGGCCATCGCCATGGCCCGCCAGGGCGGCGTGGGCGTGCTCCACCGCAATCTCTCCATCGCCGACCAGGCCAACCAGGTCGACCTGGTGAAGCGCTCCGAGTCCGGCATGGTCACCGACCCGATCACGGTCCACCCGGACGCGACGCTCGGTGAGGCCGACGAGCTGTGTGCGAAGTTCCGGATCAGCGGTGTCCCGGTGACCGACCGGGGCGGCAAGCTGCTGGGCATCGTCACCAACCGCGATATGGCCTTCGAGTCGGACCGCGGCCGTCAGGTGCGCGAGGTCATGACCCCGATGCCGCTGGTCACCGGCAAGGTCGGGATCTCCGGTGTGGACGCCATGGAGCTGCTGCGCCGCCACAAGATCGAGAAGCTTCCGCTGGTCGACGACGCGGGTGTGCTCAAGGGCCTGATCACGGTCAAGGACTTCGTCAAGGCCGAGCAGTACCCGAGCGCCGCCAAGGACAAGAACGGCCGGCTGCTCGTCGGCGCCGCCGTCGGTGTCGCCGGTGACGCCTTCGAGCGGGCCCAGGTGCTGATCGAGGCGGGCGTCGACTTCATCGTCGTCGACACCGCCCACGGCCACTCCCGGCTGGTCGGCGACATGGTCGCCAAGATCAAGTCCAATGCCTCCGGCGTCGATGTCATCGGCGGCAACATCGCCACCCGCGACGGCGCCCAGGCGCTGATCGACGCCGGTGTCGACGGCATCAAGGTGGGTGTGGGCCCCGGCTCCATCTGTACGACCCGCGTGGTCGCCGGCATCGGCGTACCGCAGGTCACCGCGATCTACGAGGCGGCGCTCGCCGCCAAGGCGGCCGGTGTCCCGGTCATCGGCGACGGCGGCCTCCAGTACTCGGGCGACATCGCCAAGGCCCTGGTCGCGGGCGCCGACACGGTGATGCTCGGCTCGCTGCTCGCGGGCTGCGAGGAGTCGCCGGGCGAGCTGCTCTTCATCAACGGCAAGCAGTTCAAGTCCTACCGGGGCATGGGTTCGCTCGGTGCGATGCAGTCCCGCGGCGAGCAGCGCTCCTTCTCGAAGGACCGCTACTTCCAGGAGGGCGTCGCCTCCGACGAGAAGCTGGTGCCCGAGGGCATCGAGGGCCAGGTGCCCTACCGGGGTCCGCTCTCCGCCGTCGTCCACCAGCTCGTGGGCGGGCTGCGCCAGTCGATGTTCTATGTCGGCGGGTCCACGGTCCCCGAGCTCCAGGACCGGGGCCGGTTCGTCCGGATCACCTCGGCGGGGCTCAAGGAGAGCCACCCGCACGACATCCAGATGACGGTCGAGGCGCCGAACTACAGCAGGAAGTAGCGGGCGGGCAAGCGGGCGTACGCGTCCGGAAAGGGCGGCTCCGGTCTCCGGAGCCGCCCTTTCGGGTGTGTCGGGGATACTGGTAGCGCAGACGTAGAGGGAAAGGCCATACAAGGTGACTGAGATCGAGATCGGGCGCGGCAAGCGCGGTCGCAGGGCGTACGCGTTCGATGACATCGCCGTCGTTCCGAGCAGGCGCACACGGGACCCGAAGGAGGTCTCGATCGCCTGGCAGATCGATGCCTACCGCTTTGACCTGCCCTTCCTGGCCGCTCCGATGGATTCCGTGGTCTCTCCGCAGACCGCGATCCGCATCGGTGAGCAGGGCGGCCTCGGGGTCCTCAACCTGGAGGGCCTGTGGACGCGGTACGAGGACCCGCAGTCGCTGCTCGACGAGATCGCGGAGCTGCCGGCCGAGACCGCGACCCGCCGCCTCCAGGAGATCTACGAGGCTCCGATCAAGGAGGAGCTGATCGGGCAGCGGATCAAGGAGGTGCGCGACTCCGGCGTGGTGACCGCCGCGGCGCTCTCCCCGCAGCGGACCGCCGAGTTCTCCAAGGCCGTGGTCGACGCGGGTGTGGACATCTTCGTCATCCGGGGCACCACCGTCTCCGCCGAGCACGTCTCCGGCGCGGCCGAGCCGCTGAACCTGAAGCAGTTCATCTATGAGCTGGATGTTCCGGTGATCGTCGGTGGCTGTGCCACCTACACCGCCGCGCTGCACCTGATGCGCACCGGCGCGGCCGGTGTCCTCGTGGGCTTCGGCGGCGGCGCCGCCCACACCACCCGCAATGTGCTGGGCATCCAGGTTCCGATGGCGACCGCGGTGGCCGATGTCGCCGCCGCCCGCCGGGACTACATGGACGAGTCCGGCGGTCGCTATGTCCATGTCATCGCCGACGGCGGTGTGGGCTGGTCCGGCGACCTCCCCAAGGCCATCGCCTGCGGCGCGGACGCGGTGATGATCGGCTCCCCGCTGGCCCGCGCCACGGACGCGCCGGGCCGGGGCCGCCACTGGGGCATGGAGGCCGTCCACGAGGACGTGCCGCGCGGCAAGCTGATGGACCTGGGCATCGTGGGCACCATGGAGGAGGTCCTCACCGGCCCCTCGCACACCCCGGACGGCTCGATGAACTTCTTCGGGGCGCTCCGCCGCGCGATGGCCACCACGGGCTACAGCGAGCTGAAGGAGTTCCAGCGCGTCGAGGTGACGGTCGCGGACTCGCAGCACAGCCGCTGACCGTCCCGGACGGTTCGGCGGGAGGGATACGCGGGAGGGGCCCGGCACCGGGAATCGGTGCCGGGCCCCTCCCGCGTATCCCTCGCGCGCTACAGCCGGTGGGCGGCCCCCGCCGGGGTGGCGCCCCTGGTGTCCAGGAGGAGCTGGGCCTTCACGGCCAGGCTCTGGAGGTCGTAGGTGCGGTGGTGCTGGACCAGCACGGTCAGATCCGCCGCCGCCGCGGCCTCGTAGAGGGAGTCCGCGCGGGGGACGGGCCGCTCGCGCACCCGCCAGTCGGGCACCCAGGGGTCGTGGTAGCTGACCGAGGCGCCCAGATCCATCAGCCGCCGGGCGATCTCGTCGGCGGGGGAGCCGGCGAGATCGGCGAGGTCCGGTTTGTAGGTGACGCCGAGCAGCAGCACCCGGGCGCCCCGGGCCGACTTCCCGTGCTCGTTCAGCAGGGTCGCGCACCGCTGGATCACATACTGGGGCATCCGGGTGTTGATCTCCTGTGCCAGGCCGACCATGCGCAGTGGGTGGCCGGGCGTGCGTCCGCCGCACGGGATGGTCCCCGGGTCCAGCGGGATGCCGTGGCCGCCGACGCCGGGGCCCGGGCGGAAGGCCTGGAAGCCGTACGGCTTGGTCTCGGCGCAGCGGATGACGTCCCAGAGGTCGACGCCCAGGTCATGGCAGAGCACCGCCATCTCATTGACCAGCGCGATATTCACATGGCGGAAGTTGGTTTCCAGAACCTTGACGGTCTCGGCCTCGCGCAGCCCCCGGGCGCGGACGACCTTGTCGGTGAGCCGTCCGTAGAACGCGGCGGCCGACTCGGTGCAGGCGGGGGTGAGGCCGCCGATGACCTTGGGGGTGTTGGCGTAGTCGTGGGTCCGGCTGCCGGGGTCCACCCGGCCGGGGGAGTACGCGAGGTGGAAGTCGCGGCCCGCGCGCAGCCCCGAGCCGTCCTCCAGGATCGGGCGCAGGAAGGACTCCGTCGTCCCGGGCTGTACGGCGGATTCGAGCAGCACCGTGGTGTGCGGGCGGAGCCGGGCGGCCAGGGCGCGGGCGGCCTCGCCGAGCGCGGTGAGGTCGAGATTGCCGTCCGGGCCGAGGGGGGTGGGGGCGCAGACGGCGGCGGTGCGCACGCGGCCCAGCTCGGCCGGGTCGGTGACGGTCCGGAACCCCCCGGAGAGCATGCGGCGGATGTCGGCGGGGGTGCGGCCCGCCGCCGGTTCGGTGAGCTGTCGCGGGTCGGTGTCGTAGCCGATCGTCTCGATGCCGGCGGCCACGGCGGCCTGGGCGAGGGGCAGGCCGTGGTGACCGAGTCCGATGACGGCGAGGTCTGCGGGCATGAGTGGCCGTCCTTCCCTTAGCCGGAGGGGAGCGTGGGCGCAAGCCCTGTGGGCGGAACGGGCGGGCGCAATGTCAGACTAGGCGTAAATATGACCGTTATGCGGTATTGCGCGGCCGTGGTTGTCCGCGTCGGCGGGGGGTTTGTCCACAGGCGGTGGCTGAAGTGGGCCACTGCGGACAGAATCGATGTGGTGAGCCCGGTCGGGACGGGGGAGTACCGGGCCCGCGCAGGGGTACACGGGGGCGACGGGAGGCAAGCGCAGTGAAGACAGCGACACTGGGACCCGAGGAGCGCGCCCAGGCTCTCGCGGCCATGGCCGAGCGGGAGCTGGACATCCTGGTCGTGGGCGCCGGCGTGGTCGGCGCGGGCACGGCACTGGACGCGGTGACAAGAGGGCTCTCCACCGGACTGGTGGAGGCCCGCGACTGGGCGTCGGGCACATCGAGCCGCTCCAGCAAGCTCATCCACGGTGGGCTGCGCTATCTGGAGATGCTGGACTTCGCGCTGGTCCGCGAGGCCCTCAAGGAGCGCGGGCTGCTGCTGGAGCGGCTGGCGCCGCACCTGGTCAAGCCCGTGCCCTTTCTCTATCCCCTCCAGCACAAGGGCTGGGAGCGGATCTACGCCGGATCGGGCGTGGCGCTCTACGACGCGATGTCGGTGTCGTCGGGCCACGGCCGGGGTCTGCCGGTGCACCGCCATCTCTCCCGGCGGCACGCCCTGCGGGTGGCGCCCTGCCTGAAGAAGGACGCCCTGGTCGGCGCCCTCCAGTACTACGACGCCCAGATGGACGACGCCCGCTATGTGGCGATGCTGGTGCGCACCGCCGCGAGCTATGGGGCGCGGGTCGCCAGCCGCGCCCGGGTCGTCGGCTTTCTGCGCGAGGGCGAGCGGGTGGTGGGCGCCCGTGTCCAGGACGTCGAGGGCGGCGGCGAGTACGAGATCCGCGCCAAGCAGGTGGTCAACGCCACCGGGGTGTGGACGGACGACACCCAGGCGCTGATCGCCGAGCGCGGCCAGTTCCATGTGCGCGCCTCCAAGGGCATCCACCTGGTGGTGCCCAAGGACCGCATCCACTCCACCACCGGGCTGATCCTGCGCACGGAGAAATCGGTGCTCTTCGTCATCCCCTGGGGGCGGCACTGGATCGTCGGCACCACGGACACCGACTGGGATCTCGACAAGGCCCACCCGGCGGCCTCCAGCGCCGATATCGACTATCTGCTGGAGCACGTCAACTCGGTGCTGGCCGTCCCCCTCACCCGCGATGACGTCCAGGGCGTCTACGCGGGCCTGCGGCCCCTGCTCGCCGGGGAGTCGGATGCCACGAGCAAGCTCTCCCGCGAGCACACGGTGGCCCACCCCGTGCCGGGTCTGGTGGTCGTCGCGGGCGGAAAGTACACCACCTACCGGGTAATGGCGAAGGACGCGGTGGACGAGGCGGTGCACGGACTCGACCAGCGGGTCGCCGACTGTGTCACCGAGGATGTCCCGCTCGTCGGCGCCGAGGGCTACACCGCCCTGTGGAACGCGCGCGCGAGGATCGCCGCCCGCACCGGCCTCCATGTGGTGCGCGTGGAGCATCTGCTCAACCGGTACGGCTCGCTGACCGAGGAGGTGCTCGCGCTGATCGCCGCCGATCCGTCGCTCGGTGAGCCGCTCACCGGTGCCGACGACTATCTGCGGGCCGAGATCGTCTACGCCGCCTCCCACGAGGGCGCCCGCCATCTCGATGATGTGCTGACCCGGCGCACCCGGATCTCGATCGAGACCTTCGACCGGGGGACCCTCAGCGCCCGGGAGTGCGCGCGGCTGATGGCCCCGGTGCTGGGCTGGGAGAAGGCGCAGGTCGAGAAGGAGGTCGAGCACTACGAGAAGCGGGTCCAGGCCGAGCGGGAATCGCAGCGGCAGCCCGACGACCTGACGGCCGACGCGGCGCGGCTGGGAGCGCCGGACATCGTGCCGCTCTGACCCGGCGGCGTCCGGGGCGCGCCTTCCGGGCCACGGCCCCGGGGGCGCGCGGCGCGTGACGCACCGTCCGTCCGCCCCGTGCCACCGGCGTGGACGGACGGCCGGGTTCGCGCCGGGGAATGGCATGGTGGATGCTCGGACCCTCGGGGCCGCGCCGGTGGTCGGCGGACCCGGGAGAAGTGCCGGTCCCGGAGTGAGGGACAATGATGGCTCTGCCAAGGCGTGTTACCGCATCGCGCGGGAGCGGCAGGCGCGGGCGAAGACCACGGATCGCAGAGGGGACGCATGTCGGAGGCGGAGCAGTCGCGGGAGCCCCAGCAGGACGAGTCCACCGACCCGAAGGCGCCGGAGCCGGGCGGAGCCGGCGGCGCGTCCCGGGGCACCGGCGCGCCGGACGCGGACACCGCGGCGGAATCGGGGACTCGGTCCGGCTCCGGGGCCCGGGACACGTCCGCTGACGCGGATACAGACGCGGCGGCGGACCCGGAGGTTGAGCCGTCCGGCGACGACCCGGCCGGGCCGGCGGGCGACGGCTCCGCGCACGGCGAGGCCGACGGCCGCGCCGCGGGCGGCGCGGCGGCGAAGGCCGATGCCGCTCCCGTGGCGCGCGGCTCCGGGACCGTGCCCCGCCAGACGACCGGCAAGGAGAGCGTCACCGCGGGAGCGGGTGAGCGGGAGGCCGCGGCTCGGGGCGGCGGCACGCCGCGCGGCTCCCGCCCGGGTGACACCTCCGCGAAGCCCGCCCGCCCCACCAGCGGCGCGGGCTCCGAGAAGAGCCCACCCCGTGAAACGCCCTCCGGACGGGGGGAATCGGCCCCCGGGCGCGGCTCCGCCTCGGGCCGGACCGGCACCCCGGCGCGGGACTCCGAGGGGCGGCTGCTCTCCGGGCGGTACCGGCTCGGCGGCGTTCTCGGCCGGGGCGGCATGGGCACGGTCTGGCGCGCGGTGGACGAGACCCTCGGCCGCACCGTCGCCGTCAAGGAACTGCGCTTCCCCAACAGCATCGACGACGAGGAGAAGCGCCGCCTCATCACCCGCACCCTCCGCGAGGCCAAGGCCATCGCCCGGATTCGCAACAACAGCGCGGTCACGGTCTACGACGTGGTGGACGAGGACGACCGCCCCTGGATCGTGATGGAGCTGGTCGAGGGCAAGTCCCTCGCCGAAGTCATCCGCGAGGACGGCACCCTGACACCCCGCCGGGCCGCCGAGGTCGGGCTCGCCATTCTCGACGTGCTGCGCTCCGCGCACCGCGAGGGCATCCTGCACCGCGATGTGAAGCCGTCCAATGTGCTGATCGCCGACGACGGGCGCGTGGTCCTCACCGACTTCGGTATCGCGCAGGTCGAGGGCGACCCGTCGATCACCTCCACCGGCATGCTGGTCGGCGCCCCGTCGTACATATCGCCGGAGCGGGCGCGCGGCCACCGCCCCGGGCCGGCCGCCGACCTCTGGTCGCTCGGCGGACTGCTCTACGCGAGCGTGGAGGGCTGCCCGCCCTACGACAAGGGCTCCGCCATCGCGACGCTGACCGCCGTGATGACCGAGTCGCTCGACCCGCCGAAGAACGCGGGCCCCCTGGAAGAGGTCATCTACGGCCTGCTCGCCAAGGACCCCGCCCAGCGGCTCGACGACCGGGGCGCCCGCGCCCTGCTGACCAAGGTGGTCTTCGCGCCCGAGACGGCCGCGCCGGAGCCGCCGGTGGACGCCACCCGGGCGATGGCGCTGCCGCCGATCCCGCAGCCCGTCAAGCCGCGGGCGAAGTCCCCGGCCGCCGACCGGGGGCGCGGCGGGCCCGCGCCGCTGGCGAGTGCCCCGGCCGTCGCCCCGCAGCACGGCGGCCCGCCGGTGCCGCCGGTCCAGCGGGCCCGCGCGCCGCTCACCGATGTGGTCTCCCGCCGCACCCTGGCCGTCATCGCGGCCGTGGTGGTGCTCGCCGTCGTGGCCACCGTGCTCTATCTGACCCGGGGCTCCGACGGGGACGGCGAGAGCGCCGGCTCCGACGGCAAGGGCGACACCACCGCGTCGACCGGTGCCCGGACGCCGGGCGGCGGCGAGAAGACGACCGCCGGCGAGACGGGCGGTTCGGCCGAGCCGGGCCCCGGCACCGGGCCCACCTCCGACGGCTCCCCGGAGGAGTCCGCCGACAACGGCGCGGACGAGAAGGAGAAGGAAGAGAAGGAGAAGGAGAAGGAGACCGACTCCTCCGCGTCCTCGGACGCCGAGCCCGACGGCGGAGTCCCGGACGGCTACACCCCGGTGTCGAACGGCCGCTTCCGCTTCGCCATGGCCATGCCCGAGGGCTTCACCATGACCGGTGTCGCCGGCCAGAACTCGGGCGGCATCTTCAGCAGGAGCGGAGGCTTCCCCCGGGTCCAGGTCGACTTCAACAGCAGCCCCGGCGACGACGCGGCGGCAGCCTGGAACGCGGCGGTCCCCGGTACGCGCTCGACCAGCACCGCGTACAAGCACCTGGGTGTCAGGGAGGCCGAGTTCAACGGGTACCCGACCGTCGCGGACTGGGAGTTCGAGCGGCGCCAGCAGGGCGACCGAATACGGGTCCTGAACAGGGGATTCAAGGTCGATGAGAAGCGTGGCTACTCGATCATGGTGAGCTGCCGGGCGAGCGAGTGGAACGGCTCCGAGTGCACCCGGCTGCGCGAGACGGCGTTCGACACGTTCAAGCCCAAAGGCTGAGCCGGGCCACGTATCGTGAGTGCTCACGGCGGAGAGGCCACGGCAACAGCCGGACGCACGACCGGAATTGACCCATAGGGAAGTACGTCGGCGCTCCGGTGTCCTGCCGGGGCCGGTGAACGGCGGCTCGTTCGAGGGGAGGCGACATGGACGACTACGCGGGAAGGGTGCTGGCCGACCGCTACCGCCTTCCGCTGCCCCCGGCCGATGAGTACGAACTGGTCGTCACCCGGGCGTTCGACACCTACAGCGGCCAGGAAGTGCTGGTGCGCCAGGTCCCGCTGCCGGAGGTCGTGGAGGCCGAGGTCGTCGAGACCGACGGCCCGCCGGGAGCCGTGGCCCCCCGCAGGACCCAGGGCCGCGCCGTCCGCAGGCCCACCGACCCCGCCGTTCTGCGCGCCGTCGAGGCCGCGCAGGCCGCCGCCTCGATCCCCGACCACGCCCGGCTCGACCAGGTCTTCGATGTCTTCGCCGAGGCCGGGTCCCTGTGGATAGTGAGTGAGCGCGTCGCCGCCCGCCCGCTCGCCGCCCTCCTCGCCGAACAGCCGCTGACGCCCTACCGGGCGGCCGAGGTGGCATCCGATGTCCTGACCGCCCTGCTCGTCCTGCACGCGCACGGCTGGACCCACCGGAACATCACCACCCGCACGGTCCTGGTCTGCGACGACGGACGGGTCGTCCTCACCGGCCTCGCGGCGGGCGCCGCCGAGGAGGCGCTGTGCGGATACGCCCCGGTCCCGCAGGACGTGCCGGAGCCCTTCGCCGACGACCTCCCGCTCTACGACGACGAGGACGGCCCGCTCACCGCCTATCCCGAGGCCGGCACCGCCGAGGACGACGACGGCCACTACGCCGACATCGAAACTGTGGACACCGACACCGACGCCGACGCCGATGCCGACGCCGACGACGATGCCGATGCCGACGACGACATGGGCGGCGGCGGCCAGGAGATCCACCGGGCCCACGGGTCCCACGACGGATACGGCGGGGAGTACGGGGAGTACGGGGACGGACCCGGCGGCGGGTACGCCGGCCGCTCCGGCCACGACCCCTACGCGGACGACACCGGCCCCCCGCGCCTCCCTCCCGTACCGGAGAGCGGTGTACCGGACGCGCGGGCCGCGCGCTCCGGTGCGATCGCGGCCTACCGGGCGGGCGCGCGCGCCGCCGCCCGGGACAGCGAGGAGCAGCGGCGCGGCGGGCCGCCCGTGCAGAGCGGCCACGACCCCGACTGGTGGGCCCGCAGGCCCGGCGAGCCCTCCCGCGCGATCCCGCCCGGCGACGAGGACGAGAACGACGACCGGTACAACGACCGGGACGGTTCTCACGACCGGCCCGATCCGCGCGACCGCGACCGCGACCGCGACGGCGCCCACGGCCCGGACGGCTGGGACGACGGGGACGGCGGGGACGACGACCGGCCCGGGTACGCCCGGCTCGCCGGCACCTGGCACGACCGCCCCTTCCCCGGCGGCCAGGACGGCCCCCCGCCGCTCCCCGCCGGCGGCGGCTTCCTCCCCGCCGAGCCCCGGGCGCTCCCCCCGGCCCCGGCTCCCCGCCCGCTGCCACCGGTCCCGCCCGCCGGGCCAGGGACCCCCGGCACCATCCGCGAGAACGACCCCTACGGCGTGCGCGCGCCGCGCCCCGAGGAGCGGCCCCCCGCCCTGCCCGAGCCGCGCTCCGCCGGCACGCCCCTGCCCGCGGCATCGGCCTCGTCCTCCGGCTCCGGAAGCTGGGACCGGGGCGCCGCCGACGCCCTGCGCGCCGATGCCCAGCGGCAGCCCCTGCCCGCCGCCGATGGCCGGCCCGCCGCCGGGCGCTGGGACGAGGTCGTCGCGGGCGCGGAGGCCCCCGTCTACCGGGGCCCCGCCACCCCGCTGGCCGCCGAGCGGGCCCGCCAGGCACGGATCGCCGTCGTCGGCGCGGTCACCGAGCGCTGGGCGCCCGAACAGGCCGGCCCCGTCCACGAGAACTGGCAGCTCGCCGCACCCGTGGGCCCCGCGACCGACCTCTGGGCCCTCGGCGCGCTGCTCTACCGCTCCGTCCAGGGCCACGCCCCCTACCCCGAGGAGAGCGCACCCGAACTCGTCCAGCTGGTCTGCTCCGAGCCGCCCGCCTTCGCCGAGGAGTGCGGCCCGCTGCGGCCGGTCGTCGAGTCCCTGCTGCGCCAGGACCCCACCGAGCGCCCCGATGTCGAGGAGCTGAGGGGCTGGCTGCGCTCACTGGTGCGCTCGGCCCCCGAGCCCGAGGCGGGCGTGGGCGTGGTGCCGCTGCCGCCGGGCGCGGTGGACGGCAGCCGGCTCCCCGTCGTGCGCCGCCGGGGCGAGCTGGTGCGCAAGCGCCGGGGCGGCTCGGCCGAGGTCGTCCACGGCCGCCACCGCCACAAGAAGCCCCGCCCGGAGCGGCGCGGCCCCCGGACGCTGGGCCGGCTGCTGCTGGTGCTGATCCTGCTGCTCATGGCGGCGGCGATCGCCTATGCCGTGAAGTTCATGCCGAAGGCCGGCGAGGAGGAGGGCCCGGAGCCGCAGGGCAGTTCGGAACCCCGGGCCACGGCCTCCAGGAGCCCCGGTCCTGAGCCGGCCACCCCGGCGCCGTCCCGCACCGGCTCGCCCGGCACCCAGCAGCCCCAGACCTCCGCTCCGGCGGGTACCGCCCCCACCGGCTTCGCGCTGCGCACGGACCCCGAGGGCTTCCGTACCGCCGTCGACAGCGACTGGCGCCGCAGCCCCATCAACGACATAGGCCAGGTCCGTTACAGCAACGGGGACTTCACCCTGATCGTCGTCCCCGGCCGGGACAGCGTGGCGACGGAGGGCGACGATCCGCTGGTCTACCAGCGGGACAAGGAGCGCGAACTCCAGCCGTACCGCGACTCGTCCTGGGCCGAGGCGACGGGGCTGCGCCGCATACAGGTCGGTCAGCGGGTCATGGCCGAGGGGCAGTTCAGCTGGCAGGACACCAACGGCCGCCAGGTGTACGTCCGCAACCTGGCGATGATCCTCGACGGCCGCTACCACGTGGTCCAGGTGATCGGCCCGGACGAGCAGCGGGACAAGGTGACCCAGGCGTTCCGCGCCGCCGCGGACTCCTACCGCAAGACCCGCTGAACGCCCCGCCGGGCCGGCGATCCGGAGACCATGCCGGAGACCAGCCCGGAGAATCGCCCCGCGTTCGCACGTCATGTCCGGTTACGCGTGGGGCACATGGGAGGGCCGAGGTTCCCCACCCGTGATCCCTTTCCGTAATCTGGGCCACCGGGAAGTGAGGGCGGGGACGTGGAGAACTCACCGAGTACGGAGACCGGGCTGCTCATAGCGGGCAGGTACCGGCTGGCCGAGAGCATCGGCCGGGGCGGCATGGGCAGGGTGTGGCGCGCACACGACGAAGTGCTGCACCGGGTGGTCGCCATCAAGGAACTGACGGCGGGAATGTACGCATCCGGCGCCGATCGCGCCGTGTTCCACACCCGCACCAGAACGGAGGCGAGAGCGGCGGCCCGGATCAGCCACCCCGGGGTGGTCACGGTCCATGACGTGCTCGACCACGACGCCCGCCCCTGGATCGTCATGCAGTACGTCGACGGCCCGTCACTCGCCGACGCGACCGGCGACTCCGGGCGGGTCCCCGCGCCGGAGGCCGCCCGGATAGGGCTCCAGGTGCTGCGCGCCCTGGACGCCGCGCACACGGCCGGAGTCCTGCACCGTGACGTCAAGCCCGCCAATGTGCTGCTCGCGCGGGACGGCCGGGCCCTGATCACCGACTTCGGCATAGCCTCCATAGAGGGCGATCCCACGCTCACCCGGACCGGGGAGATCGTCGGCTCCATCGACTATCTGGCGCCCGAGCGGGTGCAGGGCGCGGACCCGGGCCCGGCGTCGGACCTCTGGTCGCTGGGCGCCACGCTCTACACGGCGGTGGAGGGCGTCTCTCCCTTCCGGCGCACATCGCCGATGACCACCATGCAGGCCGTGGTCGGCGAGGAACCGCAGCCTCCGGTGCACGCGGGCCCCCTGGGGCCGGTGATCACGGCGCTGCTCTCCAAGAATCCCGCCGACCGCCCCTCCACCGCACGGGCCGAGGAGATGCTCCAGGAGGTCACGGAGGGGCGGAGCCCGGCCCCGTACCGCACCCGGGTCCTCCCGGAATCCGCCGAGCCGCCGACCGTGCACCAGCCCCTGGCGCCCGCCTCCGGCGAGCCGCCCGCCCCCGGCGTGCGGCGCCGCGTGCGGCGGCGCACGGTGGCGGCGGCCGCGGCGCTGGCCGTCCTGGTGGGACTGGGCGCCGGGTACGGGGTCATGAACTACGGGAACGACGAGACGGACCCGTCCGCCGGGAAGACGATGACGGCCGAGGAGTCCGCCGGCACGGGAGCCGGTGCCGGTGCCGGTGCCGGGTCCGGCCCGGACACCGCGAAGAGCCCCGGCACCCAGGCGGGTTCCGGGGCCGGGGGGAGTCAGGATGCCCCGAAGGGCCCGGATGCCCCGGAGAACGGTGTCTCCCAGGGGACGGACCGGGCGCCGGAGGGCTGGCGCAGGGTGCAGGACCCGAAGGGCTTCGGTCTCCTCGTGCCGGAGGGCTGGAACCGGCAGATCGTTGTCCCCGATCAGGTCGATTACACACCCGACAACGGGAAGCACCACATCCGGGTCGGTATCGACCCCGCCCCCGACTTCGAGCATCCGAACGATCATCTGCTGAAGCTGGAGAAGGGCGCGCTCAGCCGGCTCCCGGACTACACCAGGGTGCGGTTGGAGCCCAATGACTTCCGGGACTACGAGAAGTCCGCGGTGTGGGAGTTCACCTGGACGGCAGGGGCCTCCGCCGGCTCCCGGCGCGGCATCAACCAGGTCTACTACGGCGACGACGGCACCGAGTACGCGATCTACCTGTCCGCCCCCGTCGAGGACTGGGCGGAGAGCCGGAAGCAGTTCGACACCATGCTCCAGAGCTGGCGGCCCCCCGAGTGAGCCCGCTCCCCGCCGGCCCCGCCCCGGACGGTCTCCGTACCGCCGGGTCGAAGGGGGTCCGGGCTCCGGCGTCACCCGCCGGGACCGGGGCGGGGGTCCTCCGGATCTGTCCGGAGCGGGTCGGGACCGCCGGGACGGCCGAGGAGGGCGACGAACCGCCGCCGCCCCACCGCCGGGACGGCCGAGGAGGGCGACGAACCGCCGCCGCCCCCGTGGCCTGGCGCGCCTTCCCGGGAGCAGGGTGGCGGCAGCGGATCTGCGAGCCGTCCGCCCGCCGGCCGCTCCCGGTGACAAGCCCCTGATCAGGGCCGATGTGCCAGCGATCGCTGGCGCGGTGGTGCAGGCCCGGTGAAAGCTGTTACCCGCGGGTACCCAAAGAGGGCGAGCGCCGCATACGCTCGCCCTCATGACGGACTCGAAGGCCCCCGCCGCCGCCCCCGGCACCAACCCCGCGGCCCCCGCCCCGGCCGGTGCGCGCACCGCCGCCGACGTGGTCACTCCCGAGGTGGTCGCCCAGCTCGTCCGCGGTGTCGTCGGCACCGGCCGGACCGCCAACCACACCCCCTTCACCGGGGCGAAACTGGCGGATCTGCCCGAGTCGACCCCGGACGATGTGGCCGAGGCCTTCGAGCGGGCCCGCGCGGCCCAGCCCGTCTGGGCCGCGACACCCGTGCGCACCCGCGCCGCCGCCCTGCTGCGCTTCCACGATCTGCTGCTCGAACGGCAGGCCGAGGTCCTCGACCTGATCCAGCTGGAGACCGGCAAGGCCCGCCTCCACGCCCACGAGGAGATCCAGGCCGTCGCCGTCGCGGCCCGGCACTACGGCCGCCGGGCCGCGGCCCATCTGCGCCCGCGCCGCCACGCGGGTGTCGTCCCGGTGCTCACCAGGACCACCGAACTGCGCCATCCGCGCGGGGTCATCGGCCAGATCGCGCCCTGGAACTACCCGCTGGAGCTGTCCATCGGCGACGCGTTCCCCGCCTTCGCGGCAGGGAACGCGGTGGTGATGAAGCCCGACACCGAGACCGCGCTGACCGCCCTGTGGGCCCGTGATCTGCTGGTCGAGGCGGGGCTGCCGGCCGAGGTCTTCCAGGTCGTCCTGGGGGAGGGCCCGGTCATCGGCCCCGAGATCGTCCAGCGCGCCGACTATGTCTCCTTCACCGGCTCCACCCGCACCGGACGCGAGGTCGCCCTGGGCGCGGCGGCCCGGCTGATCGGGGTCTCCCTCGAACTCGGCGGCAAGAACCCGATGCTCGTCCTGGCGGACGCCGACATCGAGCAGGCGGCGGCCGGGGCGGTCCGCGCCTGCTTCTCCTCGGCCGGCCAGCTTTGCGTTGCCGTCGAGCGGCTGTACGTCCACGAGTCGGTCGCCGACCGCTTCATCGAGCGGTTCGCGGCGCGCACCAGGGCGATGCGTCTCGGCAACTCCCTCGCGTACGGCGCCGACATGGGCTCCCTCGCCGGTGAACGCCAGCTGGAGACCGTCGTACGGCATGTGGACGAGGCCGTGGCGAAGGGCGCCACCGTCGTCGCGGGCGGGGTGGCGCGCCCCGACATCGGTCCGCTGTTCTACGAGCCGACCATCCTCGACGGGGTGGAGCCGCCGATGGCGGTCTGCGCCGAGGAGACCTTCGGCCCGGTGGTCTCCCTCTACCGGTTCACGGACGAGGACGAGGTGATCGAGCGCGCCAACGCCACCGCGTACGGACTGAACGCCTCCGTCTGGTCCCGCGACGCGAGGCGGGCCCACGCCCTCGCCGCCCGGCTGCGCACGGGCACGGTCAACATCAATGAGGCGTACGCCGCCGCGTACGGAAGCGTCCAGTCGCCCATGGGCGGAATGAAGGACTCCGGACTGGGGCGGCGGCATGGCTCGGAGGGCATCCTCAAGTACACCGAGTCGCAGACGGTCTCCCAGCAGCGGCTGCTCCCGCTCGCGCCGGCGCTCGGGATGGACGACGAGGGGTACGCGGTCCTCATGAGCCGGTTCCTGCGGGTGATGAAGGCCCTGGGGCTGCGCTGACCCCGGCCCCGGCCCCGGCCCCGGCCGTTTCCGTGTCCGTGGTGTGTTCCGTTGCTGTTCCGCGGTGAGGAGAGCGATGTCCGAGATCACCCCTGTTCAGAAGCCCGCTCCGGAGTCCGGCCCGGTGCCTGACCGCGAACGCGGGCTTGATCATGACGGCGACGACTACCGCGACGGCGACGGCGGCGACTACGACTACGACTACGACGTGATCGTGATCGGCTCGGGCTTCGGCGGCTCGGTCGCGGCGCTGCGGCTCACCGAGAAGGGGTACCGGGTCGGCGTCCTGGAGGCCGGGCGCCGTTTCACCCGGGAGAGCCTGCCGAAGAACTCCTGGGACCTGCGGAACTTCCTCTGGGCCCCCGCGCTCGGCCTCTTCGGCATCCAGCGCATCCATCTGCTGGGCAAGGTGATGGTGCTGGCGGGCGCCGGGGTCGGCGGCGGTTCGCTCAACTACGCCAACACCCTCTACGTACCGCCCGAACCGTTCTTCCGGGACCCGCAGTGGAAGGACATCACCGACTGGCGGGAGGAGCTGGCGCCCTACTACGACCAGGCACGCCGGATGCTCGGAGTCAGGATCAACCCGACCACCACCGCGTCCGATGTCCATCTGAAGGCGGCGGCGGACGCGATGGGGATCGGGCACACCTTCCACCACGCCCCGGTGGGGGTGTTCTTCGGCGACGGCGCGGACGCGGACGGCACCGCCGTGGCGTCGCCGGGCCAGTCGGTGCCCGATCCGTACTTCGGCGGGGCCGGGCCCGCCCGCAGGGCCTGCACCGAGTGCGGCGAGTGCATGACCGGCTGCCGCCACGGAGCGAAGAACACCCTCAACGAGAACTATCTCCACCTCGCCGAGCGCGCGGGCGCGGTGGTGCACCCCATGACCTGGGTCGTCACCCTCACCGATGACTCCCGGGGCGGCTTCGCCGTCGGCACCCTGCCCAGTGACCGCCGCCGCAGGGGCCGGGGGCGTACGTTCACGGCGGCCCGAGTGGTCGTCGCGGCCGGCACCCACGGCACCCAGACCCTGCTGCACACCATGAAGGACACCGGCCTGCTGCCGCGCATCGCCGGGCGGCTCGGGGAGCTGACCCGTACCAACTCCGAGGCGCTGGTGGGCGCGCAGACCGACAGCCGCCGCTACCGCAGGCGGCACGGCGGCGACCGGGTGGACTTCACCCGGGGGGTCGCCATCACCTCATCGGTCCACCCCGACGAGAACACCCATATCGAGCCCGTGCGGTACGGCAGGGGCTCCAACGCCATGGGCGGGCTGACCATCCTCCAGGTGCCGTACCGCACCCGGGCGCGGGCGGCGGCGTGGCTCGGGAACATGGCGCGCCATCCGGTCCTCGCGGTGCGCTCGCTCTCCGTCCGCCGCTGGTCGGAGCGGACCATCATCGGGCTGGTGATGCAGTCCGTGGACAACTCCCTGACGACCTACCGCAAGCGGAGCGGCCCCGGCCGGGGGCGGCTCACGGCCCGGCAGGGCCACGGCACCCCCAACCCCACCCAGATCGAGGCGGCCACCCGGGCGGCGTCCCTCCTCGCGGAGGAGATCAACGGCTTCGCGGGGTCCAACATCGGGGAGTTGATGGGGACCCCGCTCACCGCGCACTTCCTGGGGGGCTGTCCGATCGGGGCGACGGCGGAGTCCGGGGTGATCGATCCGTACCACCGGCTCTTCGGGCACCCGGGGATCTCGGTCGTGGACGGCGCGGCGGTGACGGCGAACCTGGGGGTCAACCCCTCGCTGACGATCACCGCCCAGGCGGAGCGGGCGATGTCGCTCTGGCCGAACAAGGGCGAAGAGGACCCGCGCCCGGCGCAGGGGGCGGCCTATGCGCGGCTGGCTCCGGTGGAGCCGAGGTCACCGGTGGTGCCGAAGGGGGCGTTCGGGGAGCTGAGGCTCCCCTTCCTGGGGATGCCGGCGGTGCCGCCACGGCCCTGTGGCCCCTCCGGCGTCTGAGGGGGCCGGTCCCCGGCGGTGGTTCGCAGGGTGCGGGGTCCTGTGGTGCGGGGTCCGTCCTCAATCGCCGGACAGGCTGGATTTGTTCGGGTTTCCTGGTGGTGCGGGGGTCGTTCGCAAGCTCTCCCGGAGCCGGCTCCGGGAGGTTGCCTCCGGGCGGGCTGGGTTTGTTCGGGTTGCCTGTGGTGTGAGGGGGCGTCCGCAAGCTCTCCCGGAGCCGGCTCCGGGAGGTGCCCCCGGGAGAGCCGGGGTCGCCCGGGCCATCCGGGGACGTTCGGGTCACCCGTGGCTGCGGCGCCTGAGGGCGAGGACAACTCCCGCACCCGCGGCCACAGCAACCCCGCCGATCGCGCCGATCACTGGCAGCGCGGACCCGGCCCCGGTCCGCGCGAGACTGCCGGTCACCGGCAACTCCTGGAGCCCACCCTGCGGAGCGGGCCGGTTCGCCGGTCGCCCCGCGGGCCCCTCCGTCCGGCCTCCCCCCGGCCCCCCGGTCTCCTCCCCGCCCCGCTCTCCCGTGGACTCGTCCACCTCCCCGGGTCTGCCGCCCGGGGCGAGCACCTCGAAGCGGTGAACCGCGCCCTCGCCGAACTCGCAGTGGACGCCGCCCTCCGTCCTCTCGATGTACGTCCCGCCGCTGAACGCCGGAGCCGTCCCGGGCTCCGCCTTGACATCGATGCTCAGCCTCATCCTGACCTCGGCATACTCCCAGGGCTCCAGGCTCCCGGCCGTGCCGAAGTACCCCTTCTCGAAGTCGATCCGCTCCCACCGTCCGTCGACCTGCCACTGGAGGGTGACATGGCGGGCGGTGTGCTCGCCGTCCTCGTCGGGGGTGTAGACCTCCGCGTACGCCGAGACACCGCTCTTGGTCCGCTCCGACCTGTTGGTCAGCCGGTAGGAGAAGTCGACCCAGCCCGAGCCGGCCACGATCCTGGCGGGCAGTCCGAGGATCTCGGTGCCGATCTCGTCGCTCGGGTCGACGACCGTGTCGCACGGCTCCCTCCCGCCCTCGTCGCCGGGCTCGGGCTTCCCCAGGGAGGGGCCGGTGACGGAAGTAGAAGCAGAGGCAGAAGCAGAGACAGAAGAGGAAACAGAAGCAGAAGCGGAAGGAGATGCGGAGACAGAGACAGAGGCAGAGGCGGAGGGCTCCGGCGCGGGGCCGCCGCCGGGCGAGGCACCCGGGGAGCCGATCGCGCCCCGTGAGGCGTCCGGTGCGGGGCTGCTCCGGCCGTCGGTGGCGGGGTCGCTCGCCGAGGCGGAGACGGAGGGCGAGGGGGATGAGGGGTTCTCGTCCCCCGTCGCGTGTGCGGCCGGAGCGGCGAGGAGGGCGGCGGGGGCGATGACAGCCGTTGCGGCGGCTGCCACGAGAGCGCGGCGGAGCTTCATGACGACCTCGGCGGAGTCTGGGGGCCGCGCTGCTGGGCGGCACCAGGGTCGGGAGCGCCGTCCGGGGTGGGGGTACACGGATGGGGCTGTTGGGGAGTAACTGGTTGACCGTTGTACAGCCGTGAAGGTTGTGCACGGCGTTGATCACAGCTCCGCATCCATCGGGCTCCGCACCCCGTCACCCGGCCCGTCACCGGGCTCCGCACCCCGTCACCCGGCCCGTCACCGGGCTCCGCACCCCGTCACCCGGCCGTCCCGCGCCACCGGACACAGCGAGGCCGCTGCGCCCCCCTCCGAGCGCAGCGGCCTCGCTGTGTCCTGTGACCCGTTCCATCGGTGCTGTACGGGTGTGCGCCACCGCGCGCGCACGGTGCCGCGCGCCCGGGGTGTCCGACGGTCCTACGCGGTGGCGTCCTCACGGCGGCGCTTGACCGCGAAGACGACTCCGGCACCCGCGACGACGGCGATGCCGCCGACGATGCCGATGACCGGCAGCACGGAGTCGGAACCGGTCGCCGCGAGGGTGCCGGTGACCTTGGAGCCGGTGCCGGTGCCCACCGCGACCGGCTTCTTGGTCGGAACCGGGGCCCGGCCGCCCTCCTGCGGCTTGGTGCCGTCCGTGTTCGTACCGGCCTTCACGATCTCGAAGCGGTACGAGACCTCGCCGACGCCCTCGCAGGAGCCGTCCTCGGTCATGTAGAGGCTGGCGCCGAGCGTGAAGGCCGCACCCGCCGGGGCACCGGCGAGCACGTTGATGCGCAGGCTGATGTCCGCCTTGTGGCCCGGCTTGAGCTCGTCGGACCAGCCGGCGAAACCGGCCGGAATCCCGTCCTCGCCCTGGAGGTCCTGCCAGGTGCCGGAGTCCGGGTCGAGCGCCTGGAGCCGGACCTGGCGGTCGTTGAAGAGCTCCTCGCCCATCCGGTCGCCGGAGGCGCCCGCGAAGTAGGCCACGCCCGCGAGGGTGTCCTGGGAGTTGTTGCGGGTGGTGATGGTGAACTTGTGCCAGCCGCTGCCGGCGGCGATCTTGCCGGGGAGCCCCGTGAGGGACATCGCGACGGTGGACTCCTCGCACCAGTCGGGGAACTCCTCGCCCTCCTCGCCCTCTTCTTCCGACTCCTCGGGCTCGGGCTCGCCGGGCGAGGGGTTCGGGAGGCTCGCGCTGGGGCTCGGCGAGGTGGAGCCGCTCGCCGCCGGGGAGGTGGAGACGCTCGGGCCGGGGCTGCTCGACTCCGGGGCCGGCGAGGAGCTCTCCGTGCCAGGGCTCGACTCGCCCGTGGTCGGGCTGCTGTTCTCCGGGGCCGGGGTGGAAGCCGATCCGGAGGGCGCGACGGAAGTGGATGCGGAGGGCGATATGGAGGGCGACACGGAGGACGACTGCCCGTCGGCACCCGTGTTCTCCGTCGCCTGTGCCGCGGACGCGGCAAGGAAGGTGGCAGGGGCCATGACGGCGGTCGCGGCGGCGACGGCCATGGCGCGGCGGAGCTTCATGAAGACCTCAACGACGTCCGGGGGCCGCGCCAGGGCGGCACCGCATGGGCAAGGGCCTTCCGAGCGGGAATACACGGGTGAGGCCATTGATACGCCTGATTGACCGGTATACGGCCGGGAAGGTTGTGCCCGCCCTGACAAGAAACTTATGTGATCTGCGTCACTAGGCATGCGCCGGGGTGGAGTGGGGCGTCGCGGAGCACGGGCAAGGGCCCCGCGGTGAGTGACCGCGGGGCCCTTGGCGGCGGCACCGACAGCAGGGCTGTGGGTCGGTGCCGGGGCGGCGCCGGGGGGTTGCGCCGCCCTGGGAGAGGTGTCTCGGACCCGGCGCGCCGGGGGCGTGCGGGGCAGGCGCGGGACATGCGCCGTGCTTCGATCCGGGTTCAGTCGCATCGTGCGGGACGGCGCGCGGCTCGCGCAACCGCTGGAGCGGATTGCGGCCGGTTCCGGGCGTCCCCGGAACCGGCCGCCCGGGGTGACCGGGCTGCTGTCCCCTGCCGACCGGTCACCCGCGCTGGCGCGAGGTCCCACGACGTGCCCGAGGCACGTCACACGCTCCAGCGGAGTCACCCGTGGTGCTTCTCCGGTGCCGCCCCTGGCCGGTGCGGACATGGGGACCAACGAACCCCCGCCGGCCCCGGTCACGCTCCGGACGGGTGAGAGCGGACCCGAACTCAGATACGTACCGGTGCGCGCCGACGCGTACCGACGCGTACCGATACGCGCGGACGCGCACCCGCGCCCACCCGTCAGACGCGGCCCCGGCACAGCTCCAGCAGCGTCATCGCCAGCGATGTGCCCGGCTTTCCGAGCGCGTCGCGGAAGTGGGTGAGTACCTCCGTCTCGCGCGCCAGATTCACCCGGCGGCCACCGGACGAGATACGGGCGTCCTGGATCACCGCCGACACGGCCATCCGTTCATGGACGAGGCCGATGATCCGGTCGTCGAGCGTGTCGATCCGCTCCCGGGCGCCGGCGATCAGGCCCGCCGCCTCGTCGGTGCGGGCGCCGGTCCGCTCCGCCGCCGTGCTCCTCGCGGCCGGCCTCACGGCGGAGGCGGTGTCCTGGATCGGTGCCGGTGCCGGTGCCGGTGCCGCAGTCGATGCCGAGGCCGATGCCGAGGCCGGGTCGGGGTTCGGGGTCTTCGGGTGCGTGATCATCTCTGGGGGCTCCTGTGATCTCGGCCCCGCTCCGACAGACCCGGAAAACAGCGAGGCGCCCCGGACCTGTCGGCCCGGGGCGCCTGGGAAGTCGCTTGTCAGTGGCTCAAGCAGCACGACCATGGCAGCCGGACGGGCCCGGTGCCATAGGTAAAGACGGAGATCTGCTGCTGACGCATGCGCACAGTATGGACCGGGAGAGGACACCGGACCAAAGACCGGCCCGGATGGTGAGACGGGAGACGAGTCGCCACACCCCGGTAGAATCGGGAGAACCGAAACCCCCCGCCGGAAGGCCGCCAGTGTCCTCAGCGTCTCCCGCTGCCGCGCCCGATGTCGTACTCGTTGTCGACTTCGGCGCGCAGTACGCCCAGCTCATCGCCCGCCGCGTCCGTGAGGCCCGGGTTTACAGCGAGATCGTCCCGTCCTCGATGCCGGTCGCCGAGATGCTGGCCAGGAACCCCCGGGCGATCATCCTCTCCGGCGGCCCTTCCTCCGTCTACGCGGACGCCGCTCCCCGGCTGGACCGGGAGATCTTCGAGGCCGGCGTTCCCGTCTTCGGCATGTGCTACGGCTTCCAGCTGATGGCGACCGTGCTCGGCGGCACCGTCGACAACACCGGCGCGCGCGAGTACGGACGTACGCCGCTGCACGTCAGCAAGCCCGGCTCCACCCTCTTCGAGGGCACCCCGGTCGAGCAGCCGGTGTGGATGTCGCACGGCGACGCCTGCTCCGCCGCGCCCGAGGGCTTCACCGTCACCGCGTCCACGGACGTCGTCCCGGTCGCCGCCTTCGAGAACGACGAGAAGAAGCTGTACGGCGTGCAGTACCACCCCGAGGTGATGCACTCCACCCACGGCCAGCAGATCCTGGAGCACTTCCTCTACCGGGGCGCCGGCATCCAGCCGACCTGGACCACCGGGAACGTCATCGAGGAGCAGGTCGCGGCCATCCGCGAGCAGGTCGGCACCAAGCGCGCCATCTGCGGCCTCTCCGGCGGGGTGGACTCCGCTGTGGCCGCCGCCCTGGTCCAGAAGGCCATCGGTTCCCAGCTCACCTGCGTCTATGTCGACCACGGCCTGATGCGCAAGGGCGAGACCGAGCAGGTCGAGAAGGACTTCGTCGCCGCCACGGGCGTCCAGCTCAAGGTCGTCGACGCCGAGGAGCGCTTCCTCGGCGCGCTGGCCGGGGTCTCCGACCCCGAGGAGAAGCGGAAGATCATCGGGCGCGAGTTCATCCGCGTCTTCGAGCAGGCCCAGGCCGAGATCGTCGCCGAGGGCGCCGCCGACGGCGAGGAAGTCGCCTTCCTCGTGCAGGGCACGCTCTACCCGGACGTGGTGGAGTCCGGCGGCGGCACCGGCACCGCCAACATCAAGTCCCACCACAACGTCGGCGGACTCCCCGAGGACCTGGAGTTCCAGCTCGTCGAGCCGCTGCGCCAGCTCTTCAAGGACGAGGTCCGGATGGTCGGCCAGGAGCTGGGCCTGCCGGACGAGATCGTCCAGCGCCAGCCCTTCCCGGGCCCCGGCCTCGGTATCCGTATCGTCGGCGATGTCACCCGCGAGCGGCTCGACCTGCTGCGCGAGGCCGATGCCATCGCCCGCGAGGAGCTGACGGCCGCCGGTCTCGACCGGGAGATCTGGCAGTGCCCGGTGGTGCTGCTCGCCGATGTCCGCAGCGTCGGTGTCCAGGGCGACGGCCGGACCTACGGCCACCCCATCGTGCTCCGCCCGGTCTCCTCCGAGGACGCCATGACGGCGGACTGGACCCGGATGCCGTACGAGGTCCTCGCGAGGATCTCCACCCGCATCACCAACGAGGTCGCTGAGGTCAACCGGGTTGTTCTGGACGTGACCAGCAAGCCGCCGGGCACCATCGAGTGGGAGTAGCGGTCCCGCCGACCGGGTAGTCCTCCCGGCCCGCACGGACCGGTCCCGATGCCGTCGCCCACGCGAGTGAGCGGCGGCATCGCCCTGTCCGCCCCCGGCCCACGAGGGAGGACGTCCGGGCACCCGCTCGCGCCACGAGGACGGGCGGGGAGCGGGCACTCCCGCGCCGCAGGGGAGGGCGGGCACTCCGCGCCGTGGGGAGGGCACCTCCGGGGCGCGCGGGTCTGGCGGCTTCCCGGGTCCGGTGCTGCCTTCCGGCCCATGACCGACGCGCCCGCCCCCGGCCCCGGTGGACCGGGCTCCGCTTCGGGCTGACGCGCGTGCGCGACTCCCCGGAGGCCGGGCGCGCCCACCGCGGGACACACCCGCCCGGCGCGCTGCGGATCTTCGGACGGCTCGGTGACGAGGAGGGGGTGTCCGGCCGGTCTCACCGCCCGCGCGGCGGGCAGACCCGTACGGACCGGCCACCGGGACGCGGTGGCCACCCGGGACCCGGTCGGCGCCGACCTCGCGGCCCGGGTCGACCACCGGCCGCTGTGGCGGCGGCTCGGCCCTCCGGAGCGGGCTCCCGCCCCCGGCCGTGCCGCCGAGAACCCCGGACACTGAGCCTTTCGGCCCGCTGCTCCGTATGTTCAGTTGAGAGTCGAACGGCCCATGGGTTCCGATCCGAGAGCGGGGAGAGCGCGATGACGCACACCTACCGGGCGACGGCCGGACGCGGCCCGTCCGGCACCGGGCGAGGCGGCGGCCGGAAGGACCGGGCGAGCCGCCTCGCCCTGCTGCCGCTGCGGATCTTCCTCGGCGTCACCTTCGTCTACGCGGGCATCGACAAGCTCACGGACAGCGCGTTCTTCGCGGCGAGCGGCCCCGGCTCCATCGGCGACCAGATGCGCGGCATCCGCGACGGCTCCGCGGTCCCCTGGCTGGTGGACCTGGCGCTCTCCAGCCCCGAGACCTTCGGCTACGCCATCGCCCTCGGTGAACTGGCCGCCGGCATCGGCACGCTCATCGGGCTGCTGGCCCGGGTCGCCGCACTCGGCGGGGCGCTGATCTCGCTGAGCCTCTGGCTGACCGTGAGCTGGCAGGTCGAGCCGTACTACCTCGGCAACGACCTCGTCTACTTCGTGGCCTGGGTGCCGCTGCTGCTCGCCGGGGCCGCCGCGCCGTCGGTGGACGCGCTGCTCGCGGAACGGCGCCGGCGGACGCGGTAGTGGGCGAGCCCCGCCGCCCCGGCCAGCGACATCCCGGTGAACACCACCGGGAAGGCCACATACCAGGGGGTGTGCCAGGTGCCGCCGGCGTCGCCCGCGTAGAGCAGCGCCGCCGTCAGCGCCGTCACACCGGCGATCAGCCGGCCCGGCCGGAAGCCGTGCGGCAACTCCCGCCGTGCCGCGCCCCGGTCCCGCGCCGGGTCCGCGACGGGCGGCTGGTCCCGCGAGTCACGATGCCGCACGGGTCACCTCCACCTGTCCGACGCCCACCTGGACGTTCAGCTCCAGGGTGCCCGAGGGACCGGCTCCCTCGGGGGCCCGCAGCTCGGTGTTCCTGCTCTGGTCCGGGGATATGTCGATGTCGTTCTTCTTCTCGCCGGGGAGGCTGATGTCGCCGAGCCCCGCCTGCACCCGCACCTTCACCGGGGCGTCCCCGGGTATGAGGATCTTCAGCCGGCCCGCGCCGACCTCCGCGTGCGTCGACACCGTGCGCCCGGCCGGAATCGAGAGCGCCGAGAGGTCGAGCGTCGCCACCCCCGAACCCAGTTCGTACCGGGGCTCCACGCGCGCCACGGACGACGGCTTCCACTCGGTCTCGATCCACTGGGTGCTGATGTCCTTCGGCAGCACCGCGGAGCCCGCGAGCAGCCCCGCCGTGACGATCGTCATCAGCACCGTGCCCAGCCCCGTGCGGCCCAGTATCGAACTGACGGCCAGGCCGAGGCCGAACACCCCCAGCGCACAGGCCAGCCCCATCTGCAGACTGGTGCCCAGCGGGCTGCCGTCCCAGCTCAGCTTGGTGCCCAGGAGGAACGCCGCCAGAGCGAAACCGAAGACCGTCCCCCCGATGGGCCGGGGGCCACGGCGGCCCGCGGTGTCCGGCCGGCCCGGGCGGCGTTTGCGGCCGCCCGGCTCCTCGCTGTCCTCGGGCCCCCACAGATAGCCGGTCGGCGCCGCGCCCGTGTCCCCTTCCCTTTCCCTCTCCTTGACGATCGGGTCCCGCCACCACGACGGGCTGCCCGGTGTCGGCGGGGCCTTGGTCTCCGGCGGGGCGACCGACACCGCCTGCGCGGTCGCCGGATCGAGCGGGCCGCTCTCGGGAGTGAGGGCACGGCGCCGCCGCGACCACACGGCCGCGCCGGACATCGCCAGACCGAGCAGCGTCGCGAAGGCGAGGACCCCGCTGTTGTTCAGCATCGTCAGAAACAGGCCGGAGCCGACGAGCGCCAGGAGCACCGCTGTCAGAGCCGCGCCCTCGCCGCGCCCCGACAGCAGCCGGCGGGCCTCGTTCTCCTCCTCGCCCTCGACGGGGATGAGCAGCCACGCGAAGCCGTAGAGGATCAGACCGAGCCCGCCGGCCACCCCGAGGGCGCCGGCCACGATCCGGAAGATCACCGGGTCCATGTCGTAATACCGCCCGAGGCCCCCGCAGACCCCGCCCAGCACCTTCCGGTGAGGCGTACGGCGCAGCGGCGGCAGCTCGGGGGAGAGCTCCGGAGCCGCCGCCGAGGGTCCGTCCGGTGCCGCGGGGTGCGGCGGGGTCGGCTGAGTCATACGTCCATGGTGACGGCCCCGGGGCCGGTACGGCACCCGGATCGACCCTGGCCGGTCCCTGATATCCGGATGCCGGTGCCCGCCCTCCGGTCAGGGTTGCTTCAGGGGTCGTCCCTGATACCGCCCTCCGGCCGGGCGTGTGACGATCGAGGCATGCCCGTCGCCACGCCACGACCCGCCTCGTCCCCGCGTGCCCCCGCACCCGATGACCTCCCGCCGCGCAAGCTCTACCGCAGCGCCGACGGCCGTCTCCTCGGCGGCGTGGCGCGGGGTCTCGCCGGGCATCTCGGGCTCCCGGTCATCTGGGTGCGGGTGATCTTCCTCGGTCTCTTCATGGCCGACGGCCTCGGCGCCCTGCTGTACGCGGTGTTCTGGATCGTGGTCCCGCTCGGCGTCGGGGGCCGCCCCGCCGAGCCGCGCTCCGTCTTCGAGGTCACCAGCGACGGCGGGCGCAGGCTCCGCAAGCCCGACAAGGGCCAGCTCTTCGCGATGATCGCCCTCTCCTTCGGCGTCGCCGTCTTCATCGGCGATCTGGAGACCAACGACAGCACCCATCGCTATGTCTGGCCGACCCTGCTGATCGGCGCGGGTGTGGTGCTGGTGTGGCGGCAGGCCGACAACGCCCGGCGGGCCCGCTGGACCGAGGCCGGCAACCGCAGCCGGAGGCTGTTCCAGCTGGGCCGGGCGCTCGCGGGCGTCGCCCTTGTCGGCATGGGACTGGCACTCTTCATGGTGGTCCGCGGCTCCGCCGCCCAGCTCGGCAATGTGCTCACCGCCGCCATAGCCGTCCTCGCGGGCATAGGTCTGCTCATCGGCCCCTGGCTGGTGCGGATGACCCAGGACCTCACGGAGGAGCGGACCATGCGCATCCGCGCCCAGGAGCGCGCCGAGGTCGCCGCCCATGTCCACGACTCCGTCCTGCACACCCTCACCCTGATACAGCGCAACGCGGACGACCCGGGCGAGGTCCGCCGCCTCGCCCGCGCCCAGGAGCGCGAGCTGCGCAACTGGCTCTACCGGCCGGAGGGCACCGGAAAGGACGAGGACGAGGAGCCCGACACCCTCGCCGAGGCGGTGAAGAGGGCCGCCGCCGAGGTCGAGGACAAGCACGGCGTCCCGCTGGAGGTCGTGGTCGTCGGCGACTGCCCGCTCGACGACGGGCTGGCGGCACAGATGCAGGCCGCGCGCGAAGCGATGGTCAACGCCGCCAAGTACGGTGGCGAGGGCGGTGCCGTCCAGGTCTTCGCCGAGGTCGACGGACGTATGGTCTATGTGTCCGTCCGCGACCGGGGCCCGGGCTTCGACCCGGACGCGGTGCCGGGCGACAGAATGGGCGTCAGGGAGTCGATCATCGGTCGGATGCAGCGCAACGGCGGGACGGCCCGGCTCCGCCCGGCACCCGGTGGGGGCACGGAAGTGGAGCTGGAGATGGAGAGGGCGGCGGACGAATGACGACCGAGGCAGCGAGCGGAGGCGCCGGGCGCCGAGTGCGGGTGGTGCTCGTCGACGACCACCGGATGTTCCGCACCGGCGTACAGGCGGAGATCGGCAGGACCGAGCAGACCGGCGTCGAGGTGGTCGGCGAGGCGGCCGATGTCGACCAGGCCATCACCGTCATCACGGCGACCAGGCCCGAGGTCGTGCTGCTCGACGTGCATCTGCCCGGCGGCGGCGGGGTGGAGGTGCTGCGGCGGTGCGCCCCGCTCATGGCGTCGCCCGAGGACCCGGTCCGCTTTCTCGCCCTCTCCGTGTCGGACGCGGCGGAGGATGTGATCGGGGTGATCCGCGGCGGCGCGCGCGGCTATGTCACCAAGACGATCACCGGCACGGATCTGGTGGACTCGATCTTCCGGGTCCAGGAGGGGGACGCCGTCTTCTCCCCGAGGCTGGCGGGATTCGTCCTCGACGCCTTCGCTTCCACCGACGCACCCCCGGTGGACGAGGATCTCGACCGGCTCACCCAGCGCGAGCGCGAGGTGCTGCGCCTGATCGCCCGCGGCTACGCGTACAAGGAGATCGCCAAGCAGCTCTTCATCTCGGTGAAGACGGTGGAGTCGCATGTCTCCGCGGTGCTGCGCAAGCTCCAGCTCTCCAACCGGCACGAGCTGACCCGCTGGGCGACCGCCCGCCGGCTGGTCTGACGGCGGCCCGGCCCGGCGGCGGGGCAGGCCCGCGAGCGCACTGATCGGACGGCCGGGCGGGCGGCCCGCGAGGGGACTTCCGGGGCCGGCCGCCCGGCCGACCTGTGCAAAGCGGCCAACTGCCGGTCCCCGGCAGCCCGGTGGTCCCGGCACCCCGCCGGAATCCGTCCTTCACGTTCTCGCAGGTAACGCCGGACATCGAGAGTGAGGGCGGCCTTCCGCCCGCCGCCCCCCGATGGCGGAGAGCCGGATCAATTCCTGGACAGTGCCCTGTGTGGTGACCCACAGCCATGGCAGTATCGCCCTGAGCAGTCGGCCCAGTTCATCACGAGTTGGCGGAGGAACCGTGAGCGGCACGTCGGTGGGGTTCAGGACCAGCTACAGCGGCACCGGGGGCGGCACAGGCCCCGAAGCCGGTTTCATCTGGCGCAAATCCAGCTACAGCGCCAGCGGCGCGGGACAGTGCGTGGAGGTCGCAGCCCGCCCCCGCGCCGTCCATGTCCGCGATTCCAAGGACATCGGCGGACCGGAACTCGGCCTCGCCCCCCGGGCCTGGGCCGCTTTCGTCGCCTACGCGGCACAGCAGCGGCCCCACTGAGGCGCCGCCGGGCCGGCCCGGCGGCGGGCGGATGTCACACCGGGCGGGTCGCCCCCACGAAGGGCATCTCGTCGATCGGGGCGATACGGACGGGGGAGCCCGGCCTGGGCGCGTGGATCATCCTGCCGCCGCCGACATAGAGACCGACATGGCTGACACCCGGGTAGAAGAACACCAGATCGCCGGGGGCCAGCGCCGATCGCGGAATCCGCTGCCCGGCGCCGATCTGCGCGTACGAGGTCCGGGGCAGGGAGACCCCGGCCGCCTTCCACGCGGCCTGGGTCAGTCCCGAGCAGTCGTAGGCCCCTGGCCCTGTCGCCCCCCAGACATAGGGCTTCCCGAGCGCTCCGTACGCGTGGGCGACGGCCCGGGTGGCCCGTGGGCCGGACGCCCTGGCCGGCGGCCCAGCGGCCCGGTCCCCATCGGCCCCGGCGGCGTAGGAGGCGCGCTCCCCGGCGGTCAGCCGCTGCAGCAGCCCCTCGGCCGCGCCGAGCTTCTCCCGCACGGCCGCCTTGTGGCGGGCCAGCTCGCTCCCGCGCTCCCGCAGCTCGGCCATCCTCCGCCCGGCCTCCGTTCTGACCCGCTCGATCTCGGCGACCTCCCGGCGCGCACCGGCGACGGCGGCTGCCTGCCGCTCCCCGGCCCGCTCCGCGAGGGCGGCGCGCTCCAGATAGCTGTCCGGGTCGGAGGCGAGCGCCACCAGCAGCGCCGGGTCCATACCGCCCGCGCGGTACTGGGCGGTGGCGATCGAGCCGAGTGCGTTACGGGTGGCGTTGAGCCGCTCCGTACGGCGTGCGGCCTCGTCCCGCAGCCGCTCCAGCGCCTCCCGCTCCCGGCCGGCCCGCTCCGTGACCCCGTTGTACCGCTCGGTCGCCTCCTCCGCCTCCTGGTAGAGCTTGTCCACCTTGGCCTTGATCTGGGCCGGGGTGAGCGTCGGCTCGGCGTGACCGGTCCCGCTGAACGCGCCCGCGGTCGCCGCGCCGGCGAGCGCGAGGGACCCCGCGGTCCGGGCAGCGGGCCCGCGGAACGGATACTGCCTGGGTTTCCGGTGCTTCCGGTGTGCAGCCACGGGGGCGTCCACGTCCTTCCGTGCGGCCGGCGGGGTTCTGCCGGGCTCTGGCTCGGGTGTCAGCAGGACGCTATTCCGGGAGGTCACGGGGGTGGGACGGAACGACGGATTCTGTTCGAAGGTGGATGATTCGCCACACCTTATGGCGACGGATTGCTCACGGAGGGTGGCTTCCGGACACCACCGCGACCGATGCGGCGAATGAGGTTCACCTGACTTCGGGGGGCTGCTATGGGGATGGTTAGGCTCCGCTTCATGGACGTACTCATCAATGCCCTGGTCGCCCTGCACATCATCGGTATCGCGTCCCTGCTGGGCGGATTCCTCACTCAGATGAAGGCGATGGGCGCCGGCACCGCCCGCTTCACCCCGGCGATGCTGCACGGCGCGCTGACCATGCTGGTCACGGGTGTGGCGCTGGTCGGCCTCAACCAGGCCGACGGCCAGACGGTGAACAACATCAAGATAGGCATCAAGCTGGCGGTGCTGGTGGTCGTCCTGGGCCTGGTCTACGTCAAGCGCGACGAGGAGACCGTGGAGAAGGCGCTGTTCGGCGCGGTGGGCGGGCTCACCGTCGTCAATGTCTTCATCGCGACGCTCTGGACCTGAGCCGCCCGCCGGAGCGGCCCCGCGCACCGGGCCGGCGCCCCCCGCGCCGGGCACCGGGCGCGGACGCGGCCAATCCGGGGGCGAGCTGTCAGTGGGGCGGCCTAGACTCGGAGAGCGATGAGCAGCCTCTTTGACGACAACTTCCTGGCGAGCCTCCAGTCCACCCCGGAGGAGCCCCCGCCCCCGCCCGAGGACCACGAGGACCATGAGGGCCGGGCCCGGGAGGAGATCCCCGACGATCTCTTCCAGGGCGCCTTCGACGTGCCCCCGGCACGGGACGCCTACCACCGCGACGGCGCCCCCCGCACGGTCATCGACCCCGCCGCCCTCCTCGAAGGGCTGAACGAGCAGCAGCGCGCCGCCGTTGTGCACGCCGGATCACCGCTGCTCATCGTGGCCGGTGCCGGCTCCGGCAAGACCCGGGTGCTGACCCACCGGATCGCCCATCTGCTGGCGACCCGCAGCGTCCACCCCGGGCAGATACTGGCGATCACCTTCACCAACAAGGCCGCCGGGGAGATGAAGGAGCGCGTCGAGCAGCTCGTCGGCCCGCGCGCCCAGGCGATGTGGGTCTCCACCTTCCACAGCGCCTGTGTCCGGATTCTCCGCCGGGAGTCCAAGAAGCTGGGCTTCACCTCGTCGTTCTCCATCTACGACGCGGCCGACTCCAAGCGCCTGATGGCGCTGGTCTGCCGCGATCTGGACCTCGACCCGAAGAAGTTCCCGCCGAAGGCCTTCAGCGCCAAGATCTCCAATCTGAAGAACGAGCTGATCGACGAGGAGTCCTTCGCCGACAAGGCGGTCGACGGCTTCGAGAAGACGCTCGCCGAGGCGTACCGGATGTACCAGGGGCGGCTGCGCGAGGCCAACGCCCTGGACTTCGACGACATCATCATGACCACCGTCCATCTGCTCCAGGCGTTCCCCGATGTCGCCGAGCACTACCGGCGCCGGTTCCGCCATGTCCTGGTCGACGAGTACCAGGACACCAACCACGCCCAGTACACCCTCGTCCGTGAACTGGTGGGCACGGGGTACGAGGACCTGCCCCCCGCCGAGCTGTGTGTCGTGGGCGACGCCGACCAGTCGATCTACGCGTTCCGGGGCGCCACCATCCGCAACATCCTCCAGTTCGAGGAGGACTACCCGGAGGCGAAGACGATCCTGCTGGAGCAGAACTACCGCTCCACCCAGACGATCCTCTCCGCCGCCAACGCGGTCATCGAGCGCAATGAGAGCCGCCGCCCCAAGAATCTGTGGACCAACGCGGGCGCGGGCGCGGTGATCACCGGCTATGTCGCCGACACCGAGCACGACGAGGCGCAGTTCATCGCCGACGAGATCGACCGGCTGACCGACGCGGGCGACGCGAAGGCCGGCGATGTCGCCGTCTTCTACCGCACGAACGCCCAGTCCCGTGTCTTCGAGGAGATCTTCATCCGGGTCGGGCTGCCCTACAAGGTCGTCGGCGGGGTCCGCTTCTACGAGCGCAAGGAGGTCCGGGACGTCCTGGCCTATCTGCGCGTCCTCGCCAACCCGGAGGACAGCGTCCCGCTGCGGCGCATCCTCAATGTCCCCAAGCGGGGCATCGGCGAGCGTGCCGAGGCGATGATCGACGCGCTCTCGCTGCGGGAGAAGATCACCTTCCCCCAGGCGCTGCGCCGGGTGGACGAGGCGTATGGCATGGCGGCCCGCTCGGCCAATGCCGTCAAGCGCTTCAATGTCCTGATGGAGGAGTTGCGGACGATCGTGGACTCCGGCGCGGGCCCGGCCGTGGTCCTCGAAGCGGTGCTGGAGCGGACCGGCTATCTGGCCGAGCTCCAGGCGTCGACGGACCCTCAGGACGAGACCCGGATCGAGAACCTCCAGGAACTGGCCGCCGTGGCACTGGAGTTCGAGCAGGACCGTACGGAGGAGGAGGGCGCGGGCACCCTCGCGGAGTTCCTGGAGAAGGTCGCGCTGGTCGCCGACTCCGACCAGATCCCCGACGAGGACGAGGAAGGCTCCGGGGTCATCACCCTGATGACGCTCCACACCGCCAAGGGCCTGGAGTTCCCCGTGGTCTTCCTCACCGGCATGGAGGACGGCGTCTTCCCGCACATGCGCGCCCTCGGCCAGGCCAAGGAGCTGGAGGAGGAGCGCCGGCTCGCCTATGTCGGTATCACCCGCGCCCGTGAGCGGCTCTATCTGACCAGGGCTTCCATGCGCAGCGCCTGGGGCCAGCCCTCGTACAACCCGCCGTCGCGGTTCCTGGACGAGATCCCCGGCTCGTATCTGGAGTGGAAGCGGACGGGGCCGATGGCCGCGCCCGCCGGTCCCACGTCGGGGCTGGGCTCCCGGCTGCCGTCGATGCCGTCCTCGCGGTCGGGCCCCTCGGGCTTCGCGACCCGGCGCGGTGCCTCCGAGAAGCCGGTGGTCTCACTGACGGTCGGCGACCGGGTCACCCATGACCAGTTCGGCCTGGGCACCGTGGTCGCGGTGAACGGCTCGGGCTCGGACGCGCAGGCGACGATCGACTTCGGCGACGAGCGCCCGAAGAAGCTGCTGCTGCGGTACGCGCCGGTCGAGAAGCTCTGACAGACGGGAGAGCGGACACCGGTCGGGTGTCCGCTCTCGTCGTTCGCCCTCCCTTGCAAGCCTTGCAAGCCCTGCAAGCCCTCAGGCTCAGTCGCTCGGGGGCCTGGTCCTAGGTGGGGTCGAGGCCCTTGCTGCGGAGCCAGGCCAGCGGGTCGATCGTCGAGCCGCCGCCCGGACGGACCTCGAAGTGGAGGTGCGAGCCGGTGGAGTTGCCGGTGTTGCCCGCGTAACCGATGACATCGCCGGCCTTGACCGTGCCGGAGCGGATCTTGGCGCTGCTCAGATGGCAGTACCAGGTCTCGGTCCCATCGGGGGCGGTCAGGATGATCATGTTTCCGTAGGCGCTGTTGAACTGCGTACGGACGGTGCCGTCGCTGGCGGCGAAGACATTGGTGCCGAGCGGCACGGGGAAGTCGATGCCGGTGTGCAGGGCCATCCAGTTGACGCCGGACTCGCCGTAGTAGGTGCTCAGGCCCCTGCTCTCGACCGGCATGGCGAACTTGGGGCGCAGCGCCTCGCGCCGCTCCGCCTCCGCCACCCGTTTCTTCCGGTCCGCTTCCTGGCGCGCCTTCAGGTCGATGCGCTCCTGGGTGCGCGAGGCCCGGTCGCCGAAGTTGCGCGCCTCGGCGTCGAGCGCCGCGAGCTGGGTGTCCATCTTGTTGTTCGCGGCGGCCGTCTTCGCGGCGGTCTCGGCGACATCGGCGGCGGCGAGCTTGGTGTCGTTCTTCTTGGGCTCCTCACCGCCACCGCTGAGACCTCCGACGGAGGCGGCGGCGATGCCCGCGACGCCCATCACACAGGCGGACGGGACGGCGATGGTGAAGATCGCGGAGCGCTTGGCGGGGGTGCGCCGACGGCCTCGGCCGCTGCCGCCACCGCCGCTGGACCGGCGGCCCGAGCGCGGGGCGGCGGGCTCATCGGCGGCGATCGCGACGAGTTCCGCCTCGCGCCCGTGCTCTCCGTCGGTGTCGGAGATGACGGGGAAGCTCGCCGTGTCGCCCAGGGCGGGGGCTCCGGGGGTCTCGCCCTCGTCCGGCCCGGTGTGGCCGGGATCGGGATCGGGGCCGGGCGTGTCGCCGCCGAGGGGAGCGGCGTCGAAGCCGTTCTCGTACTCGGTCTCGTAACCGGTGCTCTCGGCGCCGAACTCGGCCGCGTGCTCCGCCGCCGCGTCGGCGGACTGCCGCTCGGCGGTGAACTCCGCGCCGTACTCCGGGGTGAACTCCCGCTCGGCCGCGAACTGCTGCGGTACGAGGGCCTCCGCGCCGCTCTCCGTGTTCCAGGCGGTGGCGTCGTAGGAGCCGCTGTCGAATCCGCCGGGGGCGGCCCACTGATCGGCCGTGCCGTACGCGAAGGTGGCGGCGGGCTCGAACGGGGCCGTCGCGGCCACCTGCTCCCAGGCTCCCGAGTCCCACTGCGTCACGGTCTCGTACGCACCGGTGGAGTCGGGTGCCGGGAACTGCTGCCCCTGGTCCTGACCGGCGTACATGTCGTAACCGCCGACGGTCCGGTGTGCGCCGGTGTCCCACTGGGCGGCCTCGTACTGGCCGCTGTGACCGGCCTCGTAACCGGTCTGTCCGTCCGGCAGCGCACCGAAGAGCGGATCGATGTCAAAGCTGCCGGTGGGGTACTGGTCGTGGCCGACGTGCCCGGCGTGGGCGTGCTGGTCGTTCACCAACTTCTCTCTCGCCTCGGCAGCAGGACCTGGATTCTGGGGCCTTGAAGAAGACCGGTCCCAGAGGGGAACCAGTGGCGCGACTGTACCCGGCGGTATGCGACGGCGACAATCTTCCGGAGGTTTTGAGGATTCAGGAAACGGGCATTCGACCGTCTTTCGGAGGACTACAGGCAGAGCTTTGGCCCTATGTTCGAAATTAGTTCGAGATTTTCGACTGGGGATCAGGCCACCGAGACGGCTCCCGGGGTGCCTGTCGACTCATTTTTCTCCAGCGCCTGCCGGATGCCCGCGGCGACCGCGGGGTGCACCGGCAGGGCGAGATGGCCGATGCTGCTGACCTGCACGTTCTCCGTGATGAGATCGGGGTGGTCGAGCCGGGCCGTTTCGATCGGGACCATCCACTGGTCGAGATCGCTCCAGAAGCTCACGAATCGGGTGCGGCAGCCGGGCGCCGGGCCGCGCAACTCCTCGATCAGCGCGGAGCCGGGGCGCATCTGGCGGACCACGGGGTGGGCGCTCGCGAGCGGGGCGGCGGTCGTACCCGAGTGCGGGGTGCCGAGGGTGACGAGGGTGCGCACTCTGAGGTCGCCGCCGAGGCACTGTATGTAGTAGCGGGCGATCAGACCGCCGAGGCTGTGGCCGACGATGTCGACCTCGTTCCGGCCCGTACGGGCGCACACCTGGGCGATATGACGGCCGAGCAGCTCCGCCGCGGTCCGTACGTCACAGGTCAGCGGGGAGTAGTTGAGGCACTCCAGATCGCGCCAGCCGTGCCGGGCCAGGGAGCGGCGGAGCAGGACGAAGACCGAGCGGTTGTCGACGAAGCCGTGGAGCATCACGACGGGAGGGTGGTCCGCCGCGCCGGCCGAGGGGAGCCCGGTGGTGCTCCCGGCCGAGGGCCCCGCCGCGGCGTCGGTCTCCTCCGGCTGCGGCTCGCGGGCGCGGGGGGCGCGCTCCCGGCCCGTCGGGCGCTCGGCGGTCAGCCCGGTGGGGTAGAGCAGCACATGGCCGGCGAGGATCGCCAGCTCCAGGGCGGTGGCGCGGACCAGGGTGGCGGGCGCGCGCAGATCGTGGAGGCCGCTCAGGCGCCGGATCGCCCCGGGGTTCAGCGGATTCAGGCTCAGCGGACGCAGGCCCAGGGCGCTCAGCGCGAGGGCGCTCAGGGTGAGCGGGAAGGGAAGGACCTTCATGGGCCGACCTCCGTACGACACACGGGGGACGGCATCGGCCCCTGTGTGCCCTCCTGGGGGCCCCTTCAGCGCTGCCCGGGATCGTCTCCGTGGACCGGGTCTCCGTGTCGGCTGCTGATGTGTGGCAACGGCACCGCCCCACCGTGCCGGGCGGCTGGAACGGCACGGGGGGACGGCCCTGAAGCGGCTCCCATGCGACGGACCCGCGGGGCTTTGGTGCCCTCTGGTGCGGATACGCCGCATAGCGAACATGTCCCACTGTGTGATTTCCCCCTCCACGCCCTCCGTGAAACAGCCGGGTGCGGGATGCTGGAGATAACGTTCGTTCACTGGCGGCGGAGCCGGATGTGTGGAGGCAGCGATGGGTGTGACTGGTCCGATCCGCGTGGTGGTGGCCAAACCGGGGCTCGACGGGCACGACCGGGGGGCGAAGGTGATCGCGAGAGCGCTGCGCGACGCGGGGATGGAGGTCATCTACACGGGCCTCCACCAGACGCCGGAGCAGATCGTGGACACCGCGATCCAGGAGGACGCCGACGCGATCGGCCTGTCCATCCTGTCGGGCGCGCACAACACGCTGTTCGCCAAGGTGATCGAGCTGCTGAAGGAGCGTGAGGCGGAGGACATCAAGGTCTTCGGCGGGGGGATCATCCCGGAGGCGGACATCGCTCCGCTGAAGCGGCTCGGGGTGGCCGAGATCTTCACCCCCGGGGCGACGACGACGGCGATCGTCGACTGGGTCAACGCGCATGTCCGCCAGCCGGCGGAGGCCTGAGACGGCCGTTCGCCGGCGAGGCCCCGGGCCCGGGCGACACCCGGCGCCCGGGGCCTCGCGGGTGCGGGTGCGGGTGCCACCGCGGTCCCTGTGCCTGTCCCTGTGCCTGTGCCGGTGAGCGGGAGCAGCCGGGTACCGCGCGCGGTGAGCGGGAGTCCGCCGGTCTCGGCCGCCGGGGCTGCCCGCACCCGGCCGGCCCCGGCCCTCAGCCGCCGGCCGGGAGCGCCGCTCCCTCGCCCTCCGGCGAGGCGGGGTCCGGGCCGGTCAGTTCGCGGTGCAGGGCCTCGCGCAGCCGCAGTGTGGAGACCAGCCGCTGGAACGCCTCCGACCAGTAACCCCCGGCTCCCGGGGACGAACTCTCCGTCTCGTCCGGCAGCGCGGTCAACAGGACCAGCCGGTCCGCCTCCCCGGGCGCGAGACAGCGCTCCGCCAGCCCCATCACCCCGCTGAAACTCCAGGGGTAGCTCCCCGCGTCCCTGGCGATGTCGAGCGCGTCGACCACCGAGCGGCCCAGCGGCTCCGACCACGGCACCGCGCAGACACCCAGCAGCTGGAACGCCTCCGAGAGGCCGTGCGCGGCGATGAACCCGGCGACCCAGTCCGCCCGCTCCCCGGGCTCCACCGTCGCCAGCAGCTTCGCCCGCTCGGCCAGGGACGAGGGACCGGGCCCGGTCTCCGGCGACGAGCCCGGCGCGCCCAGCAGGGCACGTGCCCACTCCGCGTCGCGCTGGCGCACCGCCGCACGGCACCAGGCCGCGTGGAGCTCCTCCCGCCAGCCGTCCGCCACCGGCAGCGCCACGATCTCCCGCGCTCCGCGCCCGCCGAGCCGCTCCGTCCAGGTGGCGAGCGGGGCCGCCTCCACCAACTGGCCCAGCCACCAGGACCTTCTGCCACGGCCGGTGGGCGGCGCCGGGACCACCCCGTCCCGCTGCATCTCCGCATCGCACGCACTCGGCGCCTCCACGGCTATCGCCGCGCCGCCGCCCGAGCGGTCCAGGCCGACACAGGAGACGGCCCGGGCCGCCATCCGTCCCGCGAGCGCCGAGTGCGGCAGCGCGGAGAGCAGTTCGGCGGCGGTGGCCCGGACATTGCGGCTGCGGTCGGTGAGCGCCTGATCGAGGAAGGGCTCATCGGCGCCGGAGAGCCCGGTCCGCAGGGAGTCCAGGAACATCAGCCGGTCCTCGGCCCGCTCGCCCGGCCAGGTCCCGGACAGCAGGGCCCGCGCCCGGGCCGGGTCCTGCTCCCGGACCGCCGTCAGCAGCGCCACCCGCTCGGCGAACAGGCCCTCCGCCCACAGCCGCTCGACCGCCGCCGTGTCCGTCACCTCCGGCAGTGGCACCCCCGCGCCCGAGGCCCCCCGCAGCGCGAACTTCCACTCCGGGTTGAACCGGGCCAGCCACAGCCCCCGGGCCCCGGCGAGCGCGAGCGCCTGCGGACGCAGATCGGTCCGCGCGCGGGCCGCGTCCAGCAGCGCGGGCAGCAGGGGCGCGGGGGCCCGGTAGCCGCGCTCATTGGCTGTGGCCAGCCACTGGGGGAGCAGCTCGGTGAGGTCCGGAGCCGCGCCCCGGCGCCCTCCCGACGGAGGTGCCGAGCGGTCCGCCAGCAACTGGGCGAGCCGCCGCCGGGCCGCCGCCGGGAGCGGCCGGCGCTCATCGGGCGCGGCGGGCTCGGGCAGCGGCGCGGCGACCGCGGGCACCATCCCGGCCCGCCGCCGCACGGTGTGCAGCGCCGCCGCGTCCAGCAGCGCGAGCGGCGCGTCCCGCCCCGGGGCCACCACTCCTTCCGGCGGTGGCCTGCGGTCGGTGCCGAGCAGGGCGGAGGTGATGAGCTGTTCCCACGGTGAGGTGCCGGCGATGGCGGTCAAGTCGTCCTCCGTACGGTCGCGGTCGCGGGTGAGGCAGCTGTTCGCGGGCTCGGTGGCGCCGGGCCGCGGGTCGGGGTGCGCCGGGGTCGGGCGCTTGCCGTGAGGCGGTCCCGGCCCCGGGTCGGCGTGCCGGGCCTCCGGTGGGGGTGGCCTCGCGGCCGGCCCGGTGGTGCCGGTGGCCTCCGGCGGTCGGGGTGTTCCGGTGTGTGGTGGTGGCGCCGGGCTGCGGGTCCGGGGTTCGCGAGCCGCTCGCCCTGGAGCGGTCCCGGGTGATCGGGGCCCGCTCGTCCCGAGTCCCGGAGTGGCCCCGGGCCCGGGCCGTTGGGTGGGCCGGGGCACGGCGGGCGGTGGGCTCACAGGAGGGGGACCGTCTCCGGGGAGTCGGGCGACCAGGCGGCCAGGGGGGTCACCCCCCGGTGTCCGCATTCGCCGAACACGGTGACCGGGCGCCCGCCCGACAGGGCCGCCAGGCGCCAGAGGCCGGGACGGGAGAGCGCCGACGAGGCGATGGGCAGCGCCGCGCCGCCCGCCGCGTCCGCCAGTTGCCAGCCGGTGCCGTGCGGGACCGGGACCACCTCCGTCAGCGTCACCGGCCAGGAGTCCAGCCAGGGGTCGTCGCACAGGGCCCGGCCGTAGGCGTCGAGCGCCGACGCGACCGGGCCGCCGGGCGGAGGGGTGTCGATCGGGACCGGTACCCCCACCCGCTCGCCCAGCTCCGCCCGCAGCCGGCCGCCGCCCGGATACGGGGTCAGCTCGGCCTCGATCACCGACCCCACCGGCAGCGCCAGCCGCGGAGCCCGCCCGCCGCCCCCGAACGACAGCAGCAGCGCGGTGCGCGCCGAGCTCCTGCCGTGGACCCAGACGCGACGGGTGGTCAGCCGCCCGTCCGATGTGTCGTACTGCGCGAGGACCAGCCAATGGTCGCGGACCGGCGCCCCGGTGGCCGCCGGGGCCAGCCCCACCCTCGTACGGACCGTGGCGGCCAGCGGCTCCGGCAGCCGCTCCACCCCCAGCCACGCGGTGTCCAGCAGATGGGTCAGCGCGCACTCCTCCAGCAGCCGCGCCGGCCACCCCGGGCCCGACCCCGGGACCGAGCCCAACTCCCGCACCCGGGCGGCGAGCCCGGGCGCCTGGGCGTCGACCATGCGGGCCGCGGTCTCCTCCCACAGGCCGTACCCCGACTGCTCGGCCGACGCGAGACCGCCGCGCAGCAGATCCGCCAGCCGCCGCTCCAGCTCCGCCGCGCCCGCGTCGATGCTCGCCGCCCGCCGCTGTGCCCGGCGCCTGGCCGCCTCCGGGTCGGCGGGCCTCCCGGGCCGCCCCGCGCCCGGCTGCCCCCGATCCTCCCGATCCCCTTCTCCCTCCTTCTCCTTCTCCTTCTTCTCCGCGCGCTCACGGCGCTCGCCCAGCCACTCCTCCGCCCAGGGCGGCGCGGCGGCGCCGCCGGGCACCGCCCGCTCGTCCCCCGCCCAGAGCAGCAGCAGGCCCAGCGCGTGCTTGCACGGGAACTTGCGGCTCGGACAACTGCACCGGCAGGCGGGGCCGATGGTGTCGACGACGGTCCGATACGGCGTGCGGCCACCGCCCTTGCACAGGCCCCAGACGGCACCCGACCCGTCCGCCCCCGCGGCCGACCACGGGCCGGACGCGCCCAGCCTGGCCCCCGCGGCGCGTGACGCGGGGTCAGGAGCCAGCAGCAGCACCTGATCCGCCGACCAGCGCGGCATCCGCACGGCAGGGTCGCATCTGTCCGGGGACTCTCCCCCGTTCGATCGCAGCATGCCGAAAACGTTAGGGGCGGCCACTGACAATCGGCTCCGACCTGCGGAGATGACCCATTGTCAGTGGCGTGGTGCAGGGTGGGAAACACATCGGGTCCAACGATCTGAAGGGGGATACATGACCGTGTCCGAAACCGCCGCCGACGCCGGCGCGCAGGCCCTGCGCCCCCACGCGGAGGACGCTTTCGCGGATGAGCTGAAGGCGCTCGCCGCAGCCGACGACCGCCCCCGCCCGGTCGGCTGGCGGCTCTCTCCGTGGGCCGTCGCCACCTATCTGCTCGGCGGCACGATCCCCGGCGGCCCGGCCGGGGACGACGTGGTCATCACCCCCAAGTACGTGGGGCCGCGCCGGATCGTCGAGGTCGCCGTGACCACCCTGGCCACCGACCGCGCCCTTCTGCTGCTCGGCGTGCCCGGCACCGCCAAGACCTGGGTGTCCGAGCATCTGGCGGCGGCCGTCAGCGGAGACTCCACCCTGCTCGTGCAGGGCACCGCCGGCACCCCCGAGGAAGCCATCCGCTACGGCTGGAACTACGCCCGCCTCCTCGCCCACGGCCCCAGCCGGGAGGCGCTGGTGCCCGGCCCCGTCATGCGCGCCATGGCCGAGGGGATGACCGCCCGCGTCGAGGAGCTGACCCGCATCCCCGCGGATGTGCAGGACACCCTGATCACGATCCTCTCGGAGAAGACCCTCCCCGTTCCGGAGCTGGGACAGGAGGTGCAGGCAGTGCGCGGGTTCAATCTCATCGCCACGGCCAACGACCGGGACCGAGGGGTCAACGACCTCTCCAGCGCCCTGCGCCGCCGCTTCAACACCGTGGTGCTGCCGCTGCCCGCGACACCGGACGCGGAGGTCGACATCGTCTCCCGCCGCGTCGACCAGATCGGGCGCTCCCTCGATCTCCCCGCCGCCCCCGAGGGACTTGAGGAGATCCGGCGGGTCGTCACCGTCTTCCGGGAGCTGAGGGAAGGCGTCTCGGCGGACGGCCGGACCAAGCTCAAATCGCCCTCCGGGACCCTCTCCACGGCGGAGGCGATCTCCGTGGTCACCGGCGGGCTCGCGCTCGCCGCGCACTTCGGCGACGGAGTGCTCAGACCGGCGGACATGGCCGCCGGAATCCTCGGCGCGGTGGTGCGGGACCCGGCGGCCGACCGGGTCGTCTGGCAGGAGTATCTGGAGACCGTGGTCCGTGAGCGGTCCGGCTGGAAGGACTTCTACCGCGCCTGCCGGGAGGTGAGCGCGTGAGCGGCCCGCTGCTGCTCGGAGTGCGCCACCACGGCCCGGGTTCGGCCCGTGCCGTGCGGGCGGCCCTGGAGGCGGAACAGCCCGCGGCGGTGCTGATCGAGGGCCCCTCGGAGGCGGACGCGCTGGTCGCCCTCGCCGCCGACGAGCGGATGCGCCCACCCGTCGCCCTGCTGGCCCACGCGGTGGACGACCCGGGCCGGTCGGCGTTCTGGCCGCTCGCTGCCTTCTCCCCGGAGTGGGTGGCGCTCCGCTGGGCGCTGGACCACGGGGTGCCGGTGCGCTTCATCGACCTCCCGGCGGCTCATTCGCTGGCCCTGGCCGCCGCGGATGACCTCGCGGCGGCCGGGCGCGCCCGCCCGGAGAGCCCGGACGACGGCGCCGCGCCCGGCGGGGGCGGCCCGGCCATCGCGTCCGGCGCCGCCGGACGCGCGCCGTCCCCGTCCGGCCCGGAGCGGTATGCCGCACCCGGGGGCCGGGCCCGCCGGGACCCGGAGTGGGACGCGGTTCCGGGCAGCCCCGCCCGCTCCGGTGATCCCGCCCGCTCCGGCGACTCCGGATGGGACGCGGTGCCCGGACCGGGGACGGCGGCCGGCGCGGCCGGCGGGCGGGGAGCGGTTCCGGCACGCGGCACCGGGGACACCGGGATCGACCCGCTCGCCGTGCTCGCCGAGACCGCCGGATACGACGACCCCGAGCGCTGGTGGGAGGATGTCGTCGAGCACCGCGCGGCAGAGCGCGGCGCCGATCCGCTCGCGCCTTTCGCCGTCCTCGCCGACGCCATGGGTGCCCTGCGCGCCGCCTACGGACACGGCGGGCACGAGCGGGACGCCGTCCGCGAGGCCTGGATGCGGCTCCGGCTGCGGGCCGCGCGCAAGGAGTTCGGGGACCGGATCGCCGTCGTCTGCGGGGCGTGGCATGTGCCCGCGCTCCGGGAGCGGACCACGATCGCCGCCGACCGGGCCGTTCTCAAGGGGCTTCCCAGAATCAGGGCCGAGATGACCTGGGTGCCCTGGACCCACCGCAGACTCGCCCGGCGCAGCGGCTACGGCGCCGGGGTCGACTCCCCGGGGTGGTACGGCCACCTCTTCCAGGCCCCCGACCGCCCCATCGAGCGCTGGCTGACCGCAGTCGCGGGCCTCCTCCGCGACGAGGACCGGATCGTCTCCTCCGCCCATGTCATCGAGGCGGTCCGGCTCGCCGAGACCCTCGCCGCCCTGCGCGGACGGCCCCTGCCCGGCCTGACCGAGACCACCGAAGCCGTCCAGGCGGTGATGTGCGACGGCTCCGCGGTCCCGCTCGACCTCATCCGGGACCGGCTGGTCATCGGGGATGTCCTCGGCGAGGTCCCGGACACCGCGCCCGCCGTCCCCCTCCAGCGTGATCTGCACCGGACCCAGCGCACCCTGCGGCTCCGCCCCGAGGCGCGGGAGCGGGAGGTCGCGCTCGACCTGCGCAAGGAGACGGACGCGGCCCGGAGCCGGCTGCTGCACCGGCTCCGGCTGCTCTCCATCGGCTGGGGCGAGCCCGTCGCCGGGCGGGGGAGCACCGGCACCTTCCGGGAGAGCTGGCGGCTGCGCTGGGAGCCCGAGCTGTCCGTCCGGGTCGCCGAGGCGGGGATGTGGGGCACCACCGTGCTCTCCGCCGCCACCGCGAGAGCCGAGCACCGGGCCGCCACCGCCGACCTCGCCGGTGTCACCGCGCTCGCCGAGGAGTGCCTCCTCGCCGGGCTCTCCGACGCCCTCCCGGTGGTGATGCGCGCGCTCGCCGACCGGGCCGCGCTCGACACGGATACCGGCCGGCTCGCCCGGGCCCTCCCCGCCCTGGCCCGCTCCCTGCGGTACGGGGACGTGCGCTCCACGGACACCACCGCGCTCGCCGAGGTCGCCACGGGTCTCGCCGAGCGGATCTGCGTCGGGCTGCCCCCTGCCTGCACCGGACTGGACGCCGACGGCGCCGAGGCGATGCGCGGCCATCTCGACGCGGTGCACACGGCCATCGGGCTGCTGCCCGCCGCGGAGGACCTGGGCGGGCGGTGGAGCGCCGTCCTGCACCGGCTCGCCGCCCGCGACACCGTGGCCGGAGTGATCCGGGGCCGGGCCGCCCGGCTCCTCCTGGACGAGGGCCGGCTCGACCGGGACCGGGCCGCCCGGCTCATGGGCCTGGCCCTCTCGGCAGGCACTCCGCCCGCCGAGGCGGCCGCCTGGATCGAGGGCTTCATCGGCGGCACCTCGGGCGGCGGGATGCTCCTCGTCCACGACGAGCGGCTGCTCGCCCTGGTCGACGGCTGGCTGGCCGGTGTGCCGGCGGAGACGTTCACGGCGGTGCTGCCGCTGCTGCGCCGCACCTTCTCCGCCCATGAGGCGGGTGTCCGGCGCACCCTGGGCGAGCTGGTCCGCCGGGGCCCGGGCCAGACGGCCGGCGGGGCCGGGGCGGCGGCCGGGGCGATACCGGGGTTCGGGGCCGGTCTCCACCGGGAGCGGGCCGACGCGGTGCTGCCGGTGCTCCGGCTGCTCCTCGGTCCGGCCGCCGGGCCCGGCACGAGCGGCACGGACGGCCCACCGGAACCACCGGGCACGGGCGCCACGGGCGCCACCAGCGGCGGGGGCGGTGCGGACCGCACAGGCGCGGCCGGCCCCGCCGGGACCGCGGGAACCGACATCAAGAATCTCTCGGGGGTGGGGACATGAGCCCGACAGCAGCACAGACGGACCGCGCGGGCCGGCCCGGCCCGGTGGACCGCGCGGCCCCGGCCGCCGACCCCGCCGCTCCCGCCCACCCGGCCGCCGACCCCGCCGACCCCGCCGAGCGGGTGCGGCGGTGGCGGCTGGTGCTCGGCGGCGGTCCGGCCGACGGCACCGGTCACACCCTCACGGGGACGGACCCGGCGATCGACTCCGCCCTGACCTCCCTCTACGGCCGGGCCGGTGGCGCGGGCAGCGGTCACACCCCGGGCGACGGCGCCGGGCGGGGCCGGGGCGCCGGGCTCGGGGCGTCCGCGCCCTCCGTGGCCCGCTGGCTCGGCGACATCCGCACCTACTTCCCCACCCCCGTCGTGCAGATCATGCAGCGCGACGCCATCGACCGGCTCGGCCTCTCCGCCCTGCTCCTGGAGCCCGAGATGCTGGAGGCGGTCGAGCCGGATGTCCATCTGGTCGCGACCCTGCTCTCCCTCAATGAGGCCATGCCCGAGACCACCAGGGAGACCGCCAGGGCGGTGGTGCGGAAGGTGGTCGAGGAGCTGGAGCGCAGGCTCACCACCCGCACCAGGTCAGCACTGGCCGGGGCGCTCGACCGGTCCACCCGGGTCAGCAGGCCCCGCCACCGGGACATCGACTGGGACCGCACCATCCGGGCCAACCTCAGGAACTACCTCCCCGAGTTCGGCACCGTGGTCCCCGAGCGCCTCATCGGCCACGGGCGCGCCTCCCTCTCGGTGCGGAAGGAGGTGGTGCTCTGCGTCGACCAGTCGGCCTCCATGGCGGCCTCGGTGGTCCACGCCTCCGTCTTCGGCGCGGTGCTGGCCTCGATGCGCGCCATCGCCACCCGGCTCGTCGTCTTCGACACCTCCGTCGTGGATCTCACCGACGAGCTGGACGACCCGGTCGATGTCCTCTTCGGCACCCGCCTCGGCGGCGGCACCGACATCAACCGCGCCCTGGCCTACTGCCAGTCGCGCATCACCCGCCCCGCCGACACCGTCGTCGTCCTGATCAGCGATCTGTACGAGGGCGGCATACGGGACGAGATGCTGAGGCGGGTGGCCGCGATGAAGGCGTCGGGGGTCCAGTTCGTGGCCCTGCTCGCCCTCTCCGACGAGGGCACCCCGGCGTACGACCGGGAGCACGCCGCCGCCCTCGCGGCGCTCGGCGCCCCCGCCTTCGCCTGTACGCCGGATCTCTTTCCCGAGGTCATGGCGGCGGCGATCGAGAAGCGCCCCCTGCCGGTACCCGCTCCCTGACGCCATCCGCCCCGATCCCGCCTGTGACCGTTATCACCACTGATGTGTGACCTCCGATTTAGGGACGCAGGAGCCACGGGGATACTCTGCGAGGCGGACATGCCGCGTGCTCGGACACCGTGTGCGCCTTCCTTGTGACATCGCAGTCACGTTGCCCTTCGCGGCACGCCCACGCAGACAACGAACCGCGATCATCAGAAAAGGGACGGACGCGCGTGGACCTGTTCGAGTACCAGGCGAGGGACCTCTTCGCCAAGCACGGTGTACCGGTGCTGGCCGGTGAAGTCATCGACACGCCTGAGGCGGCGCGCGAGGTGACCGAGCGTCTGGGCGGCCGGTCGGTCGTCAAGGCGCAGGTGAAGGTCGGTGGCCGAGGCAAGGCCGGCGGCGTGAAGCTGGCCTCCAGCCCGGAAGACGCTGTGGAGAAGGCCGGCCAGATCCTCGGCATGGACATCAAGGGCCACACGGTCCACAAGGTCATGCTGGCGGAGACCGCCCCCGAGATCGCCGAGGAGTACTACGTCTCGTACCTCCTCGACCGCACCAACCGCACCTTCCTGGCCATGGCCTCCGTCGAGGGCGGCATGGACATCGAGGAGGTCGCGGCCAACAAGCCCGAGGCCCTCGCGAAGATCCCGGTCAACGCCAATGAGGGTGTCGGCCCGGAGAAGGCCCGCGAGATCGTCGCGGCCGCGAAGTTCCCGGCCGAGGTCGCGGAGCAGGTTGCCGACATCCTGGTGACCCTCTGGAAGACCTTCATCGCCGAGGACGCCCTCCTCATCGAGGTGAACCCGCTGGCCAAGGTCGCCGACGGCCGGGTCATCGCCCTCGACGGCAAGGTCTCCCTCGACGAGAACGCCGACTTCCGCCAGCCGGAGCACGAGGCCCTGGAGGACAAGGCCGCGGCCAACCCGCTGGAGGCCGCAGCCAAGGCCAAGAACCTCAACTACGTCAAGCTCGACGGCGAGGTCGGCATCATCGGCAACGGCGCCGGTCTGGTCATGTCGACCCTCGACGTCGTCGCCTACGCCGGTGAGAACCACGGTGGCGTCAAGCCCGCCAACTTCCTCGACATCGGCGGCGGCGCCTCCGCCGAGGTCATGGCGAACGGCCTGGAGATCATCCTCGGCGACGCGGACGTCAAGTCCGTCTTCGTCAATGTCTTCGGTGGCATCACCGCCTGTGACGAGGTCGCCAAGGGCATCGTCCAGGCCCTGGAGCTGCTGAAGGAGAAGGGCGAGGACGTCACCAAGCCGCTGGTCGTGCGCCTCGACGGCAACAACGCGGAGCTGGGTCGCAAGATCCTTTCCGACGCCAACCACCCGCTCGTGCAGCGCGTGGACACCATGGACGGCGCGGCCGACAAGGCCGCCGAGCTCGCGGCGAAGTAAGGGAATCCAGACCACCATGGCTATCTTCCTCACCAAGGACAGCAAGGTCATTGTCCAGGGCATGACCGGTGCCACGGGCATGAAGCACACCAAGCTCATGCTGGGTGACGGCACCAACATCGTCGGCGGTGTGAACCCGCGCAAGGCCGGGACGAAGGTCGACTTCGACGGCACCGAGGTCCCCGTCTTCGGCACGGTCGCCGAGGCGATGAAGGAGACCGGCGCCGACGTGTCCGTCCTCTTCGTGCCGCCGGCCTTCTCCAAGGCCGCCGTCATCGAGGCGATCGACGCCGAGATCCCGCTCGCCGTCGTCATCACCGAGGGCATCGCGGTCCACGACTCGGCCGCCTTCTGGGCGTACGCGATCAGCAAGGGCAACAAGACCCGGATCATCGGTCCGAACTGTCCCGGTCTGATCACCCCCGGCCAGTCCAACGCCGGCATCATCCCGGGCGACATCACCAAGCCCGGCCGTATCGGACTGGTCTCCAAGTCCGGCACGCTGACCTACCAGATGATGTACGAGCTGCGCGACATCGGCTTCTCCTCGGCCGTCGGCATCGGTGGCGACCCGGTCGTGGGCACCACCCACATCGACGCCCTGGCCGCCTTCGAGGCCGACCCCGACACCGAGCTGATCGTGATGATCGGCGAGATCGGCGGCGACGCCGAGGAGCGTGCGGCCGACTTCATCAAGGCGAACGTCACCAAGCCGGTCGTCGGCTATGTCGCGGGCTTCACCGCCCCCGAGGGCAAGACCATGGGCCACGCCGGCGCCATCGTGTCGGGCTCCTCCGGCACCGCGCAGGCCAAGAAGGAGGCCCTGGAGGCCGCGGGCGTGAAGGTCGGCAAGACCCCGACCGAGACGGCCAAGCTGGCGCGCGAGCTGCTCAACGGCTGACGCGTACCGCACCACCCGTGACACAGGGGCCCGGACCCCCGGCTCAGCCGGAGGCACGGGCCCCTGTGCCGTGTCCGGGGCCCGGACCCGGGGGGAGTCAGGGAATCCGGGGGACCAGCCGCCCCGGCCCGTGGGCCGGTTCGGAGCGCAGCCTGTCGCGCAGCTTCCGGTCCCCCTCGGTGAGCCGCTGGGGGCCGGCGTGCGGCGGGATGCCCGAGACCCGCTGCCCCGGCGCCACCTCCGGCTGATAGCTCCGGTCCGCCGTGACCAGGGTGAACCCCGTCGCGCCGATGATCAGCGCGGTCAGGGTGAGCGCGGTCCTGGTCCAGAACCAGACCACCCGCTCGCTGCCCTCCCGTACCGAGCGCGCGGGGGCGGGCTGGGGGACCGGGCAGGCGTCCGCGAGGTCCGTCAGCAGATCGTGGAGGGAGTCGGGCTCGCCGAGCCCGAGCCGGCGGGCGATGGCCTGGCGGGCGTTGAGCAGCCGGTTGGCCGTGGCCGGGGTGCTGGCCTCGGTCTCGGCCGCGGTCTCCGGGAGATCCAGGCCCAGACCGTCGTAGAGCACCAGCGTCCGCCGGTACGGGGGCGGCAGCTCCAGCAGCGCGTCGAGCAGCGCCCGCCGCTCCGGGTCCAGGGGAGGGGAGTCGGGGTGCCGGTGGGAGGGCCGCAGCCGCTGCCAGGGCGACATCGCGCACTCGTACGCGGCGATCCGCACCCACCCCACCGGGTCCCGGTCGCGGGCGACCTCGGGCCAGCTCTGCCAGGCGAGGTGGAAGGCGCGTTCGACGGATTCATGGGAGAGCCGCCGGCGGCCGGAGAGCAGATAGGCCTGGCGTACGAGACCGGGGGCGGCGTGCGCGTAGAGCGCGTCGAAGGCGTCGGCGGGCGACTGCTCCATCCCCGGTTCCGATGTCACCCCCGGGACCGGCCGCGCGTCCGGGCCCGGTTTCTCCACGGGCTCAGGGGGCGCGTCCGGGGGCGGCGCGGGCCGCTCCGGCCGGGCGGCCGGGTGGACGACGGGGGGTGCCGTCCTCGGCGGGTGCGACGGGGCCGGGCGGGCGGCGCGCTTGACGGCGGGGGCGGGACGGGTGAGGGAGTGCGGCTGTCCGGGCTTCTCGGGGGAGGCGGTGCCTCCGGGCCCGCCCGCGCTCGCGGGGTCGCTCCGCGCGTCGATCGCGCCTCCGGCCTTGAGCCTGACCTCGGCTTTGGCCTCGGCTTTGCCCTTGCCCTTGACCTCGCCCTTGCCCTCGGCCTGCGCCTTGGCCTGGGCCTGCGCCTCGGGCTCGGCCTGCGCCTCGGCCTTCACCTCGGGCTCGGCCGGCGTCGTGCCGGTGGCCTCGGCCGTGGCCCCCGTCCCGGCTCCCGCTCCCGCTGCCGCTGCCGGCTGAGCCGGGGTCAGCACTTCGGCCCCGGCATCGGGTGCGTGTCCGGCCTCCGCCCCGGCCTCGGGGGCGAGCCCGGACCCGGACCCCTCGGTGCCGGGCGCCCGTCCGGGGCACTCCAGCAGCCTCGCGTACACCTCGCGTCTGCGGCCCCTCGGCTCGCTGCGGCCCTTCTCCCACGCGCGGACCGTCGCCCGGGTGACGCCGACCGCCGCTGCCACCTCCTGCTCGCTCATCGACTTCGCCTCGCGCAGTCTGCGCCGCTCCTTGGGAGAGGGCAGGGGGTTGTCCGCGGCGGAGTGGGTGGTGCCCTGCGTCATGAAGAACTCCCCGAAGCGCAGCACTCGGCATAAAAGTACATAACCGTATCTTGAGCGACACAACGGTTATTCGCCTGTTACATGGATAAAGCGCGTGTCGTTGGCAGCATGGCGGCGTGACCCAGATGACCGATCACGGCCCGCCGTACTCGCAGACCCCGGTCCTCGTGCAGGGCGGGCGGCGAGCCGCCCTGATGGCGTGTCTCGTGCGCGGGGCGACCGCCGCCGGGCTGGGGCTCGGCGCGGTCACCGTGCTGGTGATGGCGGTGTGGATCAGCTCCCCGTACCCGGACAACGGGCCCGAGGGAGCGCTGCACACCGCCGCGGCCTGCTGGCTGCTGGCCCATGGCACCGAACTCGTCCGCGCCGGCACCCTCTCCGGGACCCCCGCCCCGATCGGTGTCGTACCGCTGCTGCTGATGGTCCTGCCGGTCTGGCTGATCCACCGGGCCGCGCGCGACGGGCTGGTGCCGGATGAGGACGGACGGCTGCCACGGCCCGCCCCCTGGGGTGCGGTATGCGCGGTCAGCCTGGGATATCTGCTGGTCGGCGCGGTGGTGACGCTCTACGCGGCGGGCGGGCCGCTGACCGCTGACCCCTGGAGCGCGCTGGTCCGGATGCCGCTGGTGACCGGCTGCGCGGCGGTGGCCGGGGTGTGGACGGCGAGCCGCCGCCCCGATGGGCCGCTGCCCGAGTGGCTGCCGGGGCGGGTACGCGTCCTGCTGGCCCGCACCCGGGTGACCGTGGCGCTGCGGTCGGCGGCGGCCGGAGCGCTGGTGCTGATCGGCGGCGGCGCGCTGCTGGTCGGGTCGGCGCTGGTGTGGCACGCGGACGCCGCCCAGGACTCCTTTCTCCACCTCGCCGGCGGCTGGTCGGGCCGGCTCGCGGTGCTGCTGCTGGCCGTCGCGCTGGTGCCCAACGCGGCCGTGTGGGGGGCGGCGTACGGCCTCGGGCCCGGGTTCGCGCTCGGTACGGGGTCGGTCGCCACGCCGCTGGCGGTCACCGGCGACCCCGCCCTGCCGCGCTTCCCGCTGCTCGCCGCCGTCCCGGCGGAGGGGCCGGGCACGCCGATGAACTGGGCGTGTGCGGCCCTGCCCGTGGTGGCCGCGCTGGTGATCGCCCGGTTCACGGTGGAGGCGGCCGCGCCCCGCCACGGGGAGCGGGAGAGCGCGTGGAGCATGCGGGACACCGCGCTGGCCGCGGGGCTCGGCGCGGCCGGGTGCGGGGTGCTGATGGCGCTGGCGGCGGCTGCCGCCGGGGGCCCGATGGGGACGGGGCGGCTGGTGGCGTTCGGTCCGGTGTGGTGGCGGACGGGCGCGGTGGCCCTGGGCTGGTCGCTGCTGATCGCCGTGCCGCTGGCGGTGGTGGTGCGCACCTGGCGGGTGCTCATGGCGGCCTGGACGGGCCGGGGCATGGGGGTGGGCCGGCCCGGCCGGTGGCCGTTCGGCGGAACGCGTGGCGAGGGGGGCGCGAAGGCGCACGGGGAGGCGCCGGACGAGACGCCGTCCGACACGCTCTCCCGGGCGCCGGTCCCGCCGGTGGGCGGAACGACGGGCGAGGGGTACGACTTTCTGCCGGAGCGCCCGGTGCGGGGGGCGGCCGGTGCGGGGGAGGCCCAGGACGGCCCCGCGCCATCGGGTCCCGGGCAGCCGCGGGACCCGGACCGGCCGCGGGACCCCGACCGGGCACAGGACCCCGACCGGGCACAGGACTCCGACCGGGCGGAGCACCCGGAGCGGGCACAGGACCCCGACCGGGCACAGGACCCCGGCTCCGGACCGGCCCAGGAGCCGGCACGGCAGCCCGAGCGCGAGGCACGGCCCGAGCCCGAGCCGCAGCCCGAGCGCGAGGCACGGCCCGAGCCCGAGCCGCAGCCCGAGCCGGCACCGCTGCCCGAGCCCTGGGCGGCTCCCGCGAGCCCCTGGCCCCGGGCCCCCGCCCCCTTCGGCTGGCCCGCACCCACCGGCAGGGAGACCACCGGAGCCCCGACGCGCACCGGGGCCACCGGAACCCCGACGAGCACCGAATCCACGGAGAGCGCGGAGAGCGCGGAGAACACGGAGAACACCGAGAGCACGGAGCACACGAAGAACACGGAGAGGGCGGCAGGCCCCGAGGCCACCGCCGCCTCCCCCGGGCAGTCGCCAACGCAACCGCCCGGGGACGGGCCGGAGCGGCCTACTCCTTGACGCCGATCACATCCCGCAGCGGCTTCGGCAGCTCCTGGTTGCAGGAGAGCTGGGCCTCCTTCGTCAGCGCGTCCCGCTCGCAGGTGTAGAAGTCGCGGTAGACGAGCTGAGCGGTGAAGGCCGCGGCCACGATGGCCAGCGCGATGCCGCCCATCACCAGCCCGGTCACCGCGGCCGTCCGCTGCGACCGGTTGGACAGCGACTTGTCGCCCCCCTGTGCGGCACCGGGCGCGGTCCCGGCCGGGGGTGCGGGTGCGGGGGCGGTCATCGCGTCGGCGCCCACGCGTCCGCTCTTCTGCGGCGCCCGCAGCGAGCTGATCGACCAGTACAGCGCCAGCGCGCCGAGCAGCAGCGCGATCTCCGTGAAGTCGAAGATCGCGAAGAAGAACGCCCACATGCCCGAGAGCAGCGCGTACCGCGCGCGGCGCTGGGACGGATCGGTCGGGTCCCAGCGCATGCCCCCCGAGGGGCCCTGCTTGTCGCCGTTCTGCCCGTTCGGTCCGGGGCGGCCGCCGAAGCCGCCGCCGGACGAGCGGCCCGGCTGGCGGCTGCTCCACTGGCCGCCCCAGCCGCCCCGCCCGCCCCGGTCGCCCGATGAGCCGTCCGAGGAACCGTCGGAGGAGCCGGACCCCGACTGATCGGGATTGTCGTTCGAGTTCGAGTTCGAGGGCTGCCGCGGCTGCCACGGCTGGTCCGGCTTCCCCTCCGGCGGTGGCGCGAAGGGGTTGTTGTCGTCGGTGGACTGGCGCTCCCGCGGCAACAGGAGGTCCGTACGGCGGCGTCGGTCCGGCATCTGGTGAACGTCTTCCCCTCAGACCCTTGTGCAGACGGGCCGTGTGTCGTCGTGCCCGTCGGAAGACGGGTGGTTGTCCCCTGACGCTACCTCCCGGCCACGCCCCCGTCCCGTGGGGGCCGTCCCGTGTGCCGGTATCGTTGCTGACGGTCGGCCTCTTCGTAGAGTTCCCCGTATCGGGGATCACGATTCGTTCGTACGACCGTACAAGTACGCAGGCTTCCGTTTCCGCGCGGGAAAACCGCGGGGAGACGCACGGCCGGCCGCATCCGCGCAGTCCACCACGCAGTCCACGCAGGTCCACGAACCATCCACGCAGGCCCCCGCACGATGACGCACGACCGCGCCCGTCCCACGGGCACCGCACCGGCAACCGCACTGGCAACGCACGCGAGAAAGAGACCCGCTGTGGCCTCCCCGCCCCCCTCCTCCCGCCCCGCCCGTCTGGTGGTCCTGGTCTCCGGCTCCGGTACCAACCTCCAAGCCCTTCTCGACGCCATCGCCGCCGACCCCGAGGGCTTCGGCGCCCGGGTGGTCGCCGTCGGAGCCGACCGGAACGGCATCGCCGGCCTGGACCGGGCCGAGCGGGCCGGGCTGCCGACATTTGTCTGCCGGGTGAAGGACCACGACTCCCGTGACGCCTGGGACCGCGCGCTGGCCGAGGCCACCGCCGCGTACGAGCCGGATCTCGTCGTCTCGGCCGGATTCATGAAGATCGTGGGCAAGGAGTTCCTCGCCCGGTTCGGCGGACGGGTCGTCAATACGCACCCCGCCCTGCTGCCCAGCTTTCCCGGGGCCCACGGAGTGCGCGACGCGCTCGCGTACGGCGCCAAGGTCACCGGGTGCACCGTCCACTTCGTCGACGACGGCGTCGACACCGGTCCGATCATCGCCCAGGGCGTGGTCGAGGTCCGGACCGCGGACGATGAAGCCGCTCTGCACGAGCGGATCAAGGAAGTCGAGCGAGCGCTGCTCGTCGAGGTCGTGGGGCGTCTGGCCCGTCACGGCTATCGCATTGAGGGACGAAAGGTAGTTTTCCCGTGACTTTTGACGCTACTGAGGCCAGTGTGGCTGCCGTCGCTGCCGAGGCTGCTGTGGCCGGGAAGCGGGCCATCCGGCGCGCGCTGATCAGCGTGTACGACAAGACCGGCCTGGAGCAGCTCGCGCTCGGTCTCCACCAGGAGGGTGTGGAGCTGGTCTCCACCGGCTCGACCGCCGCGCGGATCGCCGCCGCCGGGGTGCCCGTGACCCCGGTCGAGCAGCTGACCGGCTTCCCCGAGTGCCTGGACGGCCGGGTCAAGACGCTGCACCCCCGGGTCCACGCCGGAATCCTCGCCGATCTGCGGCTCGACTCCCACCGGGAGCAGCTCGCGGAGCTGGGCGTCGAGCCCTTCGGCCTCGTGGTCGTCAACCTCTACCCGTTCCGGGAGACCGTCGCGTCCGGCGCCTCCCCGGACGAGTGTGTCGAGCAGATCGACATCGGCGGGCCCTCGATGGTCCGCGCCGCGGCCAAGAACCACCCCTCGGTCGCCGTCGTCACCAGCCCCGGGCGGTACGAGGACGTGCTCACCGCGGTCCGCGGCGGCGGCTTCGACCTGACCGCCCGCAAGCGTCTCGCCGCCGAGGCTTTCCAGCACACCGCCGCGTACGACGTCGCCGTGGCCTCCTGGTTCGCCTCCTCGCACGCCCCCGCCGACGAGTCGGGCTTCCCCGACTTCGTGGGCGTCACCTACCAGCGCTCGCACGTGCTGCGCTACGGCGAGAACCCGCACCAGGCCGCCGCGCTGTACGTGACCGCCGCCGGCGGCGGGCTGGCCGGCGCGGAGCAGTTGCACGGCAAGGAGATGTCGTACAACAACTACACGGACACGGAGGCCGCGCGGCGCGCCGCGTACGACCACGCCGAGCCGTGTGTGGCGATCATCAAGCACGCCAACCCCTGTGGCATCGCGACCGGGGCGGATGTCGCCGAGGCCCACCGCAAGGCGCACGCCTGCGACCCGCTCTCCGCGTTCGGCGGGGTGATCGCGGTCAACCGGCCGGTCTCGGTGGCCATGGCGGAGCAGGTGGCGGAGATCTTCACCGAGGTTGTCGTCGCCCCGGCGTACGAGGACGGCGCCGTCGAGGTGCTCGCCCGCAAGAAGAACATCCGGGTGCTGCGCTGTACCGGGGCGCCCACGGCCGCCGCCGAGGCCAAGCCGGTGGACGGCGGGGCGCTGGTGCAGATGACCGACCGGCTCCAGGCGCCGGGCGACGACCCCGCGAACTGGACCCTGGCCTCCGGCACGGCGCTGGACGCCGATGAGCTGGCCGAGCTGGCTTTTGCCTGGCGGGCCTGCCGCGCGGTGAAGTCCAACGCGATTCTGCTGGCCAAGGGCGGTGCCTCGGTCGGGGTCGGCATGGGTCAGGTGAACCGGGTGGACTCCGCCAAGCTCGCGGTGGAGCGCGCGGGCGAGGAGCGGGCGCGGGGCGCGTACGCCGCGTCGGACGCCTTCTTCCCGTTCCCGGACGGGCTGGAGATCCTCACGGCCGCCGGTGTCCGGGCCGTGGTCCAGCCGGGCGGATCGGTCCGTGACGAGCAGGTGATCGAGGCGGCGGAGAAGGCCGGCGTGACGATGTACTTCACGGGCACGCGCCACTTCTTCCACTGACCGGTACGGCCCGGTACTGATCGGGTACGGCCCGGTACGGCCCGGGTACGGTCCGGTACTGATCCGCGCTGATCGGTACCGGGCCGCCCGGGCCGCTCCCCCTCCGGGAGCCGGGCGGCCCGGCGGCCCGGCAGCCCGGAAGTCCCGCTGCTCAGCAGCTCGGCAGCAGCTTCAGCGAGCGGATCACCACCTCGCCCTGGAGATTGCGCCGTTCCAGTGGCTGCACACACCCCACCGGCTCCTTGAAGTCCCGCTCCCTGAAGAGCCGGGCGCCGGGGTGGTTCTCCACATAGCCGTTGTTGATCACCGACTTCGGCGCGCGGGCCCGGCCCCAGTCGCACGCGGCCGGCCCGGACCGCCAGTCCCGCTCGTCGTCGTACCAGGCGCACATCTCCCCCGCGCCGTCCCGCTCGCTGAAGAAGCAGACATGGCCCAGGGCGCACCGGTCGTACCCCGCCGCCTCCGCCGTCGGGGTGTCCCGCAGCACCATCACCATGAGCACGGCCGCGACCAGCGCCGCCGCCGTGGAGCCCCAGCCGACCGTGGAGCCGAGCGCCGATCCGGGCCGGCACCCGAACAGCCGTCTTCGCACGGGACGCTGTCCGAGGGGACGCCGCCCCGGGAGACGGCGCGGCAGCCGGGGCGAGGGCCGGGTGCCCGAGACCGTCTCGACCCGGCGCAGCAGCTCCGCCGTGTCCAGCTCCGCCCGCTCCCGCGGGGTACGGGCCAGACACCCCGCCACGATCCCCCGCCACTCCCGCGGCAGGGCGGGCGAGAGGGTCAGCTCCGCGCCACCGCTCGCGTACCGCGCGGCGGCCTCCCTGCGGGCTCCGGGAGTGGCGCCGGCCAGGGGCAGTTCGCCGGTCAGCACCACATGGGCGAGGACGCCGAACGCCCAGATGTCCGCGGCGCCGCGCGGCTGCCGGGCGCGCTCGGCGGTTCCGGCCCACAGGAGTTCGGGCGCGGTGTAGTCGGTGGTGCGGAAGGCGGGGGCGTAGCCGTGGGCGGAGTGCGGTTCGGCCGCCGGATGGAAGTCGCCGAGCCGCACGCTCCGGTCGGGGAGCAGCAGCACATTGTCCGGGGTGAGATCGCCGTGCACCCAGCCGGCGTGGTGGAGCTGATGGAGGCCCTCGCAGACCTGGGCGAGGAGCGCGGGCCCGTCGGCGGGGCGCGGGCAGCGCCGGAGCAGGGCGTCGAGGGAGCCCTCGGCCCGTTCGAGCACGAGCACGGTGGCGCCGTGCAGCAGGGGCTCGGCGGGGTCGTCCACGGTCAGGGTCTCGTACATCCGGATCAGCCGGGGCTGTCGGAGCCGGCGCAGCACCTGGGCCTCGCGGGCGGCGAGTTCTTCGAGGTGGCGGAGTTGGCGGGGGGTGCGGGTGCCGGTGGGAAGGAATTTCAGGGCCACTTGGGCGGGGGCGTCCCTCGCGGGGGTCGTCCGGCGGGCCGCGTACACGGTCGCGAACGCGTCGGAGCCGAGCGGCTCGCGGACCTCCCAGGGGCCGACGCGGTATCCGGGCGGGACGGGCAGTGCCAGTGAGTCGAAATGCATAGTCATCGGACCCGCTCCACTCCAGGCTCGACTTCTGGGGTCTCACCGAGGAGGAGAGGCCGGGCCCGGGCCACCGCGATGGCTCCGTACACGGTTGGCTCCCTCCCGTGGACTCCCGCTCGATGGGGCACGGTGCTCACGGTAGGGAAGCGCGATAAACGTCTGCACAACGAATGCATACCGCCCGCGCGGGACGCCTCCGCCGTGGCCGGGACCCGCCGTCCGCCAGGGCCGTCCGGACACGCGGAAGGCCGCGACTCCCCTCGTCCCGGGCGGGTTTCCGGGGAGTCGCGGCCTTCGGTACGCGGATGTGATCAGTGGCGCGGACGGTTGAACCAGGCCGAGCCGTCGGACTTCGCGACGAACACCGCGATGAGGATGCCGAGAATCGTGTGGATCAGACCGACCACGATGAACGGCCAGATGCCGAGGATCGCCGTGATGACGCCGAAGACCAGCGCGGTGATGCGTATGCCGTTGCCGCCCTTGCCGAACTTGACGGCCAGGAAGACGGCGAGCACGCCCCAGAGGATCGCGAAGACGCCCATGGCGTACACCTGGCCGCTGGAGAACTCGGCCAGTTCCTGGAACTGGACGTCGTTCTTCAGCTCCTCGTTGCTCTTGGCGGCGTCGATGGCGGCGGCGCCCAGGAGGATCAGCGCCGCGCCGATCAGCTGGAGAGCGGCGATGACATAGAGCATGACGCGGGCGGCGCTCAGGGTGCCGGGCATCGTGGTCGGCGGGCCGCCGTAACCGCCGCCGTAACCACCGTCGTAGGGCTGGACGGGCGGGGCCTGCGGGTAACCGTAGGGGGGCTGTCCGGGCTGCCCCGGCGCCTGCCCCTGCTGCGGTTGGCCGTAGCCCGGCTGACCGCCCTGCTGCTGGCCGTAGGGGTTGTTCGGGTCGCCGAAGCTCATGGCGGGGACTCCTCCGTGTGGGGTGCGGGGACTGCGCGGTCCGAGTGGAGGAGCATCACATGATCGGCGGTTCGCCCCCCAGCCTTTCCGCGGCACTGGCAGCGGTCATGCTGGTTCGGCGCGGGTATTTTGTCCAGTCGGTAGCTGTATGTGTTGTGCAAGTGCAACGTCCGGTTCCGGGCGGGGGCGCGGGCCGCGGGGCCGGATTCGGGGGCCGCGGGGTCCGGGGCGCGGGCGCAAGTGGAACCGGGGCGGGTCCATCCGCGAGGATGGGGCCATGACCGCCCAGATTCTCGATGGCAAGGCCACCGCAGCCGCGATCAAATCCGATCTGACCGCCCGTGTGGCGGCCCTCCACGCGAAGGGAGTGACGCCCGGCCTCGGAACCCTGCTGGTCGGGGACGACCCGGGCAGCCGCTGGTACGTCAATGGCAAGCACCGGGACTGCGCCCAGGTGGGTCTCGCGTCCCTCCAGCGCGAACTGCCCGACACCGCGACGCAGGAGGAGATCGAGGCGGTCGTCCGGGAGCTGAACGAGAACCCCGAGTGCACCGGGTACATCGTCCAGTTGCCGCTGCCGAAGGGCATCGACGCCAACCGGGTGCTGGAACTGATGGACCCGGAGAAGGACGCCGACGGGCTGCACCCGATGAGCCTCGGCCGGCTGGTGCTCGGGGTCGAGGGGCCGCTGCCCTGCACTCCGTACGGAATCGTCCAGCTCCTGCGCCACCACGGTGTCGAGATCGCCGGTGCGAACGTGGTGGTCGTCGGGCGCGGGATCACCATCGGGCGTTCGATGCCGCTGGTGCTCACCCGCAAGTCCGAGAACGCGACGGTGACGCAGTGCCACACCGGTACGCGTGACCTCGCCGCCCATCTGCGGCAGGCGGACATCATCGTCGCGGCGGCGGGCGTACCGCATCTGATCAAGCCCGAGGACGTGAAGCCGGGCGCCGTGGTGCTCGACGTGGGTGTCAGCAGGGACGAGAACGGCAAGATCGTGGGCGATGTCCACCCGGGCGTCGCCGAGGTGGCGGGCTGGGTGGCCCCGAACCCGGGTGGTGTCGGTCCGATGACCCGTGCGCAGCTCCTGGTCAATGTGGTCGAGGCCGCGGAGCGCGCGGCGGGCGCCGGCGCGGCGGGCTGAGACGGGAGAGGCTGCCCTCATGGGCGTACGCATGAACGACGACCGCGCGGTGGAGGGCGGCCCGGGGGCCGGGCGGGACCGGGAGCCGGAGCCGGAGGGGGCGGGGGCGCCGGAGGAGGCCCGGGGTGCCGAGCCCGGGGCCGAGACCGAGCCCGGGGCCGGGCCCGGGTCCGGCGCTCGGCGGGGGGCCGAGCCGGAGCCGGATACCGGGGGCGAGCCTTCGCCTTCGCCTTCGGAGGAGCAGGAGCAGGAGCGGGAATCCGGGCCTCCGCGGCGCAGGCCGCCGACCCTCACCACCGACACCGCGCGCCCCGAGGGCGGCGGTCGCGCCGCCCCGGGGGACGCTCCCGCCCCCGCGCGGCAGTGGCCCCTGCTCACGGTCCTCGCGATCGTCGGGGCCGGTCTGCTGATCGTCGGCCTGGACCCCTTCGCCGAGGCCTTCCGCGTCGGGACGATCCTGGTCGGGGTGGGGCTGCTCACCGGCGCCGTGATGCGCAGGGTGGTGCCCTCCGTGGGCATGCTCGCCGTGCGCTCCCGCTTCACCGACATGGTGACGTACGGGGTGCTGGGCGTCGCCATCACGCTGCTGGCGCTGGTGGCGCAGCCGGGCCCCTGGCTGGAGCTGCCGTTCGTGGAGGACCTGGTGCGGTTCACCGTCCGGGAGCCGAAGTAGGCCGTTCACCCCGGTGTCCTCCCGTGGTCGCCCGCCCTTTCCCTGGTGAGAGGGCGGGCTTCGGATTGCCGGGAGAGAGTCGGCGGGGTGTGGCCGGCGGCACGGAAGTGAGCATTCCGGCGCGGTGTGATCGCTGTGCCGTGGATGCGAGACTGTGGCGGCAGCAGGGATGGGGGCGCACATGGGGCGCAGCCGGTATCCCTCATGCTCCCGTGCGCGCCGCTGTCAGGACCTGACATCCTGATCCCTGCGCATCCCTTCAGGTTGTCCGACAAGTCGGGCATCCGAGGTCGGTGCAGGGTGGGTGAGCGCGGGTCACAGCACCTACGTTCGGGGGACAAGGGGGTAGTCCATGGCTCGTTGGAAGCCGCTTCCGGAAGAGCTTGATCCGGAGGTCCGTGAATTCGCGGAGCAGTTGCGTCGGCTCGTCGACCGGAGCGGGCTGAGCATTGCGGCGGTCTCGGATCACACGGGCTACAGCAAGACGTCCTGGGAGCGGTATCTCAACGGGCGGATTCTGGCGCCCAAGGGCGCGATCGTCGCGCTGGCCGAGGTGACGGGGACCAGCCCGATCCACCTCACCACCATGTGGGAGCTGGCGGAGCGGGCCTGGAGCCGCGCGGAGGCGCGGCACGACCGCACCATGGAGCAGATACGGATATCCCAGGCCCGGGAGGCGCTGGGGGAGTACGGCTCCGGGGAGCCGGCGGCACCGGCGGCGGGCCGGGCGGCCTGGCCGCCCTACAAGGACCAGCTGGAGCAGGCGGTGGGCCCGGCGACGGCGCAGGCGCCCGCGTTCGGCCGTCCCGGCGGCCAGAGCAGGCACCGGGCGGCGCCGCCGCAGAGCAGGGGCGGGGGCGGGGGCCGGGGCGGCCGGCGCAAGGTCTTCCTGTTCCTCGGGGGAGTGGTCGCGGCGCTGGTGGTCATCGCGGGGGCGGTGCTGCTGACCGACCTCGGCGGGGACGGCGACGACGACACCACCACGGTCACGGCCAAGCCGTCGCCGTCGCAGTCCCGGAGCGCGCCGCCGCTGCCGGAGGGTGTGAAGTGCAGCGGGGAGAAGTGCGCGGGGGAGGACCCGCAGGTGATGGGGTGCGGCGGGGAGTACGCGAAGACGGTCTCGTCCGCGACGGTGGGGGAGGCGAAGGTGGAGGTTCGCTACAGCGAGGTCTGCCGGGCCGCCTGGGCGCGGATCACGGACGCGGCGCCGGGGGACACGGTGGAGATCGCTGTGGGTGGGGAAGGGAAGCAGACGGGGTTGGTGAACGCGGACAAGGACGCGTTTACGCCGATGACGGCGGTGGGGGAAGGGGAGGTTGCTGTCGCGTGCGGGGTTCTGACCCAGTCGGCGACAAGGTCCTGCACGGACAAGTAGCCTCCGCCCCGGGCTCCCTCCTCGCGCCGCGGGCCCCTGCCCCCCCAGGACCCGTCCTCCCGGGCGACCCGAGCAGCCCTTCCGGGCGGGCCGAGCCACGAAATCCAGCCTCGCCGGCGGTTGAGCCGCACCACTCCAGCCTCGCCGGTGGTTGAGCCGCACCACTCCAGCCCCTCCGGCGATTGAGCCGCGCCACTTCAGCCCCTCCGGGGACCTGAGCAAACCCAGCCCCTCCGGCGTTTGAGGAGCGGGGGTTCGGGGGCTGGCCCCCGACCGTGGCCCGCAGGGTGCGGGGTCCTGTGGCACAGGGTCCGTCCTCAAGCGCCGGACGGGCTGGGGGGTGCTGGGCGGGCTGGGGTGTGCTGGACGGGCTGGGGGGTGCTGGACGGGCTGGGGTGTGCCGGGCGGGCTGAATTTGTTCGGGCTACCTGTGGTGCGGGGTCCGTCCTCAATCGCCGGACGGGCTTGGGGGTGCCGGACGGGCTTGGGGGTGCCGGACGGGCTTGGGGGTGCTGGGCGGGCTGGGTTTGTGCGGGGCGCCCGTGGTGCGGGGTGCCCGTGGTGCGGGGTGCCTGTGGTGCGGGGGGCGGTCTCAAGCTTCACCGGAGCTGCCTCCGGGAGGTGCCCCCGGGCGGGCTTGGTGGGCTCGGGGCGCCCGTGGGGCGGGGGCGGGGGTGGGGTTTCTCGGAGCGGGCTCCGGGGGGTGTCCACGGGCGGGGGGCTGTGGGGGAGGGGGAGGCGGCAGAGGATAGCCTGGGCGCCGGATGTCTCTTCACATCAAGATTCGTCCCCGGGACAACCCGGGGGAGGGCCATCCGGACCCGGGGCACCACCCCCCACCGCCAGCTGTCTTACGGAGATCGCCATGACCCGCACTCCCGTCAACGTCACCGTGACCGGCGCGGCCGGCCAGATCGGTTACGCGCTGCTCTTCCGCATCGCCTCCGGCCACCTGCTCGGCCCGGACGTGCCGGTCAAGCTGCGCCTTCTTGAGATCACCCCGGCGCTGGGCGCCGCCCAGGGCACCGCGATGGAGCTCGACGACTGCGCCTTCCCGCTGCTGCGCGGCATCGACATCACCGATGACCCGAACGTCGCCTTCGACGGCACCAACGTCGCCCTGCTCGTCGGCGCCCGCCCCCGCACCAAGGGCATGGAGCGCGGCGACCTGCTGGAGGCCAACGGCGGCATCTTCAAGCCCCAGGGCAAGGCCATCAACGACCACGCCGCGGACGACATCAAGGTCCTCGTCGTCGGCAACCCGGCCAACACCAACGCGCTGATCGCCCAGGCCGCCGCCCCGGACGTCCCGGCCGACCGCTTCACCGCGATGACCCGCCTGGACCACAACCGCGCGATCTCGCAGCTGGCCGCCAAGACCGGTGCCGCCGTCTCCGACATCAAGCGCCTGACGATCTGGGGCAACCACTCGGCGACCCAGTACCCGGACATCTTCCACGCGGAGATCGCCGGCAAGAACGCCGCCGAGACGGTGAACGACGAGGCCTGGCTCGCGGACACCTTCATCCCGACCGTCGCCAAGCGCGGCGCCGCGATCATCGAGGCGCGCGGCGCCTCCTCGGCGGCCTCGGCGGCAAACGCCGCGATCGACCACGTCCACACCTGGGTCAACGGCACCGCCGACGGCGACTGGACCTCCATGGGCATCCCCTCCGACGGCTCCTACGGTGTGCCGGAGGGTCTGATCTCCTCCTTCCCGGTGACCACCAAGGACGGCCGCTACGAGATCGTCCAGGGCCTGGACATCAACGAGTTCTCGCGCGCCCGCATCGACGCGTCGGTGCGGGAGCTCGCGGAGGAGCGCGACGCGGTCCGCCAGCTCGGCCTGCTCTGATCCGTACACCGACCGCCCCCGGCCGCCCTCCCGGCGACCGGGGGCGGTCGCGTTCCCGGATCTCCGCGAACCGGGCCGGGCCTCGCGGTGCGGTGGCCCGGAACGGGCCGGGGCCCGGCGCCCCGGGCCGGGGAGGGGCGGTCAGCCGGTGTAGGTCTTGCCGAACCAGCCCCAGGCCGGCGGGGTCCGCAGCGCCCGGGGCCCGTAGACGAAGGAGTCGGAGACCGCCGCCGCCCTCGGCCGGAAGACCCAGACCGCCCCGGTGAACCCGTTCTCCCCCGGTGCGCTGACCGCCAGTTCGGTCTCTCCGTCGGCGTCGGTGTCGATCAGACGGGCCGCCGCGCCGAATCGGTCGTCGGTCTCGGCGGTGCCGCGCATCCACCCCCGGCCCTGGACGAAGCTCCGGGCCCCCGCCCCGGTCGGTCCGGCCGGTCCGCCGGGCAGGGTGAAGACCGCGCCCGCCCGGGCGCTCTCCCCGACGGTCTTGCCCTCGGCGCCCACCGCGATGTCCTCGTACCCGTCCCCGTCGATGTCGCCGACGGAGACCGCGGAGCCGAACCGGTCCGAGGGGCCCGCGTCCCCCGCGACGCCCGGGCTGCCCTGGTGGAAGCCCCCGGCGCGGTCGGTGGCCGGGCCGCCGGGGGCCCCGGGCACATAGGTGATCATGCCGCCCTCGGGGACGGGGGGCTCGTTCTCGTGGGCGCGGGTGTGGCCGACGACGAGATCCTTGAAGCCGTCCTGGTTCACATCGCCGATGTCGAGTGTCTCGCCCCTGACGGTGGTGCGCCCGGGACCCCCGGTGTACACGGAGGCCGGCCCCTCGGGGGTGCCCTTCCAGAACACGAGCGCGGGGGCGGCCCCCGCCACCGGGCTCCGCAGGGCCGCCACATCGGTGATGCCGTCCCCGGTCACGTCCCCGGCGGCCAGGGCCGCGATCTGCCGGTTCCGCTCGCCCGTGACGCACAGGGTGCGGGCCGGGGAGCCGTCCCGGTCGAACGGCCCGGACAGCACCCACAGTTCGCCGCCGTGCCCGGTGGTGGCGACATCGGGGACGCGGTCGCCGTCGAAGTCCCCGGTCACGATGTGGCTGCCCGAGCGCCGCTCGGAGCCGTCCAGCAGGGCCGTACCGCCGGTGAGGCCCTTCGGGCCGCCCCAGATCACGGAGAGGGTCCCGCCGCCGTCCGACCCCTCGTTGGGGGAGCCGACGACCAGATCCGCGAACCGGTCCTGGTCCAGATCGGCGGAGGTGAGGGCGGTGCCGTACGACTCCTCGGCGGCGGCGACCCCGGGGATGCCCGGGGTGTTCTGATGGAGGATCTGCCGGCGGCCGGCGGTCGCGCCGGACGCGGAGCCGTACAGCACCGCGACGTACCCCGCCATCTTCTCGCCGTCCACGGTTCCGAAGGGTGCCGCGGTCGTGAGGTCCTGGTAGCCGTCCCCGTTGAAGTCGTCCTCCGGCTGGGCGCGCACCGTTGTCTGCGGCGGGGCCACGAACTCCCGGGAGGGTCCCCGGACGGTGGCGGCGTGCCCCACCGGGGCGACGAGGAGGAGGGTGACCGCGACGGCGAGGGCCGGCCCCAGAGCTCGGGCCACACTGAGCGAGTTCATGATCAGCCCTTACGGTGAGTGTGGTGACGGGTGGACGGGGACGGGAGCGGCGCGTGTCCCGCCCCCGGAGGCGCGGCACGCACCTGCTTGACCCGCTGAGCCGGGGAATGGTTGCCCTGTGATCCCGCCATCCCCGGCCCCGCCCACCGCCCCTGCCGGAGGCCCGGCCCCGCCCTCCCCGCGCCCCGCCCTCCCCGCGCCCCGGCTCCCGGCCTCCCCGCCTCGCTCCCCCCGCTCCCCCCGCTCCGGCCGGCCCCGCCCGGCCCGCCGGCCGGTCACCCCTCGTCGTACCCCTCGGGCGCCGCCACCGCGTGCTCGGCGGCCCGGCTGGTCTCCTCCCAGGCGGCCCAGGTCTCCATCCGCCGGCGCGAGGTCTCGAAGGCGAGGTCGTAGGCCATCCCGCCGAGCAGCAGCCGCAGGGGCGGGTCGTCGCTGTCCACCACCTCCAGGACGGCCTCGGCGGCGAGGTGCGGCAGGCTGTCCGACGACCCCTCGGCGAACTGCCGCTCCATCTCCGCCCGCAGCGGTGCGTAGGCGTCGAGCGGTTCGGTGGTGGTCAGCCCCCGGGTGTAGAGCCCGGTCCAGTAGCCGCCGGGCTCCACGATGGTGACCTTGACCCCGAAGTCGGCGGCCTCCGCGGCCAGTGCCTCGCTCAGGCCCTCCAGGGCGAACTTGCTCGCGCTGTAGAGCCCGGTGAGCGGGAAGCCGCCGAGGGCTCCGATGCTGGAGATCTGGAGGATGTGCCCGGCGCGGCGCTCGCGCAGATGGGGCAGGACGGCCTGGGCGACCCAGAGCGCGCCGAAGAAGTTGGTCTCCATCTGGGCCCGGGCCTGCTCCTCGCCGAACTCCTCGACCATGCCCATGGCGAGGAAGCCGGCGTTGTTGACGACGACATCGAGCCGGCCGAAGTGGCGTACCGCCTCGTCCACGGTGGTGCGCACGGCGGCCCGGTCGGTGACGTCCAGGGGGCGTACGAGCAGCCGCTCGCCGTACTCGGCGCTCAGCGGCTCCAGCGGTGCGACGGTACGGGCGACGGCGACCACCCGGTCCCCGGCGGCGAGCGCGGCCTCGGCGAAGGCCCGGCCCAGGCCCCGGCTCGCCCCGGTGATGAGCCAGACGCGGCCGGCGGTGGAGGGGGTGCTGGTCATGGAGGGCTCCCGGGGCTTGAGGGTCGGAGGGATTGTGCGAGACGAGTCGTCCCGTCTCGCTCCGACTCTAGAGCGGGGCGGGGATCTGTTCAAGACGACCCGTCTCGTCTCGGCTGCGGGCTAGGCTGGGCCCATGACGACCACGCCCAGGCCCCCCGACCCCTCCCGGCGCAGCCAGGCCGTCCGCCGGGCCGTCCTCACCGCCGCGCGGGAACTGGCCGAGGAGGTCGGATACGCGCGCCTCACCATCGAGGCCATCGCCGCCCGCGCGGGCGCCGGCAAGCAGACGATCTACCGCTGGTGGCCCTCCAAGGGGGCCGTCCTCTTCGACGCGCTGCTCGCCCTCGCCGAGGGGGAGGGCGGGCAGCCGGCCGGACTGCCCGACACCGGCGACCTCGAAGCCGATCTGAAGACCGTCCTCCGCGCCACCGCGGCCGAACTGGACGATCCCCGCCGGAGCGCCCCCCTGCGCGCCCTCGCCATCGAGGCCCTTCTCGATCCCGCTCTCGCCGCCGACTGCGCCGACCGGCTCGACCGGCCCCTCAGGGAGCTGAAGCGCGCCCGGCTGCGCGCCGCCCGGCGGGCCGGGCAGCTCGACCCCGGTGCCGATCTCGACCTGGCCATCGACCTGATCTGGGGTCCGCTGCGCGGTCGCTGGCTCCACGGCGAGGGGCCGCTCACCGCCGAGTTCGCCGACGCGGTCGTCGAGCACGCCCTCAACGGGCTGCGCCCGCCCGCCCGATGACCGCGCCGGCCGCCCGGCTTCGCGCCCTCACGGCTCGCCCGGCTCCCCGTGCGTCACCACGGTGTGATCAGTGGGCGTGGCCCGGTGCCGCCGGGGTGAAGTGGCCCGGGACGGCCCGGGTGGCGACCTGGAAGCGGTTCCAGGAGTTGATCACCGTGATGGAGGCGAGCAGATGGGTCAGCTCCTTCTCGTCGAACTCCTTCGCCGCCCGCTCCCACACCTCGTCCGGCACGAATCCGTCGGTCAGCTCCGTGACCGCATCGGTCAGCTCGATCGCCGCGATCTCCCGGGCCGTGTAGAAGTGCCGGGACTCCTCCCAGGCGCCGAGCTGGATGATCCGCTCCACCGTCTCACCGGCCGCGAGCGCCTCCTTGCTGTGCATGTCCAGGCAGTAGGCGCAGCGGTTGAGCTGCGAGGCGCGGATCTTGACCAGCTCCAGGATCACCGGATCGACGCCCTTGCGGGCCGCCGCGTCCAGCGCGCGCATCGCCTTGAAGACCTCGGGGGCCAGGTTCACCCAGGGCAGCCGCTGTGGGTGTTCGGGGTTTCTGTCGGTGCTCATATGACCGAATCTAACGCCGGGGCACGGCCGGGCACGGTCGATTTCATGACAGATTCGGGGCCGATTCCGGTACGGGTCCTGGCGCCGGGCGTCCGGCGCCGGAGCGGTCCGCCGGAGCGGCGGGCGCACCTTCCGCGACCCGCTCAGGAACCGGCCGGGCACCCGCGCGCGTGGGACACCAGCAGGGGCACCCGGGGGCCCAGGGGGCGGGGCGAGTGGGTTGACCACTAGTCTTGCGGCGATTCAGAACAACAGTTTGACAGTGAACGGGGGCGGGCTGCTGATGGCACGGCGCAGGCTGAGGTCGAGCACGGTGGTGCTGGGCGGAATGGGCGTACTGGCGCTGACGATCACTTCGTGCGGGTCCGAACCGGACAAGCGCTGCGCCAACCGGTCGACCATGGAACATCTGTCCAGTTCCGAGTGCGACGACTCGAGCGGCAGCGGCAGCCACTACTACGGCGGCAAGGTCAAGAGCGGCCTGGTGGAGGGCGGCAGCTTCAACAAGTCGGCGGTGGACCGAGGCGGCTTCGGCTGCTCCGGCTCCGGCGGCGGCTGAGCCGGGCGGCGAGCGATGAAGCGCCACACCATCGAACCCCGCCCCGGCTGGCAGGAGATCGTCGAGGAGCAGGGGTGTGTCTACCCCCTGACCCGCTTCCCCGACGGCTCCCTGCGCCCCTACTGGGACGAGAGCGCGTACTACGAGTTCTCCCTCCCCGAGGTCGAGGCGCTGGAGGAGGTGGTCGAGGAACTGCACGCCATGAGCCTGGCCGCCGCCGCGCACATCGTCGAGCGGGACCGCTTCGCCGAACTCGGCGTCACCGATCGCCGGCTCGCCTCGCTGATCTCCGAGTCCTGGCGGCGCCGGGCCGAACTCCCGTCCATATACGGCCGGTTCGACCTGCGCTACGACGGCACGGGGCCGGCGAAGCTGCTGGAGTACAACGCCGACACCCCGACCTCCCTGGTCGAGGCCGCCAGCCCGCAGTGGTTCTGGATGGAGGAACGGTTCCCCGGGGCCGACCAGTGGAACTCCCTCCACGAACGGCTGGTGGATGCCTGGCGCAAGCAGGCCCCGCTGCTGCCGCCGGGACCGGTGCACTTCGCCCACTCGGACGGCGACGAACTCGGCGAGGACCTGATGACCGTCGCCTATCTGCGCGAGACCGCCCAGCAGGCCGGGCTCGACACCGAGGCGCTGTCGGTGGAGCGGATCGGCTGGGACCGGCTCTCCGGCCGCTTCGTCGACGACCGGCTGCGGTTCATCCGCTCCTGCTTCAAGCTCTACCCGTGGGAGTGGCTCGCCACCGACCGCTTCGGCCCCCATGTCCTGGACACCCTGGACAACGGGGGCGGCACCGGAACCACCTGCTGGATAGAGCCCGCGTGGAAGATGCTCCTCTCCAACAAGGCGCTGCTCGCCATCCTCTGGGAGCTGTACCCGGGCCACCCGAATCTGCTTCCGGCCTATCTGGACGGCCCCCGTGAACTCGCCGCCCGGCGGGGCTATGTGGCCAAGCCGCTGCTCGGCCGGGAGGGCGCGGGCGTCACCGTCCACGGAGCCGGCGCCGACCCCGTCGTACGGGACGAACCCTGCTGCTACCAGGAGCTGGCGCCGCTGCCCGACTTCGACGGCAACCGGGTGGTGCTCGGCGCCTGGGTGGTGGAGGACGAGGCGGCCGGGCTCGGCATCCGCGAGTCGTCCGACCTCGTCACCGACGGATACGCGCGCTTTCTGCCCCACCTCATCCGCTGACGCCCCTCCGCGCGGGGCCGTACGCGCGGGGCCGTACGCGCGGGGGCCCGCCGGGCGCCGGGCCTCCGCGCGGCGCCCGCCCACGCTCACGCCGACAGGACCGCCCGGAGCTGCTCCAGACCCCAGTCCAGGTCCTCCTTGCCGATCACCAGCGGGGGAGCGATCCGGATCGTCGAACCGTGGGTGTCCTTCACCAGCACCCCCCGGGCCATCAGCCGCTCGGAGATCTCCCGCCCCGTGCCCAGCGCCGGATCGATGTCCACACCCGCCCACAGGCCCCGGCCGCGCACCTCCCGCACCGCGCCGCCGCCGGTCAGCAGCTCCAGCTCGTGGTGGAGATGGTCGCCCAGCTCGGTGGCGCGCCGCTGGTACTCACCGGTGTCCAGCATCGCGATCACCTCCAGCGCCACGGCGCACGCCAGCGGGTTCCCGCCGAAGGTCGAGCCGTGCTCCCCGGGGCGGTGGACCCCGAGCACCTCCCGGGACGAGACCACCGCCGAGACCGGCACCACCCCGCCGCCCAGCGCCTTGCCCAGCAGATACATGTCGGGCACCACGCCCTCGTGCTCACAGGCGAAGGTCCGCCCGGTCCGGCCCAGGCCCGACTGGATCTCATCCGCGATGAAGAGCACATTCCGCTCGCGGGTCACCCGGCGCACCCCCGCCAGATACCCGGGCGGCGGCACCAGCACCCCCGCCTCGCCCTGGATCGGCTCCAGCAGCACGGCCACCGTGTTCTCGGTGACGGCGGCCTCCAGCGCGGTGAGGTCCCCGTACGGCACGATCTGGAAACCGGGGGTGTAGGGGCCGTGGTCCGCCCGCGCCTCCGGGTCCGTCGAGAAGCTGATCACCGTGGTCGTACGGCCGTGGAAGTTGTTCGCCGCGACCACGATCTTGGCCGTGTTGTCCGCGACGCCCTTGACCCGGTAACCCCATTTGCGGGCGGTCTTCACGGCGGTCTCCACCGCCTCCGCGCCCGTGTTCATCGGCAGCACCATCTCCATGCCGCACAGCTCGGCCAGCCGGGTGCAGAACTCGGCGAAGCGGTCGTGGTGGAAGGCGCGCGAGGTGAGGGTGACCCGCTCCAGCTGCGCTCGCGCCGCGTCGATCAGCCGGCGGTTGCCATGGCCGAAATTGAGCGCCGAGTATCCGGCGAGCAGATCGAGGTAGCGGCGTCCCTCGACATCGGTCATCCACGCGCCCTCGGCGGTGGCGACGACCACGGGGAGCGGGTGGTAGTTGTGGGCACTGTGGGACTCGGCGGCGGCGATGGCGCTCTCAGACACAGACACGGGGTCTCCGTTTCCTCTTCCTCGGATCTCTCAGAGGCAGGGCATCCGGCACGGGGCGGGGTGGTGCCCCTGGTTCTATCGTCGCTCGCATCGTGGACGGGGAAACCTTGCCGAAGGGCCCGGCGCTTAAGGTGGAGGGTACGCACGGCGACTGGCGAACGCGGAAGAGACCGCGGGGAAACCGTGTGCGCAGGAGCAGACGAGGTGCCGCCCGCCTGGGTGCCCCGGCGAACCCGTCAGCGGGGCGCCGACCGCTTCCTGCCTCTCCGGGCGGGGATCTCGGGACGCGTCCCGATGACAGCCCCAGGGGTGCCGCCCGCCTCCGCGCACGACCGGAGGACCGCACGGGCACGCCCCGGGGTTCCCGTCGTCTCACGGATACGGAGGACACCATGAGCACTCTTCCCCATCCCGCACCCGCCGCCCCTTCCGCCCGCCCGGCCCCCGCCGCCCACCCCGCGCTGCTCGCCGCCGACCCGGAGCTGGCCGCGCTCGTCGGCGCCGAGGAGCGGCTCCAGGCCGAGACCCTGCGCCTGATCCCCAGCGAGAACTATGTCTCCAGCGCCGTCCTGGAGGCCTCCGGCACGGTCCTCCAGAACAAGTACAGCGAGGGCTACCCCGGCCGCCGCTACTACGAGGGCCAGCAGAACATCGATCTGGTCGAGCGGCTCGCCGTCGACCGCGCCAAGGCCCTCTTCGGCGCCGAGCACGTCAATGTGCAGCCCTACTCCGGCTCCCCGGCCAATCTCGCCGTCTACCTCGCCTTCGCCGAGCCGGGCGACACGGTGCTCGGCATGGCCCTGCCCATGGGCGGCCACCTCACCCACGGCTGGGGCGTCTCGGCCACCGGCACCTGGTTCCGGGGCGTGCGGTACGGGGTGCGCCGGGACACCGGGCTCATCGACTTCGACGAGGTCCGCGCCGTGGCCATCGCCGAACGCCCGAAGATCATCTTCTGTGGTGGCACCGCCCTGCCCCGGACCATCGACTTCGCCGCCTTCGCGGAGATCGCCCGCGAGACCGGGGCCGTCCTGGCGGCCGATGTCGCCCATCTCGCCGGACTGATCGCCGGCGGCGCCCACCCCTCGCCGGTGCCGCACGCCGATGTGATCTCCACAACCACCCACAAGACCCTGCGCGGCCCGCGCGGCGCGATGCTGATGTCCCGCGCGGAGCACGCGCGCGCCATCGACCGGGCCGTCTTCCCCGGCCTCCAGGGCGGCCCCCACAACCAGACGACCGCCGGGATCGCGGTGGCCCTGCACGAGGCGGCCCAGCCCTCCTTCCGCGCGTACGCCCACGCGGTCGTCGCCAACGCCCGGGCGCTCGCCGACGCCCTGCTCGCCCGGGGCCTCGACCTGGTCTCCGGCGGCACCGACAACCATCTGATCCTCATCGACCTCACCGCCCGGGAGATCCCCGGCAAGACCGCCGCCAAGGCCCTGGACCGGGCCGGGATCGTCGTCAACCACAACACCGTCCCCTACGACACCAGAAAGCCCTTCGACCCGTCCGGCATCCGGATCGGCACCCCCTCCCTCACCTCGCGCGGGCTCACCACCGCGCACATGCCCGCCGTCGCCGACTGGATCGACCGGGGCGTGCGGGCAGCCGGCGCGGGCGACGAGGAGGCGCTCACCGCGATCCGGGGCGAGGTCGCCGAGCTGATGGCCGCGTACCCGGCCCCCGGGCTGCCCCGCTAGGGAGTTTCTTTCGGGTCGGGCCGGATCGGTGAGCGGGGTCCGGTGCCGTGGATCGCGAGGCGGAGGAGGGAGCCCACGCGGAGCGTCGGCGACCGACGACAACGCGGCGAGGCGCGGTGCCGGGGCTCGCGAGCCCGGCACGATCCGAAAGAGACGACCCAGCCGGAGCGGACCCCGGGCCCGCCCCGTCCGGCGCCGCCCGCCGCCCCGTCCGGCGGAGCCCTCGGGGGCCCGCCGGGCGGGGCCGTCCACCGGAGAACCGGACCCCGCCGGGCACCTGAGACAATGACCGGCATGGCCCAAGACCGACCCCGCGCCCTGTCCGGCATCCAGCCCACCGCCGGCTCGTTCCACCTCGGGAACTACCTCGGAGCGATCCGCCAGTACGTGGCGCTGCAGGAGACCCACGACGCGTTCTACATGGTCGTGGACCTGCACGCGATCACCGTGCCGCAGGACCCGGCCGAGCTGCGGGCCAACACCCGCCTCGCCGCCGCCCAGCTCCTCGCCGCCGGTCTCGATCCCGACCGCTGCACCCTCTTCGTCCAGAGCCATGTCCCCGAGCACGCCCAGCTCGGCTGGATCATGAACTGCCTGGCCGGCTTCGGCGAGGCCTCGCGGATGACGCAGTTCAAGGACAAGTCCGCCAGGCAGGGCGCCGACCGGGCCACCGTCGGGCTCTTCACCTACCCGATCCTCCAGGTCGCGGACATCCTCCTCTACCAGGCGGACTCCGTCCCGGTCGGTGAGGACCAGCGCCAGCACATCGAGCTGACCCGGGACCTCGCCGAGCGGTTCAACACCCGCTTCGGCGACACCTTCACCATCCCGGCGCCGCACATCGTCAAGGAGGTCGCCAAGATCTACGACCTCCAGGACCCGGCGATCAAGATGAGCAAGTCGGCCTCCACGCCCAAGGGCCTGGTCAATCTGCTGGACGAGCCGAGGACGACGGCGAAGAAGGTCAGGAGCGCCGTCACCGACACCGACACGGTGATCCGCTTCGACCCCGTGGAGAAGCCCGGGGTCAGCAATCTGCTCACCATCTACTCCACCCTCACCGGCACCACGGTCGCCGCGCTGGAGAAGGAGTACGAGGGGAAGATGTACGGCGCCCTGAAGACCGACCTCGCCGAGGTGATGGTGGAGTTCGTCACGCCGTTCCGCGCCCGGACCCAGGAGTATCTGGACGATCCGGCGGCGCTGGACACCGTACTGGCCAAGGGCGCGGAGAAGGCCCGCGCGGTCGCGGCCCGGACCCTGGCCACGGCCTTCGACCGGGTGGGCTTCCTCCCCGCCAGGCCCTGACCGGCCGCCGCCGGGACCCGGCCCCGGGCGCGTCGCCGAGGGGTCCGCGGGGCCGAGCCCTCCAGTATGGGGCCCGCCGGCCCCGCCCCGCTGTGGCCAACGCCTCTGGCCACACACGCCGTCCAGCCGCCACACTGGCGGCTGTACACCACCCGTTGTGACGGGGCGGCCGTCCGCTGGGCCGGCCGCCCACCCGAAGTGCGAAGGAGAACGACGTGGGGACCGTAACGCTCGGCGTTTCGATCGCGGTCCCGGAGCCCTACGGCAGCCTGCTCCAGGAGCGGCGCGCGAGCTTCGGAGATCCGGCCGCGCACGGCATTCCCACCCATGTCACCCTGCTGCCGCCGACCGAGGCCGATCCCGCGCTGCTGCCCGCCGTCGAGGCGCATCTCGCGGAGGTCGCCCGCGCGGTCCAGCCGTTCCCGATGCGGCTGAGCGGGACCGGGACCTTCCGGCCCGTGTCACCGGTGGTCTTCGTCCAGATCGTGGAGGGCGCCGCCGCCTGCTCCTGGCTCCAGAAGCGGGTCCGGGACGCCTCCGGGCCGCTGGTGCGCGAGCTCCAGTTCTCGTACCACCCGCATGTCACCGTCGCCCACGGCATCGCCGAGGAGGCCATGGACCGCGCCTACGCGGAGCTGGCCGACTTCGAGGCGGCCTGGACCTGCGCCTCCTTCGCGCTGTACGAGCAGGGCGCGGACAGCGTCTGGCGCAAGCTCAACTCCTACCCCTTCGGGGGCGCGGCCGGGTCCGTGCCCGCGCAGGGCTCCCCGGTGGACGAACCCGCGCCCCGCACCTCGTAGCACCGCTACACCGGCAGCCGGCGGAAGAGCGGGCGCGGCACATGCCGCAGCGCCGACATCACCACCCGCAGCACCCCCGGCACCCAGACCGTCTCCGAACGGCGCCGCAGCCCCCGTTCCACGGCGGCGGCGACCTCGTCGGGGGTGGTGGCGAGCGGCGCGTCGGGCAGATGCGAGGTCATCGCGGTGCGGACGAAACCGGGGCGCACGACCATCACATGGACCCCCGTCCCGTACAGCGCGTCCCCCAGCCCCTGGGTGAACGCGTCCAGTCCGGCCTTGCTGGAGCCGTAGATGAAGTTGGTCCGGCGGGCCCGCTCCCCGGCGACGGACGAGAGCACCACCAGGGAGCCGTGCCCCTGGTTCTGGAGGGCGGCGGCACAGACAAGACCGGAGGAGACGGCCCCGGTGTAGTTGGTCTGCGCCACCCGGACGGCCGCCGGCGGGTCGCCCTCGTCGCTCGCCTGATCGCCCAGCACCCCGAAGGCGAGCAGCACCATGTCGGTGTCGCCCTCGGCGAAGACCTTGCCCAGGACCTCCTCGTGGGAGTCCGGGTCCAGCGCGTCGAAGGCGACGGTGCGGACCTCGGCGCCGAGGCCGCGCAGCCCGTCGGCGGCCGAGTCGAGCGCGGGCGACGGCCGCCCGGCCAGCCGGACGGTGCGGCAGCGCCGGGCGATCAGCCGGCGGGCGACGGCGAGCCCGATCTCCGATGTGCCGCCGAGGACGAGCAGGGACTGCGGGGTGCCGAAGGCGTCCTTCATGACTGCTCCAGAGGTGCGTGTACGTCGGTGGGGCGCGGGTTCAGAGCCCGAGCCGGCGGGAGAGGTCCGAGGCGAAGACCCCGCGCGGGTCCAGCCGGGACCGCAGGGCGCGGAACTCCGGGAGCCGGGGGTACATCCCGGCGAGCAGCTCCGGGCGCAGCCGGGAGTCCTTGGCGAGATAGACCCGGCCGCCCGCCGCCGCGACCTCCTCGTCCAGCTCGTCGAGGAACTCCCCGAGACCGTCGAGCCCGGCGGGGATGTCCAGCGCCAGCGTCCAGCCGGGCACCGGGAAGGAGAGCCACCCGGGGTCGGCCTCGCCGAACCGCTTGAGGACGGCGAGGAAGGAGGGGCAGCCGCGCCGGGCGATCCGCCGGACGATCCGGCGCAGCGTCTCCTCCCGGCCGTGGCCGACCACGAACTGGTACTGGACGAACCCCTCCCGGCCGTAGATCCGGTTCCAGTGCGGCACGGCGTCCAGGGGGTGGAAGAAGGCGGTCAGCGGCTGGAGCCTGCCGGTGCGCGAGCGGGGGGCCCTGCGATACCAGAACTCGTTGAACAGGGCGACCGTGGTGCGGGTGAGCAGCCCTGCCGGTACGAGGTCGGGGGGTGCGGGCAGCCGCCCCGGGCGGAAGGCGAGCGGTGCGCGCCGGGCGCGCTCCGGCAGCGCGTCCAGCGGCGCGTGCTCGCCCCGGGTCAGGACCGCCCGGCCCAGCGCCCGGCCGCGCGCCAGCAGATCGATCCAGGCGACCGAGTAGCGGTAGCGGTGGTCGGTGGCGGCGAGCCTGGCCATCAGGTCGTCGAGGTCCGTGGCCCGTTCGGTGTCGACGGACATCAGCGAGGTCTCCACCCGGTGCAGCCGGAGGGTCGCCGAGAGGATCACCCCGGTCAGGCCCATGCCGCCGGTGGTGGCGTCGAAGAGGTCGGTGCCGGGGGTCACGGTGCGGATCGCGCCGTCGGCGGTGAGCAGTTCGAGCGAGCCGACATGGCGGGAGAAGGCGCCGCTGACGTGGTGGTTCTTGCCGTGGATGTCCGCGCCGACCGCGCCGCCGACGGTGACCTGCCGGGTGCCGGGGGTCACCGGGACGAACCAGCCGAGCGGCAGCAGGACCTCCATCAGCCGGTGGAGGCTGACGCCGGCGTCGCAGACGACCGTGCCCGCCTCGGTGTCGACGGCGTGGACGCGGCGCAGACCGGTCATGTCGAGGACCGTGCCGCCCGCGTTCTGCGCCGCGTCCCCGTACGCCCGGCCGAGCCCCCGGGCGATGCCGCCGCGCGCGCCCCACTCCCGTACCGCCGTGGCGGCCTCGTCGGGGGAGCGGGGGCGGAGCACGGAGGCGGTGGTGGGGGAGGTACGGCCCCAGCCGCTGACGGAGACAAAGGGGTCAGGGGGGTGGGCGAGGTCGGCCGCTGCTGGCTCCGCGACGGCGGACCGGGGGGTCTCGGCAGGCATGGGGAAGACCGTATAGCCGGTTATGCCCACATTTTTGGAGTACTGGATGGACTCGCCGAAATGGGTGATTAAACGAGTGTCATCAAAGAATGGCCTGAGTTGTCGGGTGGGCGCCCAGAAGAGTCGACCGGAGGAGTCGTCCGGGGCCGACCGGGGCCGGGTGGAGCCCCCGGGGCCGGGTGGAGAGCCGGAGCACCGGGCCCGGGCTCATGAGGAAGAAGGGGTGGCGCATGGGATACGCCGACTGCGCGGCGGCCGACAGGGCGGTGCTCGTGGTGCTGCGCGACTGCGGCAGCCGCCCGGGGATCGCCCCGGCGGCCCGGGCGCTCTCCTTCGCGGGGGAGCACGCCGCCCTCTGGCTCGCCGGGGGCCTGACCGCCGCCGCGGCGGACGCCGCCCGCCGCCCGGCCTGGCTCCGCGCCACCGCCCTGGTGGCCGGGGCCCATCTGGCGAGCCTCGGGGTGAAGTACACCGTCCGCCGCAGGAGACCGGGGCCGCTCTCCCCGGCCGCCGCCGTCCCCGGCGGCCCGGCTCCCCGGCTCACCGGCGCCGGACCGGCCGCCGCCGGCCGGCCCGCCCCCGATCCGTCCCCGGCTCCGGCCGCTCGGCGGGTTCCGGCCGGGGCCGGGGGCGGGCCGTCCGGCGGGGTCCCGGGAGGGGGCGATCCGGGGGAGCCGCTTCCGTACGGGGCATCCGGCCGCACCCGGGCACCCGGCGGGAGCGGAACGGGGCCGGGTCCGGCCGGGGACGGCGGCGGCCGGGGGGAGCGGCCCCGGCCGCCGGGCGGCCACGCGGCCGGCCGCCCGGGCCCGGCTCCCGGTGCCCTTCCGGGGCCCGTGGGACGGGAACTCCGCCGGCCCCTGGTGGGGACGGCCGGGCCGTACGCGTTTCCCAGTTCGCACGCGACATCCGCCGCGGCGGCGGTGGTCGCCTTCGGGGCGCTCTTCCCGGCGGGGGAGAGGGTGGTGGTGCCGCTGGCGGCGGCCATGTGCGTGTCGCGGCTCGTGGCCGGGGTGCACTACCCGTCCGATGTCGTGGCGGGCGCCGCGCTCGGCGGAGCCGTCGCACGGCTCGGGGCCCGGTGGGTGAAGGGAGCGCTCCGCCCCGGGAGCGGGAGCGGGGGCGGGGGCGGGGGCGCCGGCGGGGTCCCGGGTGCCTGGAGCACCGTGCGTCCCGGAAGCGCCCGGGGTTGGGGTTGGTCGGGCTCCCGGGGCTTCTCCGCCGCGTCGGGCGTCCTGGGCTCGTCGGGTGTCCTGGGTTTCCTGGCCTCGTCGGCCTCGTCGGCCTCGTCGGCCTCGTCGGCCTCGTCGGCCTCGTCGGGCTTCCCTGGTTCCTCGGGCTCGTCGGGTGTCCGGGGCTTCCGGGGCTCGTCGGGTCTTCCTGGCCTCCTGGGCTTCCCGGGTTTCCCTGACTCCTCAGGCTTTCCTGGCCTCCGCCGCTTCCCAGGCTTCCCAGGTTCCTCAGGCCTCCCGGGCTCGTTGGGTGTCCGGGGTGTCTGGGGCGTCCGGGGCTCGTCGGGCTCCTCGGGTTTCCCTGGAGTCCGGCGCTTCCTGAGCCTCCCTGACTCCTCAGGCTTCCCTGACTCCTCAGGCTTCCCGGGCTTCCGGGTTTCCCGGGTTTCCCCGGGCTCGGCGGGCTCCTCGGGCTTCCCAGGTTCCTCAGGCCTCCCGGGCTCGTCCGGCTTCCCTGGTCTCCGGCGCCTCCCCGGTCTCCCGGGCTCCCTCCGTTCATGGATCTCCGGGAAGGGAGCCCCGTGACCGAGCCCGGCACCGTGCTGCTGGAGCGGCCCGAGCGTCCCGGGCGGCGCGCACGCAGGCCCGTCCCGACCCGTGCCCGGAGCCTCCCCCGCGGTCTGCTCAGCACCGCCCGGCCCCGCCAGTGGGTCAAGAACACCCTCGTCGCCGCCGCCCCCGCCGCCGCCGGGGAGCTGGAATCCCTCCACAACGCGGGCCGCCTCGCGATCGTCTTCCTGCTCTTCACGGCCGCCGCGGCGGCCGTCTACCTCGTCAACGACGCCCGCGACGCCGAGGCCGACCGCGCCCACCCGGTGAAGTGCCGCCGCCCCGTCGCCGCCGGCGAGGTTCCCGTCCCCGTCGCCCACGCCGCCGCCGCCCTGCTCGCCGCGGTCGCCGTCGGCGGGGCCGCCACCCTGTGCGGCGCCATGACCGGCGCCCTGCTCACCGCGTACCTCTCCATGCAGCTCGCCTACTGCATCTGGCTCAAACACGTCCTCGTGGTCGACATGGCCGTCGTCACCACCGGCTTTCTGCTCCGCGCGATGATCGGCGGTGTCGCGCTCGGCATCCCGCTCTCCCGCTGGTTCCTCATCACCACCGGCTTCGGCGCGCTCTTCATGGTCGCCGCGAAGCGCTACTCCGAGGCCGTCCAGATGGCGGGCGGCAAGGGCGCGACCCGGGCCCTGCTCACCGAGTACACCACCGGCTATCTGCGCTTCGTCTGGCAGCTCGCCGCCGGGGTCGCCGTCCTCGCCTACTGCCTCTGGGCCCTGGAGAGCGGTGGCGCCGACGACCGGTCCCTGCTGCCCTGGCGGCAGCTCTCGATGATCGCCTTCATCCTGGCCGTGCTGCGGTACGCCGTCTTCGCGGACCGCGGCACCGCGGGCGCCCCCGAGGACGTGGTGCTGCGCGACCGGGCGCTGGCCGTCATCGGCCTGGTGTGGGCGGCGATGTACGCACTCGCCGTCGCCGGTCTCTGAGCGGCCCCGGTGACCTGTGGCGCCGCGGAACCCGGGTGGCACAAACCGGGCCCGGCAGGGTAGGCGTACCGGCATGGACTGGTTGACAAGGCTCCCGCTCATCGGCCCCTGGCTCGCCCGGCTGATGCGCACCCACGCCTGGCGCTCGTACGAAACGCTGGAGCGGGTGCACTGGGCCCGGCTCGCCGCCGCCATCACCTTCCTGAGCTTTCTCGCCCTCTTCCCGCTGATCACCGTGGCGGCGGCGGCCGGCGCCGCCCTGCTGAGCGATGACGCGCTGCACCGGCTGGAGAGCCGGATCAGCGACCAGGTCCCGGGGATCTCCGACCAGCTCGACATCGGCTCGCTGGTCGCCAACGCCGGTACGGTCGGACTGGTCGCGGGCGCCCTGCTGCTCCTCACCGGCATCGGCTGGGTCGGCTCGATACGGGAGTGCCTGCGGGCGGTGTGGGGCCTCGACGGTGTGGACGAGGGAAATCCGCTGGTCCGCAAGGCCAAGGACGCGGGGGTGCTGCTCGGCCTCGGCGCCACCGCGCTCGCCTCGCTGGCCGCGTCGGCGCTCGGCTCATCGGCGGTCGGCTGGGGCGCCGACCGGCTCGGGATCGACCGGGGCGGTGCCGAGGGGGTGCTGCTGTCGGCGGCGGCCATCGCCATCGCCGTCGTCGCCGACTTCCTGCTCCTGCTCTATCTGCTGACCCTGCTCCCCGGGGTGCATCCGCCGCGCCGCCGTCTGGTGGTCGCCGGACTGATCGGCGCGATCGGGTTCGAGCTGTTGAAGCTGCTGCTCAGCGGCTATATGCAGGGGGTCGCGTCCAAGAGCATGTACGGGGCCTTCGGTGTGCCGGTGGCCCTGCTGCTGTGGATGAACTTCACGGCGAAGCTGCTGCTGTTCTGTGCCGCGTGGACGGCCACCGGCAAGGCGCCGGTGTCCGGCGAGGAGGAGGCGGGGGCCGCTCCCGGGGGCGGGAGCACCCCCGTGGAGGGCGCTCCCGCCCCCACCGGGGCGGCGTGAGCGGTGCCGGGCACCACCGGACCGGTGCGGCCGGTGCGGCCGGTGTCCGCGGTGCTCGCAGTGCTCGCGTTGCTCGCGGTGTTCCCGGTGCTCAGCCGCGCCGGGAGGGCCAGCGCCGGTTGACCACGAAGACCGCCGCCGCCAGCGCGATCAGCGCCCCGCCGGCGATGGCGAGCGCTGTCCCCACACCGCTGGAGGACTCCTCGCCGGAGGCGGTGGCGACCGTCCGCGCCGGTGCGTCGCCGTCGTCCTTCGCCGGTCCCGCCTTGCCGGTGTCCTCGCTGGGCGCGGCGCTGGTGGCGGTGGTGGGCGCCGACCTCGGCGCGACCAGCTCGCCCACCGGGACGACCTTCCCCGTGGCGGCGAAGCCCCAGTCCAGCAGGTCGGCCGCCTCCTGGTAGACGGCGTTGCCCCCGCCGGAGTCCGGGTTCATGACGGTCACCAGCAGCACCTTCCCGTTCCGCTCGGCGACCCCGGTGAAGGTCGCGCCCGCGTGGGTGGTGTTGCCGTTCTTGATGCCCGCGATGCCCTTGTAGGGGGCGATGCCGTAGTCGCCGGTGAGCAGCCGGTTGGTGTTCTGGATCTCGAAGGTCTCCCGCTTGCCGCCGTCCGTCCCGCCGGGGAAGTCGGCGCTGACGGTGGAGGCGTACTCGCGGAAGTCCTTCTTCTGCATCCCGCTGCGGGCGATGAGGGTGAGGTCGTACGCGGACGAGACCTGGCCGGCCGCGTCGTAGCCGTCCGGCGAGACGACCTGGGTGTCGAGGGCCTGGAGCTCCTCGGCGTGGGCCTGCATGTCCTCGACGGTCCTGTCGATGCCGCCGTTCATCGCGGAGAGCACATGGACCGCGTCGTTGCCGGAACGCAGAAAGACCCCGAGCCACAGATCGTGGACCGAGTAGCTCAGATCCTCCTTCACCCCGACCAGGCTGCTCCCGGGGCCGACGTTCTCCAGCTCCTCCGATGACACCTTGTGGGTGGTGGCCTTGGGCAGCTTCGGCAGCAGGGTGTCCGCGAAGAGCATCTTCATCGTGGAGGCCGGGGGGAGCCGCCAGTGGGCGTTGTGCGCGGCCAGCACATCGCCGTTCTCGGCGTCGGCGACGATCCAGGAGCGCCCGCTCAGATCCTTGGGCAGCACGGGTGCCCCCGCGCCGAGACTGACCTGGGTGCCCGCCTTGCCAAGCAGGGAGCCGCCGACGGTGGACATGGCCGCGGGGGGATTCGGGTGCCCCGGCTTCTTCGGCTTGTCCGGCCGCTTCCGCTTCTCACTGCTGCCCGCCTTCCCCTTCGGCTTGTCGTCGTGGGTGTCCGCCGAGGCGGGCACGGCGAGGAGGAGGGGGAGGAGCGAGGCGGCGGTGACCGTCAGCAGCGATCGCTTCACGGTCTTCTTCAGGGCGGGCACGGACGTGAAAGTACAGGGAAAAAGAGAAAATATGCTTGTCGGGTCGGTGACTCGCCGGGGAGGCCGCCGGGACAGCCCACCCCGGAAGCCCCGGTCCGGGGCCGCCCCGGATACTGGGTCCATGAAGCTCAGCCGCCCCGTGTCCTGGTTCCTGCTCGCCTTCGGGGTGTGGAGCTGGTTCATCTGGGTCACTTTCGTCAAAAACCTGTGGCAGGACGGCAGCGGGCTCGCGTTCGACGACGCCGGCGACCCGACGGCGTACTTCTGGGTCCACCTGCTGCTCGCCCTTACGTCCCTGCTGCTGGGGACGGTCGTCGGAGTCATCGGGTTGCGCGGGGTCCGCGCCTTGCGGCGCGAAGGATAGGGGAGCTTCCTGTGATGGTCGTCGTCCTGCTGGTCATGGTCGCCGTGATCGCCGTCCTCGCGGGGGCGCACTGGTATGTGTGGCGGAGACTCGTCCATGACACGACGCGCGGCGGAGGGGCGGCGCGCCGGGCGGGCACGGTGGCGATTCTCATCCTGCCGGTGCTCTCCATCGGGGCCCTGGTGTCGGGGCGGGCGGGTTTCCCGTTCCGGGTACAGCAGATTCTCGCCTGGCCGGGCTTTCTGTGGCTGGTGGTACTGCTCTATCTGGTGCTGTGGCTGGGGGTGGGGGAGGTGGTACGGGCGCTCTGGCTGCGCCGCGACCGCCGCCGCCCGGCAGCCCCGGCCGCTTCCGGCGACGGGGCCCGCCGCCCCCCGGCGCGACCCGCCGACTCCGTATCGACCCCCGGGTCCTCCGCCGGACCGGAGTCCGGGCCGGCGTCGCCTTCCGGGCCTGAGACCTCCGCCGGACCCGCGTCCGCGCCGGCGTCGCCTTCCGGACCCGCGCCCTCCTCCGGGTCCTCCGTGTCGGAGCCCGTGCCCGCGTCCTCTGCCGGGCCTGCGTCCGTGCCGGCGTCGCCCTCCGGGCCCGCGCCCTCCTCCGGGTCCTCCGGACCCGCGCCCGCGCCCGTGTCCGCGTCGGCTTCCGGGCCCGCGTCCGAATCCGCGCCCGGGCCCGTCCTGGCCGGGACCACCGACCCGACCGCACCCGCACCCACTTCCACTCCCACTCCCGCCCCCGCCAATTCCCTCCCCACCTGCCTCGACACCCCCTCCGCCGGCGGCTCGGCCGAGGTCAAGGCCGAGGCGTCCCCCGGGGCGCCCGATGCCGGGCGCGCCCTCTCCCGGCGGCTGTTCGTCTCCCGGGCGGTGGGCGCGGGAGCCGCGGCGGCGGCGCTGGCCACGGTCGGCCACGGTACGCACAGCGTGCTGCGCGGCCCCCGGATCAAGCGGGTCACCGTCCCGCTGGCCAAGCTCCCGCGCTCGGCCCACGGCCTCCGGATCGCCGTCGTCAGCGATATCCATCTGGGGCCCATCCTCGGCCGCGGCCACACCCGGCGGATCGTCGACACCATCAACTCCGCCCAGCCCGATCTCGTCGCGATCGTCGGCGACATGGTCGACGGCACCGTCGCCGACCTCGGGACCGCCGCCGAACCACTGCGCGGGCTCCGGGCGCGGCACGGCTCCTTCTTCGTCACCGGGAACCACGAGTACTACTCCGGCGCGGACGAGTGGGTCGACCATGTGCGGGAGCTGGGGCTCCGACCGCTGGAGAACGAGCGCGTGGAGATCGCCGGCGGCTTCGACCTCGCCGGAGTGAACGACATCGAGGGCGAGAACACCGGCCAGGGACCCGACTTCGTCCGGGCGCTCGGCGACCGGGACCGCTCCCGGGCCTCGGTGCTCCTCGCCCATCAGCCCGTGGTCATCCACGACGCCGTCGACCACGGGGTGGATCTCCAGCTCTCCGGCCACACCCACGGCGGCCAGCTCTGGCCCGGCAACCACCTCGCCGCCCTGGCCAACCCCACCGTCGCCGGCCTGGAGCGGTACGGCGACACCCAGCTCTACGTCAGCCGGGGCGCGGGTGCCTGGGGCCCGCCCGTGCGGGTCGGTGCCTCGTCGGACATCACCATCGTCCAGCTCGCCTCCCGCCAGGCCTGACGGCCCGACCCGGGAATCCGGGACCTCCCGGCCGCCCGACGGCGGCCCGGCGCCCCTCCCGGTGCCCCCGGGGGATCACTCCGCCTCCGGCTTCGTCTCCCGCTCCCCGGCCCCGGCGGTCTTCCTCCGGGCCCTGACCCCGGCGCGCGCGCCGGTCCGGCCCCCGGCACCGGTGGTCCGCCGCGACGCGACCGACTCCGCCATCCCGGGCAGCAGATCCGTCAGCAGCTCGTGCACATCGTGGACCAGGGGCCGCAGCACCCGGAACCGGGCGAGGACTATCCCCCGGGCGGTGAGCCGGGCGCCCTGCGCCGCGAGCTTCCGGCTGCGCTCACGGCCCTCCGAGCGGTCGAAGACCCAGTAGAGGACCAGACCCATCTGGGAGAGCCACATCAGCTCCGGCAGGGCGCCGGCCAGTTCGGCGGGCACCTTGGTCCGCGTCCCCGCCAGGACCTGCCGGTGGACCGCGATGGCCTCCTCGCGGGCGGGCTCCGACTCCTGCGAGAAGGGGCTGAGCGGACTCTCGGGATCGGCCGCGTTCTTGAAGAACTGCGCCGCGAACTCGTGGTACGGCTCGGCGATGTCGAGCCAGGCGAGCATCACCCCGGCGAGCCGCGCCTCCAGCGCGGTCTCCGCCTCCAGCACGGGCCGGACCGCCGCCCGGTGCTCGGCGGCGATCCGGTCGTAGAAGCCCTGGATGAGGTGTTCCTTGGAGGAGAAGTAGTAGTACGCGTTCCCCACCGAGACACCGGCCTCCTTGGCGATGGCCCGCATCGTGGTCTTGTCGTAACCGTGCTCCTGGAACAGCCGCAGGGCCGTTTCGAGGATGAGCGTGCGGGTCTGCTCGCTCTTCGGGGCGTTCTTGGGGGCCGGCGCGTCTGTCACGGTGTCCGAGCCTAACGGGGGATCGCGCACCGGTCGTCGCAGGGAGCGGCGGCCCCGCTCCCGGCCCCCGCCACATCGCCCGGCCCGGCGCGGACGCCGGCCCCGGCCCCGGCTCCGCCCACCGGGCCCGGTCCGGAACCGGACAGCTCGCGGTACTTCGCCGCGGCGAGCATGGTGACCCGGACGAAGGGCGCTCCGGCGGGGGTGGCCAGCCAGTGGGCCTTGGGCCGGTGCTCGGCGAGCGCCCACAGACACACCACCCAGGCGGCGGCCCCGCTGTAGACCTGGCCCCGGTCGCCGATGACGGTGATCTCCCGCAGTGTCCGGCTGTGGTCGAGTCCGGGGTAGCGCCGCCGGGCCTGCTCGGACCCGGCGGCCACCAGCGTCAGCGGCACCAGTTGGCGCTGGCGCCCGAGCCAGTGCCGCAGATGGACGCAGAGCGAGCAGCCGGCGTCGTAGAGGACGGTCAGCCGGCGGACCGGGAGACGTCCGTGGGGGCCGTGCGCGCCGGGGGTGCCGTGGATCTGCCGCGCGGTCATGGCGTCACGCTCCGGCCGGGCCGCCGGCGGGCGCGGTCCACCCCTGCGCCGGTACGGGAGGCACCATCTCGCGCTCCATCACACCGCGCCGGCGGATCTTGTTGAGGACGTAGACGTTGCACAGGTGCATCACGCCGAGCACCAGCAGGACGACACCGAGCTTCACCGAGAGCGCGTCGAAGAGTCCCCGGGTGTCCTCGACGGTCTTGGAGACCCGGAGATAGAGAGCGACGAACCCGAGGTTCACCAGATAGAAGCCGACGACCAGGAGATGGTTCACGGCGTCGGCGAGCCGCTCGTTCCCGTGCATCACATCGGCGAGGAAGATCCTGCCGTTGCGGCTGAGAGTGCGGGCCACCCAGACCGTCAGGGCCACGCTGATCAGCAGATAGACGATGTACCCGACCACATTGAGGTCCATGCCCCACGCTCCTTGAACGCGTTCAAAAAGGCTGTCGACGATGACAGTAGACCTCTTTTTGAACATGTTCAAGACGAGAGGCGGGGGCGGAAATCCGGAGGCGGCGGAGGACGGGACGACCTACCCTCGGCCCGGTGACGCTTACTCATGACCTGGCAGGCTCGGGCCCCGTGGCCGTACTGCTGCACTCCACCGTCTGCGACCGCAGGATGTGGGACCCCCAGCTCCCCGCCCTGACCGAGGCCGGACTGCGCGTGGTGCGCCCCGACTTCCGGGGGTACGGCGAGACGCCCGCGGCGACCGCCCCGTACACCGACGCCGGCGATGTGCTCGCGCTGCTGAACACCCTCGGCATCGAGCGCGCCGCGCTGGTCGGCTCCTCCTACGGCGGCCGGGTCGCCCTGGAGATCGCGGCCCGCGAACCGGACCGGGTGACCGCGCTCGCCCTGCTCTGCCCGGGCCTCCCCGACCAGGGCGAGAGCCCCCGACTCGCCGCGTTCGACGAGGCGGAGACCGCGCTCTTCGAGGCCGGCGACCTGGAGCGGGCCGCTGCGCTCAACGCGGAGACCTGGCTCGGCCCGGAGGCCGGCGAGGCGACCCGGGAGGCGGTACGGCGCATGCAACTGCACGCCTTCCGGGTGCAGTCGGCGGCGGCCGAGGAGTACGGCGGGGACACCGACTTCGACGTATCGGCGCTCACGGCGGTCCGCGCGCCCGCCCTGGTCCTCTCCGGCGCCCACGACCTGCCGGACTTCCGCGCCACGGCGGCCCGGCTGCCCCGGCTACTGCCGCGCGCCCGCCACCGCGAGCTGCCCTGGGCGGGGCATCTGCCCGGTCTGGAGCGCCCGGCGGAGATCAACGGGGCGCTGACGGAGTTCCTCACCGAACACGCCCGCCCCTGTATGAGCGCCCGGGACGTCCATCTGCTGCTCGACCTCTTCGCCGGCGCGGGCGTCCGGGTGTGGGTCGACGGCGGCTGGGGGGTGGACGCGCTCCTCGGCGAGCAGACCCGTCCCCACCAGGATCTCGACATCGCCGTCGACCGGCTGGACTTCGCCCGGCTCCGCGCGGCGCTGACGGACGCGGGCTTCACCCACGTACTCCACGACGGCCCCTTCAACGAGGTCCTCGCCGACCCCGGGGGCCGCCATGTCGACATCCACCAGGTGGACTTCGCCACCACCCGCCGCGACGGGGCGGGCACCGAGATCCACGGCCCCCTCGGGCTCGCGTACCCCGTGGGCTCGCTCACCGCGACCGGCACCGTCCTCGGCCGCACGGTCGACTGCATGTCGGCCGCTTCCCAGATCGCGAGCCACACGGGGTACGCCATCGACGAGGACGACCTGCGCGATGTCCTCGCCCTCCACCGCCGCTTCGGGCTCCCGTTGCTGCCCGCGCACGAGGAGTTCCTCTCCCGCGCGGGGTGAACGGGCCCGGGGCGGTGCCGCTACATGCTGCTGATCGACCGGGCGTAGCCGATCTGGCCCATGATCTGCTGGAAGACATAGGGGTTGTGGGCCGGAATCATCGTGGCGTGGTGCCGCCCGTCGTTGGTGACGGTGACCTGGACGAAGCCCGTGGTCGACTTCTCCTTGATCAGCAGGAAGAGCAGGCCGAGACCGCACGCGCCGAAGAAGAGGACCGCCAGCACGATGGCGTACACCGGGATCTTCTCCTCCGTCCTGGAGAGATCCGTCGCGTTCCAGACCGCGCCCCGCAGCGCGAGGGACCCGGCCGGTGTGATGATCGAGTCACCCACCACCGTGATGTCCCCGATCGCCACCAGCGGCGCCCCGCCCATTCCCATGGGCACGGTCGCCCCGACGGCCGGCACCGGCGCGTACCCCGGATGCTGCGGCGGATGGACGTACCCCGGCGGTGTCTCCTGCGGATACCCGTAGGCCGGCTGGTCCGGCCCCCACTGGTACTCCGGCTCCCCGTCGGACCGGTACGGATTCGGTTCGGTCATCGTCGTGTTCCCCGCTTCCACCACGTTCACATCGAATGTCCCACCGATCCTGCCAGGTCCGCCCCGGCCCGGTGAACCCCGTACGCCATCCCGCGGCGAAAGGCGCCCGCCGAACGCGCCAGGGCCCCGCTCCCATCCCGGAGCGGGGCCCTGGCGCGCGTGCGGACGCCGTCAGAAGCGGCGGGTGATCAGGGCCCGCTTGACCTCCTGGATGGCCTTGGTGACCTCGATGCCGCGCGGGCACGCGTCCGTGCAGTTGAACGTCGTGCGGCAGCGCCACACACCGTCCTTGTCGTTCAGGATCTCCAGCCGCTGCTCGCCGGCCTCGTCGCGCGAGTCGAAGATGAAGCGGTGGGCGTTGACGATCGCCGCCGGGCCGAAGTACTGGCCGTCGTTCCAGAACACGGGGCACGAGGTGGTGCACGCCGCGCACAGGATGCACTTGGTGGTGTCGTCGAAGCGCTCGCGGTCCTCGGCGGACTGGAGGCGCTCGCGGGTCGGCTCGTTCCCCTTGGTGACCAGGAACGGCATCACGTCGCGGTAGGCCTGGAAGAACGGCTCCATGTCCACGACCAGGTCCTTCAGGACCGTGAGGCCCTTGATGGGCTCGACCGTGATGGGCTTCTCCGGGTTGATGTCCTTGATCAGGGTCTTGCAGGCGAGCCTGTTCTTCCCGTTGATCCGCATCGCGTCGGAGCCGCAGATGCCGTGGGCGCACGAGCGGCGGAAGGTCAGGGTGCCGTCGACATCCCACTTGATCTTGTGGAGGCCGTCGAGGACCCGCTCCTTCGGGTCGATCTCGATCGGGAAGTCCTCCCAGACCGCGTGCTCCGACAGCTCCGGGTTGAAGCGCCGGATGCGGAAGGTGACCGTGATGTACGGGGAGGCGGCGGAGTCCGCCTCGGCCTTGTCCAGTACGGGGGTAGCCATCAGTACTTACGCTCCATCGGCTGGTAGCGGGTCTGGACAACCGGCTTGTAGTCGAGACGGATGGTCTCGGTGCCGTCGTCGCCGACCTCGCGGTACGCCATGGTGTGGCGCATGAAGTTGACGTCGTCGCGGTTCGGGTAGTCCTCGCGGTAGTGGCCGCCGCGGGACTCCTTGCGGGCCAGGGCCGACACGGCCATGACCTCGGCCAGGTCGAGCAGGTTGCCCAGCTCGACGGCCTCCAGCAGATCCGTGTTGAACCGCTTGCCCTTGTCCTGGATCGACACGTTCAGATAGCGGGCGCGCAGCTCGCCGATCTTCTCGACCGCGGTCTTGATCGTCTGCTCGGTGCGGAACACCATGACATTGGCGTCCATGGTCTCCTGGAGCTCACGGCGGATCTCCGCGACCCGCTCGTTGCCCGTGGAGTTCCGCAGCCGCTCGACCTGCGCCACGACCAGCGACGCCGGGTCCTCCGGGAGGTCGACGTAGTCGGCCGTCGCGGAGTACTCGGCGGCGGCGATGCCGGAGCGCTTGCCGAAGACATTGATGTCCAGCAGCGAGTTGGTGCCCAGCCGGTTGGCGCCGTGCACGGAGACACAGGCGACCTCGCCGGCGGCGTACAGACCCGGGACGACCGTGGTGTTGTCGAGGAGGACCTCGCCCTCGACATTGGTCGGGATGCCGCCCATGGCGTAGTGCGCGGTGGGCTGGATCGGGATCGGGTCCGTGTAGGGCTCGATGCCGAGGTAGGTGCGCGCGAACTCGGTGATGTCCGGGAGCTTCGCGTCCAGCTGCTCCGGCGGCAGGTGGGTGAGGTCCAGGAAGACATGGTCGCCCTCGGGGCCGCAGCCCCGGCCCTCGCGGATCTCCGTGTAGATGGAGCGGGAGACGACGTCGCGGGAGGCGAGGTCCTTCATGACGGGCGCGTACTTCTCCATGAAGCGCTCACCGTCCTTGTTGCGCAGGATGCCGCCCTCACCGCGGGCGCCCTCCGTGAGGAGGATGCCCATGCGCCAGATGCCCGTCGGGTGGAACTGGAAGAACTCCATGTCCTCCAGCGGCAGCCCGCGCCGGTAGCAGGCCGCCTGGCCGTCGCCGGTGAGGGTGTGCGCGTTGGAGGTCACCTTGAAGAACTTGCCGGTGCCGCCGGAGGCGTAGATCACGGCCTTCGCCTGGAAGACATGGATCTCGCCGGTGGCCAGCTCGTAGGCGACCACACCGGCCGACTTCTTGACCCCGTCGACCTCGGTGATCAGCTGGTCCAGGACGTAGAACTCGTTGAAGAACTCCACGCCCTCCTTGACGCAGTTCTGGTACAGCGTCTGGAGGATCATGTGACCGGTGCGGTCGGCGGCGTAGCAGGAGCGGCGGACCGGGGCCTCGCCGTGGTTGCGGGAGTGCCCGCCGAACCGGCGCTGGTCGATGGTGCCGTCCGGTGTCCGGTTGAACGGCAGGCCCATCTTCTCCAGGTCGAGGACCGCGTCGATGGCCTCCTTCGCCAGGATCTCGGCGGCGTCCTGGTCGACCAGGTAGTCACCGCCCTTGACCGTGTCGAAGGTGTGCCACTCCCAGTTGTCCTCCTCCACATTGGCGAGCGCGGCGGCCATGCCGCCCTGCGCCGCGCCCGTGTGGGAGCGGGTGGGGTAGAGCTTCGTCAGTACCGCGGTACGGCTGCGCTTGGTGGCCTCGATGGCCGCGCGCATGCCCGCGCCGCCGGCGCCGACGATGACGGTGTCGTACTTGTGGATCTTCATTGGTTCGTCAGCCCCGGCTTTAGCGGATGTTCGGGTCGAAGGTGAAGATCACCAGCGTGCCCAGCAGGATGGTGAACACCGTGGCGGTGTACAGCAGGCCCTTGAGCCACAGGCGCGTGTTCGGGCGCTCGGCGTAGTCGTTGATGACGGTACGCAGCCCGTTCGCGCCGTGCAGCATGGCGAGCCAGAGCATCAGCAGATCCCAGACCTGCCAGAACGGGGACGCCCAGCGGCCCGCGACGAACGCGAAGCCGATCTTGGAGACGCCGCCGTCCAGCACCAGCTGGATCAGCAGATGGCCGATGACCAGGACGACCAGCACCACGCCGGAGAGGCGCATGAAGAGCCAGGCGGCCATCTCGAAGTTGCCGCGGGTGGCGCGCGGGGTCTTCCCGGTGCGCTTGCGCGGGGCCTCGATGAGGGGCGCCGGGTTGTCCACGTCGTAGAGCTTCTCGCCCTCGACGGGACCGATCGCGGAAGAGGTGTCAGCAGACATGTCCGGCGTCAGCTCCCGAAGACTTCGCGTGCGGCGTGGCCGAGGACGGGGTAGAGCGCGCCCGCCATCAGTACGACCCAGATGCCCACCACGGTCCAGAGCATCTGCTTCTGGTAGCGGGGGCCCTTGGACCAGAAGTCCACGGCGATGACGCGCAGGCCGTTGAGCGCGTGGAACAGGACTGCGGCGACGAGGCCGTACTCCAGCAGCGCGACGAGCGGTGTCTTGTAGACGGCTACGACCTTGTCGTAGTCCTCGGGGGAGACACGGACGAGTGCGGTGTCCAGGACATGGACGAACAGGAAGAAGAAGATGAGGACGCCGGTGACTCGATGAGCCACCCAGGACCACATTCCTTCCCGGCCGCGGTACAGCGTTCCAGCCGGCACGGAAGACCCTCCGGGAGCGGGGATTAGGGCCTGCCGGCTTGGGTTGTCGGTCTGACCCGGCCGGGTACGGTCCACCGGCCCCGGCCATCGTAGCGACGACTTGTCGGTTCGTTCGCGCCGGGTCCTCAGGTGTGATCAAACAGGCAATCAAACAGCCTCGGACGGGCTATCGAAAAGCCCCTCGCGCGCCGGATATCGCACTGGCCGCGCCGCCGGGCGGGCCGGCCGGGCCCGGGCCTGCCCGCCCGGTCCCTCCGCCGCCGCGGCGCGCTCACGACCGGTCTCCCGGCCGGATACGGCCGCCCCCGCGGCGCCGGTGCCGGGCCGCTCGCCCTCCCCGGGCGCGTGGCGCCCGGCGCCGCTCGGCTTGCGGGACGGCCGGGCCCGGTGAGGCTGGAGGGATGGACGGGTCGCATGGCAGCGGCGTGGGCGAGTGGCGGTCCGATGGATGCGCGATCTTCACCCGAACGGGAGATCCCCATGAATTGATGGGCGGTATGGGGCGATTCATCGGCATTCTTACCAATCTGGAGGTATTCGAGTGATACGGCACTCTTCTGGCGCTCGTCTCGCGGTCACGGCGCTCGCCGCGACCGCCGCGCTGTCCCTCTCGCTGAGCGGTTGCTCCGCCGGAGGCTCGGGCGAGTCGGGCGGATCGCCCGATTCCGGTCGTACGGAAGCGGGTGGCCGCGACCGGATACCCGGGACGGACGCCACCAGCCCGTCACCCTCCCGGACGTATCCCCTCTCCTCGGCGCCCGCGACCATCCCCGCCGTACGGACCCATGAGCCGGCCCGGGGCCCGGGCTGGCGGCCGGGGCCGGGCGCCGGGGTCGTGGTCGCCGAGGGCGCCGAGAGGCTCGACGACGAGGCCAGACTGCTCGCCGGGGAGCTGAGGATCGCCTTCCGGGGGGCGGTGCCGGCCCGCGCGGGCGATGTGGAACTGGCGCTCGCCCCGGCCGCCCCCGGCGGCGCCAAGGCCGACCCGGAGTCGTACACCCTGGTCACCTCCGGCGGCCGGGTGCGGATATCGGGCCCCGCCGAGGCCGGGGTCTTCTACGGCACCCGCACCCTCAAACAGGCGGTGCGCTCCGGCGGGGCGATGCCCGAGGGAACGGTGCGGGACGCGCCGGACCGGCCGCAGCGCGGACTGATGGTCGACATCGCCCGCAAGAGCTTCAGCGCCGGCTGGATCGAGGACCGGGTGCGGGAGATGGCCGATCTCAAGCTCAACCAGCTGGGCCTGCACTTCTCGGACGACCAGGGCTTCCGGATCGCCTCGGACACCCACCCGCGGATCGTCTCCCGCGAACATCTGACCAAGGCCCAGGTCCGGCGGATTCTGAAGCTGGCCGCCTCGCTCCACATCACCGTCATCCCCGAGATCGACTCCCCGGGCCATCTCGGCGCGGTGCTCGCCCAGTACCCCGAGCTGAAGCTGAAGGACACGGCGGGCCGGGTCGTGCCCGGCGCGATCGACATCGGGAACCCCGCGTCGGGCCGGCTGGTGGACGGGCTGCTGAAGGAGTACGCCGAGCTGTTCGACGGCGCCTACTGGAACCTCGGCGGCGACGAGTACCAGGCGCTCACCCGGCGGGACCCGGAGGCGTCCTTCCCCTCCCTCGCCGCCCTCGCCCGCGAGGAGTACGGACCCGAGGGCCGCATCCAGGACCTGGCGAGCGCCTGGGTGAACGACCGCGCCGCGGTGCTGCGCCCGGACGGCCGCACGCTCCAGGCGTGGAACGACGGCTACTTCCGGGGCGGCCGGGTCGGTGTCGACCAGGACATCCAGGTCCAGTACTGGACGGGCAAGGAGATCGGCGCGCGCCCGCCGCTGGAGTATCTGGACGAGGGCCGGCCGGTGATCAATCTCAACGACGAGTACCTCTACTACGTCCTCGGCGAGCCCAACGAGTTCACCTATCCGACCGGGCAGCGGATCTACGAGCAGTGGACCCCGCTGGTGCTGCGCGGCACCCGGCCGGTGCCGGAGAAGTACTCGGACCAGATCCTGGGCGCCCGGTTCGCCATCTGGTGCGACCTGGCCCAGGCGCAGACCCCGGAACGGATCGCCGAGGGCATCGCGCTGCCGCTGGCGGCGACGGCCCAGAAAGTCTGGGACCCGCGCACCCCGGAGCGGGGCTGGCCGGAGTTCCGCGCCCTGGCCGGGCAGCTGGACTGAGCGCCCGCTGCCTGCCGCCGGCTGCCCGCTTTCCGCTGCCGGTCGCCTGCCGCCGGTTGCCCGCCGCCCGGTCCGGGGCAGGGGGGCGCGGTGCGAGTCCGCCCGGGGGTGTGCGGACTCGCACCGCTGGTCCCGGAGGTCCGGCGGGGGCGCGGGGGCGCTCCTCGGCCGGCTCCGAGTGGGCAGAATGTAACAGATATGTGGCGCAAATGTGTGTGGTTAGCACGCACTTGATGGATTAAGGCGCAGGGCGGGCAACTCCCCCCAGCTCCGTGGAACCCATGGCGGCCGGGGTGCGGAAGGGGGTACTTTGCGCCAAGCGGCCCGAAAACCGCGCCGCTGGACGCGTCCTCCGGATTCTGCGGGCGCGTACGGGAGGGGAGGCGTCCATGACGTCGAAGAGGTCCAAGAGTCTGAGGGAACTGATCGCCGCGGCGGACGAGCGGGGTCTGGCGGCGAGCGGTGTGGCCTGTCTGGAGCGCTGTCTGCCTCCGCTGGAGGACGGGTCCGGCGCGCTGGCACCCCTGTGGACCGGCCTGGCGAAGGGCACGGACGGCTGGTCCGGTTCGCTGGCCCGGTGCAGGGAGGCGATGGCGGACGCGGACACGGACACCGGGGACGAGGCCGTCGCCCTTGTCCAGCAGATGCTGGACGCGGCGCCCGCCGCGTGGGAGACGGGCCCCTTGCGCGAGTGGGCCGACGACTGCTCGGTCGCGGCCCTCGAACTCCACCACCGGCTCGACGCGGGCCCCGGCGAGACGGAGCCGTCCGCCGCCGCCGTCGTCGAGGTGCTCAAGGGCTGCCGCGAGGGCGAGCCCACCGGGGCCGGTCCGCTGGTCACGGGCGAGCTGCGGCGCCAGCTGCGGGTGCTGGAGATCCTCGCCGCGGGGGAGGGCGGGGCGGGGCTCCGCCAGGTGCTGCGGGTCTCGACCGAGGGGCAGCGGGTGCTGCGCGCGGTGGTGTCGCGGCGGGCCCGTGTCCAGGGCTGAGCCGGTCCGGGCCGATCCGGTCCGAGCCGATCCGGTGATCCCCCGCTGATCCGATGCCCCGGTAGGGCCGTGGGCCGGGGCGGGGTCCGCCCGGTACGGGACGTGCCGGGGGCCCGGCCCCGAGGAGCGGATCACGGCCCCGGACCGCCCAGAACCGGCCAACGCGTGGTGATCCACGGGGGCCCGGGTTTACCGGGCGCGAGCCGTGGCAGATGGAAGGACGACCGGATGCCGCCACCCCCCACAGGAGAGGCACCGGTCGTCCTTCGACGGGGTCGCGTCGCGTCCCCGTACTTCACTCAGCGCCGGGCAGGCGATTTCTGTCACACCCAACTGAGTCCTCATTTTGTTGCAAGTTGTACAAACCATGGACGCGGCGACTGGGGACGCCGTAGCGTGCAGATGCGCGCCCGGTGGCGCGAGCAGTGGTGACCAGCTGCGATTCGGAAACAGGTTGAGGTAGTGCTGGGGGACGACGCGGAGCTGACCGCCGCGGTGCTCGCGGCGCAGGGCGGGGACGAGAGCGCCTTCCGTACTGTGTACCGCGCCGTGCATCCGCGACTGCTCGGCTATGTACGGACTCTCGTGGGCGAGCCGGACGCCGAGGACGTGACATCCGAGGCATGGCTCCAGATAGCCCGCGATCTGGACCGCTTCAGCGGCGACGCGGACCGGTTCCGGGGCTGGGCCGCGCGCATAGCCCGCAACCGGGCGCTCGACCATGTGCGGATGCGGGGCCGCCGCCCCGCCGTCGGCGGCGACGAGACCGAGCTGACCGGCAGACCCGCCGCCTCGGACACCGCCGACGAGGCGATGGAGGCCCTCGCCACCGGCAGCACCATGGCGCTCATCGCCCAGCTGCCGCAGGACCAGGCCGAGGCCGTCGTGCTCCGCGTCGTGGTCGGACTCGACGCGAAGAGCGCCGCGCAGACCCTGGGCAAACGCCCCGGAGCCGTCCGCACCGCCGCCCACCGGGGGCTCAAGCGACTGGCCGAACTGCTCGGCGCGCATGCCGACTACGGCGGCGGCCAGGACCCCCGGGCGAGAGCGGAATACGTCGATCCGGTCCCGAGAGCGTACGGTGCGGACGGTGTCGGCACCGATGACAGGGGCGTGAGCGCCGGTCCCGCCGACCGTGATACGGATCTCCAGGGTGTGCCTCCGCAGCGCGTGTCACGGGCGGGTGCCACAGCGCCCGCCGGTGTGACGCATACACGGCTGAGGACGCAGAAGGACATGTGATGGCCGACGAGCGGTACGAGTGGCTTGACAAGGACACAGCGGAACGGTTGTTGCGCGGTGAACCCGTCGAAGCGCCCGAGGGCGAAGCCCGTACCCAGGCCGCTCGGCTGAACCGGGCCCTGCGCTCGGTGGACAGGCCGCGACTCCCCCTCCACCCCGAGGGCGGCGACATGCAGGGAGAGGCCGCCGCGACCGCCGCCTTCCGCAAGGCGCGGGCGGACCCGGGCCCCCGCACGGCCGGAGGGGACCACCCGGCACCGGCGGAGGGCGTGAGCCTCGGCATCGTACGGCTCACTCCGTCACCGCGTTCCCACCGCGCCCGGCGCCGGCTGCTGCGTCCGGTACGCCTCGGTCTGGTCGCCGCGGTCGCCGGATTCGCCTTCGGCGGGGTGGCGGTGGCGGCGGGTTCCGGACTGCTGCCCTCCCCGTTCGACAGGAGCCCGGCCGGAGCCGGGGTTCCCGGGGGCGAGGCCGGGTTCGCCATCGGTGAGCCGCCGTCCCCGCCGCCCCGATCGGCACCGCCCGCGTCCCCTCCCGCCGTGCCGCCGTCGGTGCCCCCGAGGGTGAACGGCGCGCCCGGCACCGAGACCCCGGCACCTTCCGGACCCGGGACCCGGCCACCGGGGGACACCGGCGACGACCGGGACCGCGACGCGGACGGTGACGGCGACGGTGACGCGGATGGTGACGGTGACGCGGACCGGGACGAGGCCGACCGGGACGGGTGGACCGGCGAGTGGGGCGAGGGCAAGCGCCACCGGCTGAAGGCCGCGTGCCGTGAACACCGGGCCGGCACCCTCGACCCCGGGCGCCAGCGGCGCCTGGAGCGGATCGCCGGGGGCCCCGACGGGGTGGACGCGTTCTGCGCCCGGATGCTCGACGACGGGAAGAACGGGAAGAAGCGGAACCCGGGCGATGACGAGGACCGGGCGGAGAAGAGCGGCCACCGGGACGACCCGAGCGACCAGGGCGGCGGGGGCGGCGGGAGCGAGGGCGGGAAGGACCGGGAGGACCGGGAGGGCAGCGGCGGCTTCGGGGCCGGGGGGCCCGGCGGGGATTCGGGGCGCGGCACCACACCGTCCGGCCTTCGATAGCCCGTGCGCACACCCTCCTGAGCAGCGATTTCCCCGTTCCTCACGGCCGGGTGTGACATTTCTGAGGGGTACGGCGCAGTAAGAAGTGAGCCGACTGGTCATCGGCGGCGCCAGAAGCCGGGGTTCCCCCCGTACCTGCGGCTGGGCGCATCGGCGCGGGCGGGACACGTTCCCCCGGTCCCGCTCGCGCCACCCCTCTCTCCGCTCCGCTCCCTCCCTGAGCCGCCGACGGCGCGCCGCGCGGGGTGTGGGGCGTCCAGGTCCCCGCGGACGCGCGCGACTCCTGTGGCACAGAACACAAGAGGGAGTGTCGTACCCGTGTGCGACACTCCCTTTCATGCTGGGTGTCACCGATTTGCCGACGTATCTGGCGGGGCTCGTACTGATCGTTCTGCTGCCCGGACCGAATTCGCTCTATGTGCTCTCGGTCGCGGCCCGGCGCGGCACCCGCAAGGGATACACCGCCGCCGCCGGCGTCTGGTTCGGGGACATGGTGCTGATGGTGCTGTCGGCCGCCGGTGTCGCCTCCCTGCTCCAGGCCAATGAGCTGTTCTTCGGGATCGTGAAGTTCCTGGGCGCCGGGTATCTGGTCTGGCTGGCGATAGGGATGCTGCGCGCTGCCTGGGCGATGTGGCGGGCCAGGAACGAGCCCCCCGCCGAGGCCCCGGCCGCCGACGCGGCGACCACCGAGCGCCCGTTCCGCCGGGCGACGGTGATCAGTCTGCTCAACCCGAAGGCGATCCTCTTCTTCGTCGCGTTCTTCGTGCAGTTCGTGGACCCGGAGTACGCCTATCCGGCGCTCTCCTTCGCCCTGCTCGGGGGCCTGCTCCAGATAGCGAGCGTTCTCTATCTGAGCCTGCTGATCTTCACCGGCACCCATCTGGCCGCCGCCTTCCGCCGCCGCAGGCGGCTGACCGCCGGGGCGAACTCGGCGGCGGGCGCGCTCTTCCTGGGGTTCGCGGCGAAGCTCTCCTTCGGCAGCGCGGTCTGAGACCCCGCCCCGCTCACTGATCCGGCCCGAGATCCGGCCCCGCTCACCGATCCGGCCCGAGATCCGGCCCGAGATCCGGCCCGGTCCGGAAGAAACCCCCTAGGACCGCTCGGCGCCGGGTGCCGCACCCTCCGGGGCGGTGTCGTCGTGCCGGTAGTCCAGCCGGTCGACCACCTCCACCACGCCGTCGACGCTCTCGCAGAGCCGCACGAACACCGGCAGCACGCTGCGGTGATCCACCGTCCCGCTGAGCGTGACCCGGCCGTCCGCGACATCCACCGTCAGGGCGGACGGGGAGAGCCCCAGAGTCCGGGTGAGGACATCCTCCAGGATCTCCTCCTGGATCGCCCGGTCCCGGCGGAGGAAGAGCTGGAGCAGATCGCTCCGGCTCACCACCCCGGTCAGCCGGCCCGAGCCGTCCACCACCGGCAGCCGCTTGATCCGGTACTCCTCCATCACCCGCGCCGCGCGCACCACGCTCCACTGCGGCTCGGCGACGATCGCCGGGCTCGACATCAGCCCCTCCGCGGTGCTCGCGGTCGTCCGGGAGGTCTGTCTGCGGAGCAGATCCGCCTCGGAGACCACCCCGACCGGCCGCTCGTCCTCGTCGACCACCGGGACGGCCGTGATGCCGTACTCGTCCAGCAGCCGCGCGATCTCCTTGAACGCCGTCCCGCGCTGCACACTCACGGCGGTGGGCGTCATCAGGTCGGCGACCCTGCGGTGCCTCATGGCTCGCCAGCCCCTTCCAAAAGTCCTGCTCGGAATGGTATGCCCACAAGAGTGTCGAGTGCGGCATCCCTCCGCCCAGAGGCCTTGGACCCCACTTCGGGTGGAGCGGGCGGTGCCGGGGCCGGGGCTGTTCCGGCCGCAACCTCCGGCGGCCGTCCCGGAGCCCTCCCGGCCGGTCTGCGGCGGGGGCTTCCACGGGACATTGGACGGCGCCCGGCCTCTTTACGGGAGACGGGCGCCGCCGGATCAGCGTAGTGCCGCTCGCCGCAGGCGGCGAGCCCTGCGCACGACTTTTCTCAGCGCGGCGCCCCGGGGGACCGGCAGCCCTCCGGGCAGACCCAGCGCGGTGAGCCGCCGCCGTTTGAAGTACCGCAGCACACGGTCGTCGGGACGGGCCGCGAGAAACGCCTCCGCGTCCGCGCGCAGATCCGGTCTGATCCCCGACTGCATCGCGAAGCCGACCGCCCTCACCAGCCCGGCCAGTTCGCCCGGTCCGGCGGCGACACCCGCCCCGTGCTCGTCCAGGATCTCCGGGACCACGGCGTCCACGATCGTCAGCGGTATCCGGTTGCTGTTCTGGTACGGGGTCAGCCGGTCCAGCAGCGGTTCGGTGCCCACCCGGGCCACCGGGATGCCGTAGAAGGTCCCCGCCGTCAGCAGCGCCGTCGAGAAGCAGCCCACCACCAGCGACGGCCGCGTCCGCCGGTAGACCACCTCCGCCAGCAAGGGGCTCTCCAGCACCGTCAGTTCCGCGCCCAGCGCCCCGGCCTCCTCCACCAGCGCCCGGGTCCAGGACGCGGGAGCCGTCGGGTGGGGCTTGAAGACGATCCGGCGGTGGCCCCGGGCGGTGGCCCCGCGCACCATCCGCAGATGCAGCTCCTCCTCCTCCTCGGGGGTGAGGATGCCCAGCGCGGCCAGATACTGCCCCAGCAGCAGCGCGGGCCCCTCCGGGTCCGCCGTCCGTGCTGTCTCCGATGTCTCCGATGTCTCCGCCGGCTGTGCCTTCTGTGCCTTGTGTGCCGTCTCTCCCGACTCCCGCGGCCCGACCGCGTCCGACAGTTCCGCGATCACCTTGACGAAGGCCTCCGCCGGCACCACCTCCGGCCGCGCCCCGAACTCCTGGAGCAGCAGCGGTTCGAGCCCCGGCACCAGATCGAGGTGGAGCAGCCGCCGCACCCGCTCGCCCACCAGCGGATCGATCCTGTTGCGGGTGGGGCCGTAACTCATCAGCCCGTCCGCGTACACATCCACCGGCGCGTCCGGGAACACCTGCGCGACCGTCAGCGCCGGGGCGACCTGGATCGACTCCACGGCCAGCTCGACCCGGTCCGCACCGAGCCCCCAGAGCAGCCGCAGATACCGCTCCCACAGGGGCAGATCGTCCCGGCGCGGCGACCAGCCGCCGGGATGGAAGGGGGCGATGGCCTCGTTCCACGACACCACCCCGTCGAACCGGTCCCGCAGCCGCTCGAAACCGGGCATCTCGTCCAGGGCCGGAGAGGTCTCCGGGGTCTGCGCGTTGTTGGCGACCAGCAGCAGCCGCCGGCCGGCCGCCGCGAAGGCGCCGCTGTCGAGCGCCGCCGCCAGCGTCGCGGCCCCGTACAGCGAGGACGCGTAGAAGATCTGGGTGACCCGCGCCGTACGCATTAGAGCCCCGCCTCCGCCGTGTGCCGGCGGCGGAGCCTGCGCAGCCGCGACGCCCGTTCGGTGTCCATGGAATCCAGTACGTCCCGCAGAACGTCCTGCGGCATGCGCCGCAGCGCCGCCGCGCTCATCGTCCGCAAGGCCCGTGCCACCGCCGGTTCGAATCGTTCCACCGAGTTCAGATGGTGCGCGATGACCGCGCAGTAGGTGCGCACCGCTTTCGGCAGCAGCTGCGCGGAATTCCGGTCCAGGGCCGTCTCCTCCAGCACCTGGTCGAACGCGCGAATGAAATCGAGCTGCCGGATGTCACCGATCTGGGTCAGGGACGTGGCCACCCCGCGCCGGTAGAAGATCCCGAGCAGGCTGATGACGGCGAAGGATTCCGCGTCCCGGTGCAGCCGCCAGATCCAGGGCCGGTCCTCGGCGGTCCGCAGCCCGTCCGTGAAACGCAGCATCCCCCGGTCGAGGAGCCGCCGGTGGTACATCCCCGCCCACGCGAACGGGTAGTCCACCGCCGTCGACCGGTCGGCGGGCAGGATCACCTCGCGCGGGCTCAGCACCACGCCGCGCCGGCCGACCGGGGCCCGGCGGACCGTGCGGGACCTGGCCGTGCACTGCACATGGTCGGTGCGGACGAAGTCGCAGCCCAGTTCCTCCTGGGCGGCGAGCAGCCGGTCGAAGTGACCGGGCGCGAGCCAGTCGTCGCCGTCCAGGAAGGCGAGATACTCCCCGGCCGCCGCGTCGAGCCCGGCGTTGCGCGCGGTCGCGAGCCCGCCGTTGCGCTCCTGCCGGATCAGCCGGGCCCCGGGGATCTCGCGCTCCGCGCGCTCCAGGATCTCCGCTGTCCCATCGGTCGAACAGTCGTCGACCAGCAGGAATTCATAATCGTCCCGGGTATTCGACCGAAGACTTCTGAGGGTGTCGGGCGCATATGTCCGCACATTGAAGAACGGCACGATGACGGAGAGCTTGACCACCCGGGTGAGATTAGATCGCCGTCCGGCATTCGCGCTGACCACTGTGCGGACAGCGGGTGAACGGCGGGCGACGAAGATGTTCACTTCCGGGTGCCCCGGCGGCACTCCCCATTCGTAGGCGCGCTGTTAACCCGCTGTTGCGATCGCGTTGGGCCGTCAAACCGAATGGCTTTCTAGCGTCCTCGATGTGCCATCACCTACCAGCGGCGCCCTGCGCACAGCGGTAATCGCCGATTCCGACACCCGGTGGAAATGGGGCGCGCTCACCGCCCGCCGTATCGCCCCCGGACCCGTCCGGCTCACCGGCTTTCTGCTGCGCGGACGGGCCACCCCCACACCCCGTCAGCTCGCCGAGGTCGGCGCGGACGCGGACGCGATCCACGAGGTGACCGCGGCCGGCTTCCTGCGGGCCTGCGCCGACGGCGACGAGCCGTACGACGTGATCGTGCTCGCCCTCGTCGGCGGCGGGGTCCAGGCGCTGCTGCACGGGCTCGCCGCGCTGAAGCGGGAGCGCCGGCCGGTCGTCGTCACCGGCTATGTCGGAGTCGTCTACGAGAAGCTCGCCGACGGACTGCTGCTGCGGCACGGCGCGGATCTCGTCCTCGCCAACTCCCGCCAGGACGCCGAGCGGTTCCGCGCGGTGTACGAGGGCATCGGAGCGGACCCCTCCGCCGTCACCGAGGCCGCGCTGCCCTTCCTCGGCGGTACGCCCCACCGGCCCGAGGCCGGGCGCGACACCCTCGTCTTCGCGGCCCAGCCGTCCGTCCCGGTCACCCGCGCCGACCGCGCCCATCTGCTGGACCGGCTCGTCGGCCACGCCCGGCTCCACCCGGGCCGCGAGGTGCTGCTGAAGCTGCGCTCCCGGCCCGGCGAGCACACCACCCACCTCGAAGAACTCCCCTATCAGCGGCTCGCGGCGAAGCTGCCGGGCGGACTCCCGCCCAACCTCCGGCTGGTGTACGGGCACATGGGCGAGGTCCTCGACCGGACCGATCTGCTGGTCACCGTCTCGTCCACGGCGGCGCTGGAGTCGCTGCACCGGGGCATCCCCACGGCGATCCTCACGGACCTCGGGGTGCGCGAGACCCTCGGCAACCACCACTTCCTCGGCTCGGGGCTGCTGACCTCTTTCGACCGCATCGACGCCGGGCACCGGCCGGTACCCGACCCGCGCTGGCTCGCCGCGCAGGGGGTCGCGGCGGACGGCACCTACGCGAGGGCCTTCGACACGGCCCGTGACCGGGTCGCCGGGCTGCTCGCCCTGGACCGGCTGCCGCCCATCGCCCCGTACTACACCCCCACCACCGCGCCCGGCTATCTGCCCGGCATCCTCGCCCGCCACCACCTCGCCCCCGACGGAACGCCGTCGGCGGGCACGGCGGCGGAGCGGCCGGAGCCGAGCGGTGTACGGAGGGTGGTGCGCGACGCCGTCCAGGGGGCGGCGCGCGGGGCGTACCGGCACGGGGTGCAGCGGGTGGCACCCGTGATCCGACGGGTGGGACAACTGTGACAAGGGAGCAGCAGCCGATGACCGTTCTCGCCGTGATCCCCGCCCGGGGCGGGTCCAAGGGAGTGCCGGGGAAGAACCTCGCGCGGGTGGGGGGTGTGCCGCTGGTGGTCCGGGCGGTGCGGGAGAGCCTCGCCGCCCGGCGGGTCACCGATGTGGTGGTCTCCACCGACGACCCGGACATAGCGGCGGCGGCGCGGGACGCGGGCGCGGGGGTGGTGGTGCGGCCGGCGGAGATAGCGGGGGACACGGCGACGAGCGAGGCGGCGGTGCTGCACGCGCTGGACGCCTTCGAGGAATCGAGTGGGCGCAGGGTGGGGGTGGTGGTGCTGGTGCAGTGCACCAGTCCCTTTCTCACCCGGGGGGATGTGGACGGGGTGGCCGCGGCGGTGCTGGACGATGGCGCGGACACGGCGGTGACGGTGTCCCCCTTCCACGGCTTCCTCTGGCGCCCCCACCCCGCCGGCCCCTCTCAGCCCCCGGCCCACCCCGGACCTGCCGGGCAGCCCCACCCCGGACCTGCCGAGCCCTCTCAGCCCCCGGCCCACCCCGGGCCTGCCGAGCCCTCTCAGCCCGCGGCCCACCCCGGGCCTGCCGGGCAGCCCCAGCTGGTGGCCCACCCCCGCCCTGCCGCCCCCTCTCAGCCCGCCGAGCCCCCTCAGCCCGTCCGGCGTTTGAGGACGGACCCTGTGCCGGGGGACCCCGTATCAGCGGATTCCCAGCCTGCCGGGCCCCCTCAGCCGGTCCGGCGTTTGAGGACGGACCCTGTGCCACAGGACCCCGCACAGTGCGGGCCCGGGTCGGGGGCCAGCCCCCGAACCCCCGCTCCTCAATCGCCGGAGGGGCTGGGTGGTGCGGCTCAATGGCCGGAGGGGCTGGGTGGTGCGGCTCAATGGCCGGAGGGGCTGGGTGGTGCGGCTCAATGGCCGGAGGGGCTGGAGGGTGCGGCTCAATCGCCGGAGGGGCAGGAGGGCGCGGTTCGAGCGTCGGAGGGGCTGGGGGGTGGTCCGTCGGCGCCCCTGGACGGCCTGGGGGATACGGCTCCGGCGGCGCCGGAAGGTGCGGCTCGTGCGTCGGCAAGGCTGGAGGGTGTGCCCCTGGACGAGCCGGAGGTTGCACCTCGTGCGTCGGCAGGGCCGGAGGGTGTGCCCTCGGACGGGCCGGGAGGTATGCCCTTGGACGGGCCGGGAGGTATGCCCCTGGACGGGGCGGGGGATACGGCTCCGGCGAGGCCGGAGGGCGTGCCCGTGGACGGGCCGGGGGGCGCGGGGCCCTCGGGGCGCGGGATCGGCGGGATCGGGGTCAATCACACCCCCGCCTCCCGCCCCCGCCGCCAGGACCGCCCCCAGGACTTCCTGGAGACCGGCGCCGCCTACGCCATGACCACCCCCGGCTTCCGCACATCCCACCACCGCTTCTTCGGCCGCACCGCCCTCGTCCCCACCGACCCCGCCCGCGTCCTCGAAGTGGACGACCCCCACGACCTGGCCAGGGCCCGCGCCCTCGCCCCCCTCCTCGACACCCCGCCGGAGGCGCTCCCCACCCGGGGCGACATCGACGCCGTCGTCCTCGACTTCGACGGCACCCAGACCGACGACCGCGTCCACATCGACGCCGACGGCCGCGAAACCGTCTCCGTCCACCGAGGCGACGGCCTCGGCATCGACCGGCTGCGCCGGGCCGGCCTCGCCCTGCTCATCCTCTCCAGCGAGCGGAACCCCGTGGTCGCGGCCCGCGCCCGCAAGCTCCGTATCCCCGTACTGCACGGCGTCGACCGCAAGGACCTCGCGCTCAAGCAGTGGTGCGACGAGCACTCCATCGACCCCGCCCGGGTCCTCTACGCGGGCAACGACGTCAACGACCTGCCCTGCTTCGCCCTGGCGGGCTGGCCGGTCGCCGTCGCCGACGCCCATGGCGCCGTACGGGAACAGGCCCGGGCGACCACCACCACCCCCGGCGGCCGGGGCGCGGTCCGGGAGATCGCCACCTGGCTCCTCGGCCCCGAACTGACCCCCTGACCACCCGATCACCCCACCGAAGAATGAGGAAAACCCCCATGAACACCTCCCGACTGCGCACCCTCGGCACCCGCACCGCCGGCCCCGGCCGCCCCGTCTACGTCACCGGCGAGATCGGCATCAACCACAACGGAGACCTCGACAACGCCCTCGCCCTGATCGACGCCGCGGCCGACGCGGGCTGCGACGCGGTCAAGTTCCAGAAGCGCACTCCGGAGATCTGCACCCCGCGCGACCAGTGGGACATCGAGCGCGACACCCCCTGGGGCCGGATGACCTACATCGACTACCGCCACCGGGTGGAGTTCGGCGAGGAGGAGTACCGCTCCATCGACGAGCACTGCCGCAAGCGCGGCATCGACTGGTTCGCCTCCCCCTGGGACACCGAGGCCGTGGCCTTCCTGGAGAGGTTCGACGTCCCCGCCCACAAGGTGGCCTCCGCCTCGCTCACCGACGACGAGCTGCTGCGCGCCCTGCGCGCCACCGGCCGGACCGTCATCCTCTCGACCGGGATGTCCACCCCGCGCCAGATCCGGCACGCGGTCGAGGTGCTCGGCAGCGACAACATCATTCTCTGCCACGCCACCTCGACCTACCCGGCGCAGGCCGAGGAGCTGAACCTCAACGTCATCCAGACCCTCAAGAGCGAGTACCCGAACGTCCCGATCGGCTACTCCGGCCACGAGACCGGCCTCCAGACCACGCTGGCCGCCGTCGCGCTCGGCGCCGCCTTCGTCGAGCGCCACATCACCCTCGACCGGGCGATGTGGGGCTCCGACCAGGCCGCGTCGGTCGAGCCGGGCGGCCTCCAGCGGCTGGTCCGGGACATCCGCACCATCGAGGCGGCGCTCGGCGACGGGGTGAAGCGGGTGTACGACTCCGAACTCGCCCCCATGCGCAAGCTCCGCCGGGTCGCGGGCGTGGTCGCCGAGTCGGACGACACCGCCGACCGCGTGCCCGCCGGCGTCTGAACCACCACCACCACCGCCCCCGGCCGCCCCGCCCAGCCCCGCCCGCCCGCCCGTTCGCGCAGCTCTCTTGAGGTGAACTGAAGTGAATCTCGCTTTCGTCGAGTCCCCGGTCCAGCTCCTGAACGTCCTGGAGTGGGCCCACGCCCAGCCCTACGACCCGCTGTCGACCGGGCTCACGGTCGTCGTGCTGTCACCCACCGACCCCATGTCCCGGGGCCAGTTGCGCCGGATGGCGGAACTGGCCCGGGACGAGGGGCACACGGTGCGCTGGCAGGAGGCGCGCGGCGGGGCGGCGGCGCCGGTGAGGGCCGTGCGCCAGCTCCTCCCGCTGCTGCGCCGCGCCCGCCGGATCGTCATAGGCGACCCCTTCTCGCGCTATGTGCAGCTCCTGCTGACCCTCGTCGGGGAGAAGGATCTGACGGTGGTGGACGACGGCACCGCCACCATGGAGTTCGCCGCCCAGCTCACCCGGGGCGAGAAGCTGGTGCGCTGGCACCGGCGCGGCGCGGGCGGCCCCCGCGAACTGGTGCTCGCCCCGGTCACCTCGCTGGCCCGGCGGCGGCTGCTGCCCTCCCCCACCCGGGCCGTCGAGGTCTTCACCGCGATGCCGGTGGAGCCGCCCGAGTCCCTCGCCGTCACCGCCAACACCTTCGAGTGGACCCGTCTGCGCTTCGGCCCGCCGACCATCGTCCGGGGAGCCGATCTGGTCGGCACCTCACTGGTGGAGACGGGCGTGGTCGATCCCGGCCAGTACGTACGGGCGGTGGCCGGCCTGGCCCGTGCCCACGGCGCCCGCCGCTACTTCGCCCACCGCCGCGAGAGCCCCGACAAGCTCCACCGGCTGGCCGGGGAGACCGGCCTGGAGATCGTCCGCCCGGAACTCCCGCTGGAGCTGGTGGCCCGCCGGGGCCCGATCGGCTCCACGGTCCTCAGCTTCCCCTCCACCGTGCTCCACACCCTCCCCCTGGCACTCGCGGGTACCGGAATCAAGGTGGCGGTCTGCGAGATCGCGCCGGAATGGCTGAGGGAGACCGCTTCTCCGCGCGCCCAGGGCTTCCTGGCGGGTGTCACGGGCACCGCGCGGGGGGTCCAGCGGCTGCCCGCGCCGGTCTGAAGGCCGCCTTCGGACGGTCCGGGGAAGAGCTGAAGGCGATCACCCGGCCCGCCGCCCGCGCCCGGCGCTCCGGCCCCGGGGAGATCCCGCCCCCAGGCGGTGTATTCCGAGGTGGGGTACGGTCGAAAGGCGCGAAAGTTTACCCGGAGAGATCCACAATCATGCACCTTGGGACCGCGATTCTTTCGCCTGTCGGATTGAACTTTTGTTGATCAGCGGTCAGTTGACCCCCGTCTGGCTCTACCCTTCAACAGGTGAACCAACTGATGTCCCGCGAGTCCGAAGCCGACCTGCCCGGGAGCGTCGCACTTCCCGGCACTCTGTCCGAATCGCTGCGTGTCGAGCTGATCGCCTTCCGCCGCGATCTGCACATGCACCCGGAACTGGGCAACCAGGAGTTCCGTACGACCGCCGCCATCAAGGCCCGTCTGGAGCAGGCCGGCCTTGAGCCACGCGTGCTCGCCACCGGCACCGGGCTCATGTGCGACATCGGCCGGGGAACCGGCGAGGAAGGCGGTGGCGACGGTGGAGAAACGCCACTGCTCGCCCTGCGCGCGGACATCGACGCGCTCCCCATCCCCGACACCAAGACCGTCCCCTACCGCTCCACCATCCCCAACCGGGCGCACGCCTGCGGCCATGACGTGCACACCACCGCCGTACTCGGCGCGGGGCTCGTCCTGGCCGACCTGGACCGGGAAGGGCTGCTGCCGAGGCCGGTACGGCTGATCTTCCAGCCCGCCGAGGAGGTGCTGCCGGGGGGCGCGTCCGACGCGATCGAGTCCGGGGTCCTGGAGGGCGTCGGGATGATCGTCGGAGTGCACTGCGACCCCCGGGTCGACGCCGGGACGATCGGGCTGCGGCCCGGACCCATCACCTCCGCCTGCGACCGCCTGGAGGTCTCCCTCGACGGGCCCGGCGGGCACACCGCCCGTCCGCATCTGACCACCGACATGGTCACGGCGGCGGCGAAGGTCGCGACCGAGGTCCCGGCCCTGCTCTCCCGCCGGGTGGACGCCCGCTCGGGGCTCTCGGTCACCTGGGGCCGTATCGAGGCGGGCCACGCCTGCAATGTCATCCCGCAGCACGCCGAGCTGTCCGGGACGGTCCGCTGCCTGGACCTCCCGTCGTGGCGGGCCGCCCCCGATCTGGTGCACGCGGCGATCGACGAGATCGCGACGCTGCACCGGGCGAAGTCGGAGATCAATTACATCCGGGGGGTGCCGCCGGTGGTGAATGACCCGGGGGTCACGGAGCTGCTGCGCGAGGCGCAGATCGCGCGGAGGGGGGCGGGGGCGGTGGAGGACACCGAACAGAGCCTGGGCGGGGAGGATTTCTCCTGGTACCTGGAGAGGGTGCCGGGGGCGATGGCGCGACTGGGGGTGAGGGTGCCCGGGGGGCCGACGAGGCATGATCTGCACCGGGGGGATTTCGATGCGGACGAGCGCGCGATCGAAACCGCGGTCAACCTCTTCACGGCCACGGCCCTCCTCTCCACCCCCTGACCCCCCACCCCCTGGGCCGCCCCGAGCATTCTCAGCCCGTCCGGGGGCACCTCCCAGAGGCAGCTCTGGGGCAGCTTGAGGACGGACCCCGCACCACAGGCAGCCCGCACAATCCCAGCCCGTCTGGGGGCACCTCCCAGAGGCAGCTCTGGGGCAGCTTGAGGACGGACCCCGCACCACAGGCAGCCCGCACAAACCCAGCCCGTCCGGCGATTGAGGACGGACCCTGTGCCACAGGACCCCGCACCCTGCGGGCCACGGTCGGGGGCCAGCCCCCGAACCCCCGCGCCTCAAACGCCGGCGGGGCTGAAAGTGGTGCTGCTCCCATCGCCGGAGGGCTGAGGTGGTGCTGCCCCCATCGCCGGAAGGGCTGAGGCGGCGCGCCCCAACCGCCGGCAGGGCTGGAGTCGCGCGGCCCCATTCGCGACGCCGAGGGCGCCCCCCAACCGCCGCCCGGGCCGGGCGCCCCCCTGGCCCGCCGCCGGGGCCGGGGCCGGGGCGCGCTCCCCCTCCCTGGCCCTCCGGCGGAGCCGCTTCCGCACATGTCACCGACATATGGCCGAAAACGCCACCCCCCCACCCCACGAAATCCCCGTCCACGCCGACCCGTCCGGCGCCGGGGAACACCCCCCGCGCCACAGCCCCCCGCGCCGGGCGCGCATCCGGCGCGCGGGGCGCTCCCCGGGTGGCGGGGAAGATCGCGCAGGTCAGCCCCCAGGTGTGCGCGCGAGGCTACCCATCGTCACGCTCACCCCCCGGTTGCGACGATCCGATAACGACTCATGAACAGGGCTTTAACTGACATCTACGCGCGTTACGATCGCCGCAAAACCAGCGCCGGAAGAGGCGCTTTCGGTCAGTCTCGAAGGGGCCTCCTCTTGCGCCGGGTATCGAAGATCACTGCCGCCTGTATTGCCACCGCGGCCCTCACTTTCACCGCCACCGCGTGTGGTGAAGCCTCCACCGAGTCGTCGGGCGATTCGAAGGGCGAGCTGAAGATCGGCATGGCCTACGACGTCGGCGGCCGTGGCGACAACTCCTTCAACGACTCCGCCGCCCGCGGCCTCGACAAGGCCAAGGCCGACCTCGGCGCCGTCACCAAGGAGCTCACCGCCAAGCACGGCGAGACCCCGGCCGACCGCGAGGCCCGCCTCAGCTCCCTCGCGGAGGGCGGCTTCAACCCCGTCGTCGCCGTCGGCTTCGCCTACAAGGACACGATCGACAAGGTCGCCCCCAAGTTCCCGAAGGTCAGCTTCGGCCTGGTGGACTCGATCTCCGACGCCAAGAACGTCGACAGCATCGTCTTCACCGAGGAGCAGGGCTCCTACCTCGCGGGCGTCGCCGCCGCGCTCAAGTCGAAGGACGGCAAGATCGGCTTCATCGGCGGTGTGGACCTTCCGCTGATCAAGAAGTTCGCCGCCGGCTTCGAGCAGGGCGTCAAGGAGACCAACCCCAAGGCCTCCGTCCAGATCCAGTACCTCACCACCGGTACGGACCTCTCCGGCTTCGGCAGCCCCGACAAGGGCAAGCACGCCGCCCAGGGCATGCTCGACAGCGGCATCGACGTGATCTACGCGGCGGCCGGCGGCTCCGGCGCCGGTGCCATCGAGGCCGTCGCCGCCAAGAAGGGCACCTGGGCGATCGGCGTCGACTCCGACCAGGCCAAGGACCCGGCCCTGTCGAAGTACTCCGCCTCGATCCTCACCTCGGTCGTCAAGAACGTCGACACCGGCGTCTTCGAGCTGGCCAAGTCCGTCAAGGACGGCAAGCCGCTGACCGGCACCCACACGTACTCCCTCGCGGAGGACGGCGTCAGCCTCACCACCACGGGTGACCACCTCAAGGACATCCAGGCGAAGCTCGACGCGGCGAAGAAGAAGATCGTGGACGGCGAGATCAAGGTCAAGACCACGACCTGATCAGCCCGCTGACCGGGGCCCGGGGGGAGCGGCCTTGTGCCGCCCTTCCGGGCCCCGTCGCACGTACCGCGTCCGGCGAGCGCGTCCGGCTCTTCGACCAATTGGCGACGCTACGCGCGTAGTTTCCCAGCTGCGGGCAGCTACGCGGTAGTTTTCGCCACCACCGCCTCTGCTCCTCCACTCCTGTCCTGGAGAGTGCGCCATCAAAGCGTCCAGCAGTCCCCATGCCGTAGAGCTCCGCGGCATCACCAAACGATTCCCCGGGGTCGTGGCCAACCACGACATCGACATCACCGTGACCCGTGGCACCGTGCACGCCCTCGTCGGCGAGAACGGCGCGGGCAAGTCCACTCTGATGAAGATCCTCTACGGCATGCAGAAGCCGGACGAGGGCACCATCGCGGTCGACGGTGAGCAGGTCTCCTTCTCCAACCCCGGAGAGGCCATCGCCCAGGGCATCGGCATGGTGCACCAGCACTTCATGCTCGCGGACTACCTCACCGTCCTCGAAAACGTCGTCCTCGGCTCCGAGAAGCTGTACGGGATCGGCGACCGGGCCCGCGCGAAGATCAAGGAGATCTCGGACGCGTACGGCCTGAACGTCCGGCCCGACGTCCATGTCGAGGACCTCGGTGTCGCCGACCGCCAGCGGGTGGAGATCCTCAAGGTCCTCTACCGCGGCGCGCGCACCCTGATCCTCGACGAGCCGACCGCCGTCCTCGTCCCGCAGGAGGTCGACGCCCTCTTCGACAATCTGCGGGAGCTGAAGGCCGAGGGCCTCACGGTCATCTTCATCTCGCACAAGCTCGGGGAGGTGCTCTCGGTCGCGGACGACATCACCGTCATCCGCCGCGGCACCACGGTCGGCACCGCCGACCCCGCCTCCACCACCCCCAAGCAGCTCGCCGAGCTGATGGTCGGCAGCGAGCTGCCCTCGCCCGAGACCCGTGAGTCCACCGTCACCGATGTGCCGATGCTCCGGATCGAGGAGCTGCGGCTGACCGCCACCGACCCCGACGGCGTCGTCCGCGCGGTGCTCGACGGCATCGACTTCACCATCCACAAGGGCGAGGTCCTCGGCATCGCGGGTGTGGAGGGCAACGGCCAGTCCGAGCTGGTCGAGGCCATCATGGGCATGCGGACGCTGGACTCCGGTGTGCTCACCCTCGACGGCGCGGACATCTCGCAGACGCCGACCCGCAAGCGCCGTGAGAACGGGATGGCGGTCATCCCCGAGGACCGCCACCGCCACGGCCTGCTGCTGGAAGCCCCGCTGTGGGAGAACCGCATCCTCGGCCATGTCACCGAGAAGCCCAACACCAGGGGCGCCTTCCTCGACATCAAGGCGGCCCGCGCCGACACCGCGCGGATCGTGCGCGAGTACGACGTGCGCACCCCGGGCATCGACGTCACCGCGGCCTCCCTCTCCGGCGGCAACCAGCAGAAGCTGATCGTCGGCCGCGAGATGAGCCACCACCCCAAGCTGCTGATCGCCGCCCACCCCACCCGCGGTGTGGACGTCGGCGCGCAGGCGCAGATCTGGGACCAGATCCGCGAGGCGCGCCGGGAGGGCCTGGCGGTCCTGCTGATCTCCGCCGACCTGGACGAGCTGATCGGGCTCTCCGACACCCTGCGGGTGATGTACCGGGGCCGGCTGGTCGCGGACGCCGACCCCGCCACCATCACCCCGGAGGAGCTGGGGTCGGCCATGACCGGCGCGGTCACCGGCCATCTCGAAGCCCCCGCGGAGCCCGGTTCCGCCGACGGCGCGGACAACCCCCGGGACGGGGGAGAGGACCGATGAAGAAGTTCGACAAGGAGCGGGTGCTCCTGGGGCTCGCCGCCCCGCTGCTCGCGATCGTGGTCGCGTTCGTGGTCACCGGCGTGGTGCTGCTGGCCACCGGCAAGGAGCCGTTCAACGCCTTCAGCATCATGTTCGACTACGGGTCGAAGGCGGACAGCCAGGTCTACATCCTGAACAAGGCCACCACCTACTACCTGGCAGGTCTCGCGGTCGCCCTCGGCTTCCGGATGAACCTGTTCAACATCGGCGTCGACGGCCAGTACCGCCTCGCCGCGTTCTTCGCCGCCGCCCTCGGCGGCGCGCTGACCCTGCCCGGCCCGATCCAGATCCCGCTGATCATCCTCTGCGCGATGACCGTCGGCGCGATGTGGGCCGGTATCGCCGGTGTCCTCAAGGTCACCCGGGGAGTCAGCGAGGTCGTCTCCACGATCATGCTGAACGCCATCGCCACCGCGATCATCGGCTATCTCCTCCAGTCCGGCCGCCTCGGCCATCTGGACAGCGCCGGTACGAAGATCTCCACCAAGCCGATCCCGGAGTCCTCGCACTTCTTCGAGTTCCCGACCGCCACCGGGCCCATCTGGGGCTTCATCGTGGTCGCGGCCCTCGCCGGCGTCGCCTACTGGTTCACCCTCTCCCGCACCCGCTTCGGCTTCGATCTGCGCACGGTCGGCCAGTCCGGCTCCGCCGCCGAGGCCAGCGGTGTGAACGTCAAGAAGATGGTCGTCACCTCCATGCTGATCTCCGGCGCCGTCGCCGGTCTGGTCGGTATGCCGACGCTGCTCAACGACAGTTACGAGTACAGCGGCGACTTCCCCGTCGGTATCGGCTTCACCGGTATCGCCATCGCCCTCCTCGGCCGCAACCACCCCGTCGGCATCGCCCTTGGCGCGCTCCTCTGGGCCTTCCTGGAGCGCGGCAGCGGCCAGCTCGAATTCCAGGGCTACGACAAGGAGATCGTCGGCGTCATCCAGGGCGTGATCGTCCTCTGTGTGGTCATCGCGTACGAAGTGGTGCGCCGCTACGGCCTCAAGCGCCAGCAGCGGCAGGTCGGCGCGAAGCTCGCCGCACAGGCCCGTAACTCCGAGAAGCAGGAGGTGTCGGCGTGAGCGTCACGGCGACTTCCACCCCGCCCCCCGCCGCCGCCCCCAAGGTGAGCGGTGGCAAGGGCGGCCGTACCCGCCTGTCCTTCCCGGTCATCCTGCTGATCATCGCGGGCGGGCTGCTGGTCCTCTCCGCGGTCCGCGCCGTCACCGGCGCCCAGGACCTCACCTCCGCCGGACTGATCAGCGCCGCGCTGGCGCTGGCGGTGCCGATCGGTCTCGCCGGTCTCGGCGGTCTGTGGGCCGAGCGCGCGGGCGTGGTCAACATCGGCCTTGAGGGCATGATGATCCTGGGCACCTTCTTCGGCGCCTGGGCCGGCTGGCAGACCGACCCGTGGATCGGTGTGCTCTGCGGTGTGCTGGGCGGCATGCTCGGCGGTCTGCTGCACGCGGTCGCCACCGTCACCTTCGGTGTCGACCACATCATCTCCGGTATCGCGATCAACATCCTGGCCGTCGGTTTCACCACCTACTTCGCCAAGCTCTGGTTCAACAGCGGCGAGGCCGCGGCGGCGGGCGGCAGCCCCAAGCAGTCCCCGCCCTCCGACGACATCACCTCCATCACCGTGCCGGGTCTCTCCGACTGGCTCGGCACGATCGAGGGCCACCACTGGTTCCTCGTCTCGGACCTGGCGGGCATCCTCGGCGGTCTGGTCACCAATCTGTCGCTGCTGACCCTGGTGGCCGTGGCGCTCTTCGTGATGACGTTCTTCGTCCTCTGGCGGACCTCGTTCGGTCTGCGGCTGCGCTCCTGCGGTGAGAACCCGATCGCCGCCGAGTCGCTGGGCGTCAATGTCTACAAGTACAAGTACATCGCCGTGATCGTCTCCGGCGGTATGGCCGGACTCGGCGGCGCGTTCCTGTCGCTGGTCACCGCGCACATCTACAACGAGGGCCAGACCGGCGGGCGCGGCTACATCGGTCTCGCCGCGATGATCTTCGGCAACTGGCGGCCCGGCGGGCTCGCCATGGGCGCCGGTCTCTTCGGCTTCACCGACGCGCTCCAGCTGCGCAACGGCGGCCAGACCGTCCACGCGCTCCTGCTGCTCCTCGTGATCGTGCTCATCGCTCTCGCGATCTGGAAGTTCACCCGCAAGAACATGGTCCAGGCCTCGGTCAGCGCCGCCGTCGCCGCCCTGGTGCTGGTCTGGTACCTGGCCACGGACACGGTTCCGAACGAGTTCGTGACCGCCACCCCGTACGTGGTGACGCTGCTGGTCCTCTCGCTCTCCGCGCAACGGCTGCGGATGCCCAAGGCGGACGGCATGCGCTACCGCAAGGGGCAGGGCAAGTGACCCGGGCCCCGTTCGACTGGGAGGCCCTGCGGGCCCATGCGCGCGAGGCCATGACCCACGCGTACGCGCCCTACTCGGGCTTCCCGGTCGGGGTCGCCGCCCGGGTGGACGACGGCCGCACGGTCACCGGCTGCAATGTCGAGAACGCCTCCTACGGCCTCTCGCTCTGCGCCGAGTGCGGGCTCGTCTCCCGGCTCCAGGCCACCGGCGGCGGCCGGCTGACCCACTTCACCTGTGTGGACGGCCGGGGCGAGAGCCTGGTGCCGTGCGGCCGGTGCCGTCAGCTGCTGTACGAGTTCGGCGGGGGCGGGCTGCTGCTCGACACCCCCGGCGGGATCGTGACCCTGGCGGAGATGCTCCCCCAGGCCTTCGGTCCCCAGCACCTCGCGTGACCCCCTGACCGCGGCCCCTCCGTCCCGATGGAGGGGCCGCGGCCTTTACCCTCGATCTCTATGCGCGTAGAGCGCGGTGAGCCTGCACTCTGGAGGAATTCCATGGACGTCATCTCCGTCATCCGCACCAAGCGGGACCGGGGGGAGCTGAGCCCCGGGCAGATCGACTGGGTCATCGACGCCTACACCCGCGGTGAGGTCGCCGACGAGCAGATGTCCGCGCTGGCGATGGCGATCCTGCTGAACGGGATGAACCGTACGGAGATCGCCCGCTGGACCGCCGCGATGATCGCCTCCGGCGAGCGGATGAACTTCGACGCGCTCTCCCGGCCCACCGCGGACAAGCACTCCACCGGCGGCGTCGGCGACAAGATCACCCTCCCGCTGGCGCCGCTGGTCGCCGCCTGCGGGGCCGCCGTGCCGCAGCTCTCCGGGCGCGGCCTCGGCCACACCGGCGGCACCCTGGACAAGCTGGAGTCCATCCCCGGCTGGCGGGCGCTGCTCTCCAACGAGGAGATGCTGCACGTCCTGGACACCACCGGCGCGGTGATCTGCGCGGCGGGCGACGGTCTGGCCCCCGCCGACAAGAAGCTGTACGCGCTGCGCGATGTCACCGGCACGGTCGAGGCCATCCCGCTGATCGCCTCCTCGATCATGTCGAAGAAGATCGCCGAGGGCACCGGTTCGCTGGTCCTCGACGTCAAGGCCGGCACCGGCGCGTTCATGAAGAACATCGAGGACGCCCGGGAGCTGGCCTCCACCATGGTGGCGCTGGGCACCGACAGCGGGGTGCGGACCGTCGCCCTGCTCACCGACATGTCCACGCCGCTCGGCCGCACCGCCGGCAACGCCCTGGAGGTCCGTGAGTCCGTCGAGGTCCTGGCGGGCGGCGGCCCGGCCGATGTGGTCGAGCTGACGCTGGCGCTCGCCCGCGAGATGCTGGACGCGGCCGGACTGCGGGACGCCGACCCGGAGCGGGCGCTCGCCGACGGCTCCGCGATGGACGTCTGGCGCCGGATGATCTCCGCCCAGGGCGGCGACCCGGACGCGGCCCTGCCGGTCGCCCGCGAACGGCAGATCGTCACCGCCCCCGCATCGGGTGTGCTGACCCGGCTCGACGCGTACGACATCGGCGTCGCCGCCTGGCGTCTGGGCGCCGGCCGCGCCCGCAAGGAGGACCCCGTCCAGGCGGGTGCCGGCGTCGAGATCCACGCCAAGCCCGGTGACACGGTGGCCGCGGGCCAGCCCCTGCTGACCCTGCACACCGACACCCCGGAGAAGTTCGCGTACGCCCTGAAGTCCCTGGACTCCTCCTTCGACATCGCCCCGGCGGGTACGGCCTTCACCCCGGACCCGATCGTGCTGGACCGCATCGCCTGACGCGCTCCCGGCTCGCCCGGGCCGGCCCGGCCCGGGCGACCCCGGCCGGCCCGGGATCGCCCGGCGATGAGTTCCGCGCACCCGGGCAGTCTCCTTGGTGTGGACACCACAGGAACTGTCGTTGTGCGCATCTCCGGCCGGGTGCTCCCGGGAGATGTGTCCCGGCTGTGCGAGGAGTTGAGCGCACGGGCCGCCGAGACCGCCGCCACCGAGGTGATCTGCGAGGTGGGGGCGCTGGCCCCGGCCGACCTCGCCGCCGTGGAGGCGCTCGCCCGGCTGCGGCTCACGGCCCGGCGGCTCGGCTGCCGGACACGGCTGCGGGGCGCCGGGCCGGAGCTGCTGGCCCTCCTCGGTCTGCTGGGGCTCGGGGTGCTGGCCGAGGCCGGCTGAGACCGGCCCCGCCAGCCCTGGGTCAGCCCGTCTCCTTCGGCAGCCGCTCCGGCAGCTCGAAGAGCGGGAACCACCGCGCCGTGTCCAGGAACGAATGGATTCCGGCGATCCTTCCGTCCCGGATATCCATGATCATCAGCGCCCAGGGGACATGCCCGTCGCCGTCCTCCGCCGCGTGGTAGTGCGCGAAGGCGGGCATGCCGTTGGCCACCGTCGGGACGAGCCGCGAGCCGCGGCACACCGAACCCACGCCCAGGAACCAGCCGATGATGTTCTCGTGGCCCTGGAGCCACAGGTCGTACGGGGGCATGGAGAGCGTGGCGTCGTCGTGGAGGACCTGCTTCAGGGCCTCCATGTCGTATCCCTCGAAGGCCGCCACATAGCGCTCCAGCAGCTTGCGCTGCTCCTCGTCCAGCGGGTTCGCCGTCTCGGCCTCGGCCGGCGGCGACTCGGCCAGCGTCGCCCGCGCCCGCTGGAGGGCGCTGTTCACCGACGCGACGGAGGTCTCCAGCAGCTCCGCCACCTCCACCGCCTTCCACGCCAGCACCTCGCGGAGGATCAGCACCGCGCGCTGCTTCGGCGGCAGATGCTGGAGCGCGGCGATGAACGCCAGCCGGATCGTCTCCCGCTCCACCGCCCGCTCCGCCGGGTCCGCCACCGACGGCAGCACCCGCCCGTCCGGCACCGGCTCCAGCCAGGTCGCCTCGGGGCGGGTGTTCAGCTGGGCCTGCGCCACGGGCGTCGGCCCCGACAGATCCATCGGGCGGGCCCGGCGGTTGCCGGCGCTCAGCATGTCGAGACAGACGTTCGTCGCGATGCGGTAGAGCCAGGACCGCAGCGACGAACGCCCCTCGAACTTCTCCAGATTCCGCCAGGCCCGGACCATGGTGTCCTGTACGGCGTCCTCCGCCTCGAAGGACGAGCCGAGCATGCGGTAGCAGTAGCCCGTCAGTTCCCGGCGGTACTTCTCCAGCTCGGCATCCAGGTTTTCGGTTGTTGCCAGATCACCCATCGGGTCCACCCCTGTCGCCCATTGTCACCAGCTCTGGGGAACCTACAGGAGCGGACTGACAGTGGGGGCTCAGGTTCCGGGCTTCCGTCCGTAGACGTACACGTCATCGCCGTTCCTCAGCAGATTCCAGTACGTCTTGGCGTCGGCGGGACGCATATTGACGCAGCCGCCCGAGCCCGGTGGGTTCCACATCGACTTCGTCACCGAATGGAATGCCTGGCCGCCGTCGAAGAACTGCGCGTACGGCATCTTGACCTTGTAGATCGACGAGAAGTGGTCGATGTTCCGCCAGTAGATCTTCTTGGCGCCGGTCCTGGTCTCGGTGCCGTTCTTGCCCGTGCGCACCGGGAACGGCCCGGCCTTCAGCTTCTTGCCGTCCTGAATCCAGCTCAGCTGGCGGGTCAGGTCCACACAGGCGATCCGGCCCTTGTTCACCGGGCACTTGCCCGCCTTGTTGGGGGTCTTCCCCGCCGCCCGCTGCTGGAGGATCGTGTTCATCGTCTGCCAGGTCAGCGGGCCCGCGTAGCCGGCCGCCGGAGTGATCCCGTGCGTGGTCTGGAACGACCGGATCGCCTTGCAGTCGGCGACCGACTGCCTGCCGTCCACCGTCCGCCCGAGGAACTTCTCCACCTGCTTCTGATGCGGCCCCGCCGTCGCCGTGCAGGCCGCGGCGGCCGTGGCGGGCGTGCTGCCCAGCGCCACCGTCAGCGGAACCACCAGGCCCGTGAGCCCCAGCGCGATCCCCGCCCGCCGGGCCGCCGTGCCGCGCGCCGCCCCGCGTACCCCGCGTACCTCTCTTGACTTCCCCACGTTCCCCACATCCCCTCGTGCGCCGTCGCGTTCGCTCTGGCTTGTACCATTTGACGGCTGTCGGGGGGTGGGAGTTGTGCTGAATATGTCTCAATCCCGCTACAGGGAGCGATCTTTGGCCGGACCCGGGGTCAGCCGCGCGCCGCGACGGCCGAGACCCTCAGCGGGCCGCGCGCCTCGGCCCGCGCCACCCGGGTCCCGTACAGCGTGATCGAGACGACGCCGAGCACCGCCAGCAGGCCCAGGCCGACCGTGCCGGCCCAGCCCCCCGCGTGGAAGGCGACCGCGCCGAGCGTGCCGCCGACGCTGGAGCCCAGGTAGTAGACCGACTGGTACAGCGCCGACGCCTGGGCGCGGCCGGTGGTGGCCGTGCGGCTCACCGACGACGAGGCGACCGCGTGACCGGCGAAGAAACCGGCGGTGATCAGCACCAGGCCGGCCAGCACCGCGGCCAGCGAGTCGGCCAGCGAGAGCAGCAGGCCCGCGGCGGTCGTGGTGACCGCCAGATACAGCGCCCCGCGCCGGCCGAGACGGCCCACCAGGGAGCCCGCGGCGGCGGAGGAGACCGTACCCACGAGATAGACCAGGAAGATCGAGCCGATGACGCCCTGGGGGAGCGAGAAGGGCTCCGCGACCAGCCGGTAGCCGATCACCGTGTACACGGCGCCGAACACCGTCATGAAGAGCGCGCCGATCGCGTACAGCCGCAGCAGCAGCGGGTTGGCGAGATGGCCGCGCACCGTCCGGCCCAGCACCCGAGGGCTCAGCGTCCCGGGGGTGAAGTGCCGGGCCCTCGGCAGCAGCAGCCGGAAGGCCACCGCGCCCGCGAGGGCCAGCAGACCCACCGCCAGCAGACCCGCGCGCCAGCCCCACAGCTGGGCCGCCCAGCCCGTGACGATCCGGCCGCTCATGCCGCCGACGCTGTTGCCCGCGACGAAGAGGCCGATCGCGGCGATCAGCGCCTTGGGCCGGACCTCCTCCGCGAGATACGCCATCGCGGAGGCGGGCAGCCCCGCCAGCGCCGCGCCCTGGAGGGTGCGGAGCGCCACCAGCCACTCCAGGCTCGGCGCGAACGGCACCAGGAGGCCGAGGCCGACCGCGGCCGACAGCGAGGCGGTCATCAGGGTGCGCCGGCCGAACCGCTCGGAGAGCGCGCTCAGCGGGAGCACGAAGAGGGCCAGCGCGCCGGTGGCGGCCGAGACCGTCCAGCTCGCCGCCGACGCGCTCACCCCGAAACCGGAGGAGATCGCGGGCAGCAGGGCCTGGGTGGAGTAGAGGAGGGCGAAGGCGGCCATGCCCGCCGCGAAGAGCGCGAGGCTCATCCGGCGGTAGCCGGGGCGGCCGGGGGCGAGCTGCCCGGGGGCGGCGGCCTCGGGCCTGAGGGGGTCCCCGGCGGACTCCGCGGACTCGGGGGTCTCGGCGGGGCCGGGGGTGTCGGTGGACCGGGGTACGGGGGTGACGGCGACGGCGCCCACGGGAGTGGACGCCTTGGTACTGGCAGCAGGCATGGTTCGAACGTACGTCCCGGCTTTTCATGCGTCCAATGCATGGAATGGCCATAATCGTTCCCATGGTGCATGAGTCCAGCTCACAGCCTCGGCTGTCACAGAGCAGTTACGCGGAACACGTCGGGGGACACGAGGAGGACACGGCGCTGTTGCTCGCGCCGCGCCTCGCCTGGTTCGCCGGGGTCGCCCGGCACGAACATGTGACCCGCGCCGCGCAGGAGATGGGGGTTCCGCAGTCGACCCTCTCCCGGGCCGTCGTCCGGCTGGAGCGGGACCTCGGGGTCACCCTCTTCGCGCGCCGGGGGCGCACGGTCTCGCTCACGCCCGCCGGCCGGACGTTCCTCACCTCCGTGGAGCGCGCCCTCGGCGAGGTGGAGCGCGCGGCCGAGTCCGTCCGCGCGGACGCCGATCCCGGCGGCGGGAAGGTCGCCTTTGGCTTTCTGCACACCATGGGGTCGGAGACCGTGCCGGGGCTGCTGCGGGCCTTCCGGGCGGACCACCCGAAGATCCGGTTCACCCTGGTGCAGAACCATGGGGAGGCGATGCTCGGGGGGCTGCGCTCGGGCGATCTCGATCTCTGCCTCACCTCGCCGGTCCCGGACGCCCCGGACCTCGTCGCCCGGCGGCTGGACGAGCAGCGGCTGCGGCTCGTGGTGCCCGAGGACCACCGGCTGGCCCGCCGCAGGCGCATCCGGCTCGCGGAGGCGGCGGAGGACGTCTTCGTCACCCTGGAGCCGGGGTACGGGCTGCGCCGGATCACCGACGACCTCTGCGCGCGGGCGGGGTTCACGCCGAGGGTGGCCTTCGAGGGGGAGGAGGCGGAGACCCTGCGGGGGCTGGTGGCGGCGGGGCTGGGGGTGGCGCTGCTGCCGCCGCCGGCGGTGGCGAGGCCGGGGGTGGTGGAGCTGACGGTGACGGCTCCGCGGGCGGTCCGCGAGATCGGTGTCGCCTGGCTCGACGGCCACCCCGACACCGCGCCGGTGGCCGCGTTCAAGAAGTTCCTCCTCTCCCGCCGAGGCAGACTCCTCCCGGACTAGGTCGTCTCTTTCGGATCGTGCCGGGCTCGCGAGCCCCGGCACCGCGCCTCGCCGCGTTGTCGTCGGTCGCCGGCGCTCCGTGTGGGCTCCCTCCTCCGCCTCGCGATCCACGGCCCCGGACCCCGCTCACCGACCCGGCCCGACCCGAAAGAACCCCCCCAGCCCCCGAACCCGGGTGCCCCGGGCAAACCCTGCCCGTCCGGGTGCACCTCCCGGAGGCGGCTCTGGGGGAGTTTTGAGGACGGACCTCGCGTCTGACGGGTGGCCCGGGCAAAACCCAGCCTGTCCGGCGATTGAGGACGGACCCCGTGCCACAGGGAACCCGCACCCCGCACCCCCCCGGCTACGGGCGCAGGGACTTGCCGAAGCCCGCCGCCAGGGGCATGCGGAGGCCCAGGGGCGGCGGGGCCGCCAGGGCGTCCGCCACCGGGCGGGAGTACGGGTGGGGGAAGAGCGACCCGAGCACGAAGTCCGTCGCCAGCGCCAGCACCTCCGCGTGGTGCTGCCGCAGCGCATTCCCGTCCGAGTGCACCTCGAAGCGGCATATGCTCCGATTCACCTTCTTCGCCCGCTCCGCCAGCCGGTACGACAGATCCGGCTCCGTCCGCGCGTCATTCGTCCCGTGCACGATCATCACCTGCCGCCCCACCAGCTGCCGCACCGGCTCCTGCCCCTCCTCCGGCAGCCACGGCGCCAGCGCCAGCACCGCGCCGACCCCCGGGTGGTCCGCCGCGTGCAGCGCCGCCCGCCCGCCGAAGCCGTGCCCCGCGAGACAGATCGGCACATCCCCGTACCGCCGCACCACCTCGTCCGCCGCCCGCGCCGCGTCCACCGCGAGCCCGGCGTCGGGGCCGTTCCAGCCGCGCGCCCGGTAGTGCACCGAGTGCACCACCAGACCGTCCACGCGCCCCGCCCGTGCCAGCGCCCGCCCCAGTGGCAGAATCCGGGCGAACGACCGTGCCGACGGCGGGCGCGCCGACTCGGGCACGCCGTCCGGCAGCAGCAGCACCACCCCGCCGACCACCGGATCGACCCCCGCCGTACGGGTCCCGTAGGCCCGGCCCAGCCGGACCTCCCGGTCCGCCGGCGCCGTCCCACGCTCTTCAGTCCGCCCCCACCATCGGGGCAGTACACGCTCTGCCATGGCAGAACAGTCTCAGAAGCGGGCCGATACGCCACCCGTACGCGCGATCACTGTTACGAATCTCCCCAGCGCGCTCTACGCGCGTAGGGGCTAGAGTTCGCAGATGACGAGCCAGACCCTCAACACGCCCACAGCGGAGCAGATCCGCCGCGCCCCGAAGGTCCTCCTCCACGACCACCTCGACGGCGGGCTGCGTCCGGGCACGATCATCGACATCGCCCGCGCGACGGGCTACGAGTCGCTCCCCGAGACCGAGCCGGACAAGCTCGGCGTCTGGTTCCGCGAGGCCGCCGACTCCGGCTCCCTGGAGCGCTATCTGGAGACCTTCGCCCACACCTGCGCCGTGATGCAGACCCGCGACGCGCTCTTCCGGGTCGCCGCCGAGTGCGCCGAGGACCTCGCCGAGGACGGTGTGGTGTACGCGGAGATCCGCTACGCCCCCGAACAGCACCTGGAGGCCGGGCTCACCCTCGAAGAGGTCGTGGAGGCCGTCAACGACGGCTTCCGCGAGGGCGAGCGGATCGCCCGCGCCAACGGCCACCGCATCCGCGTCGGCGCGCTCCTCACCGCCATGCGCCACGCGGCCCGCGCCCTGGAGATCGCCGAGCTGGCCAACCGCTACCGCGACTCCGGCGTCGTCGGCTTCGACATCGCGGGCGCCGAGGCGGGCTTCCCGCCCACCCGCCATCTCGACGCCTTCGAGTACCTCAAGCGCGAGAACAACCACTTCACCATCCACGCGGGCGAGGCGTTCGGCCTGCCGTCGATCTGGCAGGCCCTCCAGTGGTGCGGGGCCGACCGGCTCGGGCACGGTGTGCGGATCATCGACGACATCACGGTGGGCCCCGACGGGCAGGTGCAGCTCGGCCGGCTCGCCTCCTACGTCCGGGACAAGCGCGTCCCGCTGGAGCTCTGCCCGACCTCCAACCTCCAGACCGGGGCCGCCGAGTCCTACGCCGCCCACCCCATCGGGCTGCTCCGCGGACTGCATTTCCGCGCCACGGTCAACACCGACAACCGGCTGATGTCGGGAACCAGCATGAGCCGGGAGTTCGAGCATCTGACCGAGGCTTTCGGATACACACTCGACGACATGCAGTGGTTCACCGTCAACGGAATGAAAAGCGCTTTCATCCCTTTCGATGAACGACTGGCGATGATCAATGATGTCATCAAGCCCGGATACGCCGAGCTGAAATCCGAATGGCTGTTCCGCCAGACCGCCGCGACCAGCGAATCCTCCGCGACGGAACGCTGATATCACGGACACCGGGGCCGCCGGGAATGTCAAACACTCGGCCGCCCCGGGGTGTTTGCCTCGGTGATGGGGCTGTGGCTAGCTTGCGGAGCCGCTCATATTCCCCCGTCCCAAGGACACACCTCTGATGAAGCAGTCTGCTGCCAGGACTCTCGGTGTCGCCGCCCTCGGTGCCGCCTTCGTCGCCGCCGCCGCGGGCGCGGCCTCCGCCGAGCCCGCAGCCTTTCCCGACTCCGCGACCTCGCTCGACACCATCTCCGGCGTGGTGTCGGCCGACGGTCTCGACGACAACCTCCCGGGCGGCGCCGAGTCGCTGGCCGGGGCCAAGTCCGCCGTGACCACGGCCGCCGCCACCGTCCCCGGCACCCTCCAGGGGGCCGCCCAGCGCGCCATGACCCCCGGCGCCCCCACCGACGCCGTCACCGGCCTGCTCGGCGGCCTCCCGGTCGCCCAGCTGACCCAGGCCGCGCCGATCGGCGGACTGCCGCTGGTCGGCGGGCTCACCAGCCTCGCCGGCGGCGCGGGTGCCCTCGGTGCCGCACCCGGTCTCGCCGGGGCCGTCTGACCCCGGCACCCTGGAGGCCGTCCCTTCCCCGGACACGGCCGCCCGGCAGCACGACGGGGCGCCCACCGCCTGAGCGGTGCGCGCCCCGTCTCCCCGTGTGCGCGGACCGTGAGCCGCTACCAGGCGGTCTTCGCCGATGCGGCGGACGACCGCTCGCCCGGCAGCAGCGCCCACAGCGCCGCGTACAGCAGGAACTGCGGACCCGGCAGCAGACACGAGGCCACGAAGATCACTCGCATGGTGGTCGCCGATGTGCCGAAGCGCCGGGCCAGGCCCGCGCACACTCCACCGATCATGCGTCCATCGCGGGGGCGGACAAGTGCGGCCATGGCGGGCTCCTTCGCTGGGCGGTGGGAGCCGCTCCGTGTGCGGCCTCCCGATATCTCCATACTGCTCCGCCAAGCCGGACGAAACCTCGCTCTACGGGGTGATACCGACCCTGGAAATCGTCGGGGTCGGGCCCTGAGGGGCGTCCTCCCTCAGCAGGGCCCCGGGGCCGGGGCCGGTCCCCGCGGCCCGCGCGCCCCCGGCCGCCCGGCTCGGCTGCTCGCCCACCCCGGGCAGCACCGGCGCGACCGCGCGGCGCCGCCGCAGCCGGGCCCGCGCCGCGGGCACCACCAGCAGATGGGTGACCGCGACCCCGGCCGTGTTCAGCATCAGCGAGTCCACATTCAGCACCCGCCCCGGCACACCCGTCTGGAACAGTTCGATCCCGAGCGAGAGGAGCGCCCCGGCCGCCACCGTCCGGGCCAGCGACGCCAGCGGCGAGACCGCCAGCCGCCCGCCCGCCAGCGGCAGCAGCACCCCCAGGGGCGCCAGCAGCAGCAGCCCGCCGCCTATCCCGCGCACCGCCTCCGCCGGACCGAGCGACAGATGCGCCTTCACGCTGGCGAGCGGCTCCAGATTCGCCGCCGTCACCCAGGGCACATCCAGCGGGCGCAGGGTCAGCCACCCGACGAGCACCAGGTGCGCGAGGAGGAGGAGAGCCCCCGCCACGCGCAAGCGGATGGCGGCACTGCGGCCCGTACCTTGACGCTGCACGCCACAGAAGACGCACACCACGCGGGAATCGGTTCCGTCTCTTCGCACGCTCAGGAAGCCGAAGGGGAAGGCGCGGCGGAGGCGGGCGCCGAGAGGGCGGGCAGCGGCTCCGACGGCCGCTCCCTGGCCTGCGCCGAGCAGGCGTACGCCCGTGCCGGATACCCTCCGGGCCCGCCGAGCACCACCGTGCCGCCCGCAGTCGCCGCCCGGCTCTCCGCGAAGGTGCAGACGATCTGCGCCAGCGCCGCCTCCGGCAGATCCTCCGGCTGCCGGCTCAGCCGCAGCGTCCCCGCCGGATCGCCCGGCCGGGGCCCGCTGACCGCGATCGGCCCCGGCACATCCGTACCGAAGCCCACCTCGCGCTCCCCGGCCGACGGCTCCCGCTCCAGCTCCGCCAGGAGCGCCTGCGCGACCCGCACCCGGCCGGCGGGCGAGGACGCCTCCGGCGCGGGGCCGGCCGTGCGGTCCACGGACTTCAGCTGGGACGCGCAGATCAGATAGATCTGCACGGGAAGACCGGGCGACGGCGAAGCGGTGTCCGCGCGGCTCCCCCCGCTCACCTCGCACGCCGGCCGCGACGGCGCGGGCCCGTAGTAGACCGGCACCTGGGTGGTCCTGATCCCGCATCCGGCGAGCACCAGCGCGCCGCCCGCCAGCGCTATGAATCCCAGCGCCCTCCGCCTCACTGCCCGTTCCCCTCTCCCCGCCCGCCACTCGAAGGGCTCTCTCCGGCGCCGTCCGCGGGCGCCGACGCGTCCAGCGGCAGCCGCAGCACGAACACCGCGCCGTCGCCGTCCGGCGAGTTCGCGGCGGTGATGGTGCCGCCGTGGGCGATGGCGTTCTCCACCGCGATCGACAGCCCGAGACCGCTGCCGTCGGACTTCGGCCGGGACGCGCTGGCCTTGTAGAACCGGTCGAAGACATGCGGCAGCACATCGGCGGGGATGCCGGGGCCGTGGTCGCGCACCTCGATCACCAGGGTGGCGCCGTCGTCGACCAGCCGCACCGCCACCCGCACCGGCGAACCGCCGTGCTTGAGCGCGTTGCCGATCAGATTCGCCAGGATCACATCGAGCCGCCGGGGGTCGAGGCGCGCCATGATCCCGCGCTCGGCGTCCAGCTCCACCGCGTCCAGCCAGGCGCGGGCGTCGATACAGGCGGTGACCTGGTCGGCCACGTCGACCGTGTCCAGGACGACCTTGGCGGTCCCCGCGTCGAAGCGGGTGACCTCCATCAGGTTCTCCACCAGATCGCCCAGCCGACGGGTCTCGCTGACCACCAGATTCACCGCGGGCGCGATCATCGGATCGAGGTTGTCCACCTCGTCCTCCAGCACCTCGGCGACGGCGGTGAGCGCGGTCAGCGGCGTCCGCAGCTCATGCGACATATCGGCGACGAAACGGCGGCTGGACTCCTCCCGGGCGCTCATGTCGGCGACCTTCTTCTCCAGCGACTCCGCCGTCCTGTTGAAGGTCCTCGCCAGCTCCGCCAGCTCGTCGGTGCCCGAGATCCGCAGCCGGGTGTCGAGCTTCCCCTCGCCGAGCCTGCGCGCCGCGTCCCCGAGCCGGCGCACCGGCTTGAGCACCGTGGTCGCCGCCGCCTGGGCGAGCAGCGCCGAGCCGACGAGCGCCAGCGCGGTCGCTATCCCCAGCGACCAGGCGAGCGTGTTGAGGTCCTCGCGCTCGTTCTCCAGCGACTTGAGCACATATCCCGTCGGCCCGCCGTTCATGATCCGCGAGCCGCCGACCAGATACGGGGTGCCGCCGCGCTCGATGCGCTGCCAGTACAGATGGTACGGAGCGGGATCGGCGGCGCTGATCTCCTGACGGTCGTTCACCGCGTCCTGGAGCGCCGGCGGCACGTCGTCGAGGGTGAAGCCGTCCGCGTCGGAGGTGGCCGCCACCGGCTTGCGCTCGGCGCGCTCGGCCAGCAGCAGCACGCTGTATCCCGACTTGCCGTCGGCCATCAGATCGGCCGTGTCCTGGAGTTCGCCCTGGGTGGGGTGGAGCGGCAGCGACGCGGCGTGGCTCTGCATCTCCTTGTGGAAGTTCTCCAGCGCGGAGTCCTGGGTCCGGGAGAGCACCGCCTCGCGGTTGAGCCAGTACGCGATGCCCGAAGCGGAGACGGCGGCGGTCAGCGCGACCGCCGCGAAGACGACGACGAGCCGCAGCCGCAGACTCGTCCAGCGCAGCCCGCTGAGCACCGCGCGCCGGCCGGCACCGCTCACCGCGCGCCACCCCTCGTGAGCCCCGGGGCGACGGGGGCGGGGCCGGCTGTCACTGGGGAGCGTCCAGCCGGTAGCCCACACCGCGCACGGTACGGATCAGGGTCGGCGACGACGGTACGTCCTCCACCTTCGCCCGCAGCCGCTGGACACAGGCGTCCACCAGCCGGGAGTCCCCGAGATAGTCGTGCTCCCACACCAGCCGCAGCAGCTGCTGCCGGGAGAGCGCCTGCCCCGGGCGCCGGCTCAGCTCCAGCAGGAGACGCAGCTCGGTCGGCGTGAGCTGCAGATCCTCGCCGTTCTTGGTGACGGTCATCGCGGAGCGGTCGATCATCAGCGAACCGAAGGTGGCGGAGTCGGTGGACTCCCGCTCGCCGCGCCGCAGCACGGCCCGGATACGGGCGTCGAGCACCCGCCCCTGGACGGGTTTGACCACATAGTCGTCGGCCCCCGACTCCAGCCCCACGACCACGTCGATGTCGTCGCTGCGGGCGGTCAGCAGAATGATCGGCAGCTGGTCGGTGCGCCGGATGCGGCGGCACACCTCGAAACCGTCGATCCCGGGCAGCATCACATCCAGCACGATCAGGTCCGGCCGCTGCTCGCGCAGCAGTTTGAGGCCGTCCTCTCCCGTCGCCGCGGTGGCCACACGGTGGCCCTGGCGGGACAGGGAGAGTTCGAGGGCCGTGCGGATGGCGTCGTCGTCCTCGATCAGCAACAGGAAAGGCACGAGCGTCATTCTGGCCCATGGGTGTACCGGAGTTCGACCGCCCCGACCTGTGCGGAGCCGCCCGGCCGCCCCGTACCGCCCCCCGGCGCCCCTTCCCGCGCCCTCCCGCCCCCTCGTCCGCCCGCTCCCGGGTCCCCGGCCCCGCCGGGGCCGTCGCGGCTCCCGGACCCCCCGGGTCGCGCCGCGCGGTGTCCCCTCCCCTGTGACAGGCCTGTGACAGTCGGCGGACACCGCCATGAAACTGCCTCGGCAAGCTTCATCACACCAAGACCGAACAGACACCACTCGACGGGGGGCGTGGGATGAACGCACTGCACAGCACCACCTCAAACGCAGTTGTCACGCGTCTCCACGACGTCGGGCGGACGGTGGAGAAGTCCGGCGCCGTGAACGGGCGGGGGTGCGTTCGCGGCGCCGGGCGTCAGCACAAGCCGTCGTACATGACGGTGGTTGACGCGACGGCGGGGGCGGCCGGTACGGCGGCTCCGTACAGGGGGAGCGGGGGGCGGCAGAGCCTGTCGGAGGCGGAGTTCACCGCCTACGTCCAGGAGCGCCGTTCCTCCCTGTACGCGACCGCCTACCACCTCACCGGCGACCGCTTCGAGGCCGAGGACCTGCTCCAGAGCGCGCTGTTCTCGACCTACCGGGCGTGGGACCGGATCAGCGACAAGGCGGCGGTCGGGGGATACCTCCGCCGCACCATGACCAATCTGCACATCAGCGCCTGGCGCCGGCGCAAGCTCAACGAGTACCCCACGGAGGAGCTGCCGGAGACGGCGGGCGACACCGACGCGATGCGGGGCACCGAGCTGCGCGCCGTGCTCTGGCAGGCGCTGGCCAGGCTGCCGGAACTCCAGCGGACGATGCTGGTCCTCCGTTACTACGAGGGCCGCACCGACCCGGAGATCGCGGAGATCCTGGACATCAGTGTCGGCACGGTGAAGTCGAGCATCTGGCGGTCGCTCCGCCGGCTGCGCGAGGACCAGGTCCTCAGCTTCGGCCGTGACGAGGAGGAGTCCTTCGGCGAGCTGGTGGCCTGAAGGCGACGGGGGAACACGGGGGCGACGGGGGGAGATCACGGGGGAAACGAGTGGGGGGCCGCCGTCTCGGGGGAGACAGCGGGAACGTGGTCGGGCCGGGAGGGTCGGGGGACCCGAGCGGCCACGGGGGCCACGGAGCACGGGGGAGTACGGGGCCGGACAGGCCGGGGGGTCTTGTCCGGCCCCGTTTCCGTGCGCGCCCACTACAGCGGCGACAGGTCCTGGGCGCCCGGGGGAGTGGCCGCCGCGTGCGGGGCCGGCTGAGCGGCGGTACGGTGCCGGCCGGCCGCGGCCGCCGCGACCCGGCCCAGCGCCTCGTCCCGGGCACACGGATGGGCACCCAGACCGGTCTGGCGCGCCACGATCCCGCGCTCGGCCCGCATCAGCCGCCAGCCGCGCCGCAGCAGGAACGGCACCGACTTCCGTCCCTCCCGCAGATCCCGGGCGAGCCGCCGGCGGAAGGTCGTCGACGGGCGGCCCCGCAGACAGAGCGCGTCCGCCAGCACCCCCAGCTCCGCACAGCGCGCCGCGATGTCCGCCGCGAAGATCCCCTCCGCCACGAACAGCGGCGTGCGGCCGATGGCGAAGGCGTCCCGCCCGACCCGCGCGCTCGCCGCGATGTCGTACACCGGGACGGTCGTGCGCCCGGTCCCGCACAGCTCCGCGACCGCCGCGACGGCCGCATCGGCGTCCCAGGAGAGCGGTGAGTCCCAGTCGATGTCCGTGCTTCCCGCGACCAGCGGAAGCGTCGGGTCGCCGGCCTCCTTGTAGAAGTCGTCCAGCCGCAGCACGGGCAGTCCCGTGCGGGCGGCCAGGGAGGACTTGCCGGAGCCCGAGGGGCCCGCGAGCAGCACAACACGCGTCGTCATGGCGGAAGAGGTCACGGGACACCAGTGTGAGGCATTGACCCGTAAGGGGAGCCATCGGGGATGACGGTGGATTGGGAATCACCACTCAACTACGCTGAGTGCTCGTCCGATTACCCACCCAGGCGGGAACCCTCATGGCACGTCACGCAGCCCACCGACCGCACCCACCCCGGCGCACCGCTCTGCGCGCGGGTCTGACCGCCGCGGCCCTCGCGGCGGCCCTCGCCACCGGCGAGACCGCGCACGCGGCCGGGTCACCCGCCGTGGACGGCGGCCTCGACGCCGTCGGGGCCGCCGTCGGCGGCCCCGGAAGCGGCGCGGCCGGTGCGATCGGCAACTCGGTCTCCGGCCTCGGCCACCTCACCAGCCTCCAGCTCAACCCGCTCGCCAACACCGGCGTCGACCCGCTGGCCAACAGCCTCGGCACACAGATCGCCGACTTCAAGCCCATCACCACCGAGGTGCTCACCGGCCCGCTCTCCCAGGGCGGGGCCCTCAAGGACCTGCCGCTGGTGGGGGATGTGGTGAAGATGCTGCCGCTGTAGCGCGGGGGCGCGTACGGGAGAGCCCCTGCCGCCGGACGGGGACGGCAGGGGCTCTCCACACCCGCCCGGGCCGTCTCCTCCGGATCTCGCCGGGCCCGCGAGCCCGGCGAGATCCGGAAGGAACTCCCTAGTAGGCGGAGCCCGACGCGCCGAGCGCGCCGGTGGGGTGCCAGACCGTCTTCGTCTCCAGGAACGCCGTCATCCGGTGCGTACCGGGGTCGGCGGTGAAGTCCTCGGGGCCCGGGCGCAGCACCCGCTTGAGGTTGTCGGCCGCCGCGATCTCCAGCTCCCTCGCCTCGGCGCCGTCCCCGGCCCCGGTGAGATCGATGCCGTTGACGTCCTGGTGCGCGGCGAGCGAGGGCGCGATCTCCGCCGTGCGGCCGGAGAGCACATTGACCACACCGCCCGGCAGGTCGGAGGTGGCCAGCACCTCGCCCAGCGAGAGCGCGGGCAGCGGGGAGCGCTCGCTCGCCACCACCACGGCCGTGTTGCCGGTGGCGATCACCGGGGCGATCACCGAGACCAGCCCCAGGAACGACGCATCGCGCGGCGCCAGCACGGCGACGACACCCATCGGCTCGGGCGTCGACAGATTGAAGAACGGACCCGCGACCGGGTTCGCCCCGCCCATCACCTGGGCGATCTTGTCGGTCCACCCCGCGTACCAGACCCAGCGGTCGATCGCCGCGTCCACCCGCGCCGCGGCCTTCGACTTGGAGAGCCCCTCCGCGTCGGCCACCTCCCGGACGAACTGCTCCCGGCGGCCCTCCAGCATCTCGGCCACGCGGTAGAGGATCTGCCCCCGGTTGTACGCGGTCGCGCCCGACCAGCCGCCGAACGCCTTGCGGGCCGCGACGACCGCGTCACGGGCGTCCTTGCGGGACGAGAGCGGCGCGTTCGCCAGCCATGTGCCCTTGGAGTCGGTCACCTCGTACACCCGGCCGCTCTCGGAACGCGGGAACTTCCCGCCCATGTACAGCTTGTAGGTCTTGAAGACACTCAGTCGGTTCTGTTCCGCGGTGCTCATGGTCAGCGCTCACCCTTCGGGGTCGGGTTCGGGCCCGGGTTCTGGCCGGCGGGGGCGAGGTAGGCCTCCAGGCCGTGCCGGCCGCCCTCACGGCCGAAGCCGGACTCCTTGTAACCGCCGAACGGCGAGGTCGGGTCGAATTTGTTGAAGGTGTTGGCCCAGACGACACCCGCCCGGAGCCGGCTCGCCACGGCGAGCATCCGGGAGCCCTTCTCCGTCCAGATGCCGGCCGAAAGACCGTACTGGCTGTTGTTGGCCTTGGCGACGGCCTCGTCCGGGGTGCGGAACGACAGCACGGACAGCACCGGGCCGAAGATCTCGTCCCGGGCGACGGTGTGCGCCTGGGTGACGTTGGTGAAGAGCGTCGGGGCGAACCAGTAGCCGGCGGACGGCAGCTCGCACGGCGCCGACCAGCGCTCGGCGCCCTCCGCCTCGCCGGTGTCGGCGAGCGCGGTGATCCGGGCGAGCTGCTCGGCGGAGTTGATCGCGCCGATGTCGGTGTTCTTGTCCAGCGGATCGCCCAGGCGCAGGGTGGAGAGCCGGCGCTTGAGGGAGTCCAGCAGCTCCTCCTGGACCGACTCCTGGACCAGCAGCCGCGAGCCCGCGCAGCAGACCTGGCCCTGGTTGAAGAAGATCCCGCTGACGATGCCCTCGACCGCCTGGTCGAGAGGGGCGTCGTCGAAGACGATATTGGCGCCCTTGCCGCCCAGCTCCAGGGTGACCCGCTTGTCCGTGCCCGCGATCTGGCGCGCGATGGCCTTGCCGACGGCGGTCGAGCCGGTGAAGGCGACCTTGTCGACGCCCGGGTGCGTCACCAGCGCCTCGCCGGTGCGGCCGTCGCCGGTGACGATGTTGACGACACCCCGGGGGAGCCCGGCCTGGCGGCAGATGTCGGCGAAGAAGAGCGCGGAGAGCGGGGTGGTCTCGGCGGGCTTCAGCACGACCGTGTTGCCGGTCGCCAGCGCCGGGGCGATCTTCCACGCCAGCATCAGCAGCGGGAAGTTCCAGGGGATGACCTGGCCCGCGACACCCAGCGGGCGCGGGTTGGCGCCGAAGCCGGCGTGGTCGAGCTTGTCGGCCCAGCCCGCGTAGTAGAAGAAGTGCGCGGCGACCAGCGGGAGGTCCGCGTCACGGGTCTCCCGGATCGGCTTCCCGTTGTCCAGGGTCTCCAGAACGGCCAGCTCACGGCTGCGCTCCTGGATGATCCGGGCGATCCGGAAGAGGTACTTGGCCCGCTCCCGGCCGGGCAGCGCCGACCACTTCTCGAACGCCTTGCGGGCGGCCTTCACGGCGCGGTCCACGTCCTCGGCGTTCGCCTGGGTGTACTCGGCGAGGACTTCCTCGGTCGCGGGGGAGAGGGTCTTGGCGCGGTCCTGGCCGCTCGACTCGGTGAACTCGCCATCGATGAAGAGTCCGTACGAGGGCGCGATGTCGACGACCGCGCGGGATTCGGGGGCCGGCGCGTACGCGAAGGGGTTGGCCGGGGTGGTCTCTGTAGTCATGTCCGCTCAGTCCACGGTTACGTAGTCGGGGCCGGAGTAGCGGCCGGTGGCCAGCTTCTGGCGCTGCATCAGCAGATCGTTGAGCAGGCTGGAGGCGCCGAAGCGGAACCAGTGGCTGTCCAGCCAGTCCGGGCCTGCGGTCTCATTGACGAGGACGAGGAACTTGATGGCGTCCTTGCTGGTACGGATGCCACCGGCGGGCTTCACCCCGACCTGTACCCCCGTCTGGCGGCGGAAGTCGCGGACGGCCTCCAGCATGAGGAGGGTGTTCGCCGGGGTGGCGTTGACGGCGACCTTGCCGGTGGAGGTCTTGATGAAGTCCGCGCCCGCGAGCATGCCGAGCCAGGAGGCGCGGCGGATGTTGTCGTAGGTGGACAGCTCGCCGGTCTCGAAGATGACCTTCAGGCGCGCGTCGCCCGAGGCCTCCTTGACGGCGAGGATCTCCTCGTACACCTTCAGATACCGTCCCGAGAGGAACGCGCCCCGGTCGATGACCATGTCGATCTCATCGGCACCGGCGGCGACCGCGTCGCGGGTGTCGGCGAGCTTGACGTCGAGGGAGGCGCGGCCCGCCGGGAAGGCGGTGGCGACGGAGGCGACCTTGACGTCCGCGCCGTTCAGCGCGGACTTCGCGGTGGCGACCATGTCCGGATAGACGCAGACGGCGGCGGTGGCCGGGGAGGTCCGGTCGGTCGGGTCGGGGTGCACGGCCTTGGCGGCGAGCGCCCGGACCTTGCCCGGGGTGTCGGCGCCTTCGAGCGTGGTGAGGTCGATCATCGAGATCGCGAGGTCGATGGCGTACGCCTTGGCGGCGGCCTTGATCGACCGGGTCCCGAGCGACGAGGCCCGGGCTTCGAGCCCGACGGGATCGACCCCGGGGAGCCCGTGCAGAAAGCGACGGAGGGCCTGGTCGGAGGAGGTGACCTCCGGGAGGGCGGATGCGGGTGCGATGGGCATGCTCACCACCCGAGCATATCTACGCGCGTAGCGGCCTGTACAGGGGGTGGGGGCGACTGGTGCGGGGGGCGGTGGCCGGGGGGCTGTGTGGTGCGGGGTGCTGGGGTGCGGGGGGCTGTGTGGTGCGGGGTCCTGTGGTGCGGGGGGCTGTGTGGTGCGGGGTCCTGTGGTGCGGGGCCGGTCCTCAAGCTCCCCCGGAGCTGCCTCTGGGGGGTGCCCCCGGACGGGCTGCCGCAGCCGGCTCGGCCGGGCCGGGTGGGGCGCGCCCGGCTTCGTCGGGCGGCTGGGGCGCGAATCCTGGCTCCTTCGGCGAGCTGGGGTACGCATCCTGTCCCTTTCGGCGAGCTGAGGAACGAAATCCAGCCCCTCCGGCGGGCTGGGGGCGAATCCCTGCTCCTTCGGTGAGCTGAGCTGCACCACTCCGGCCTTTCCGGCGGGCTGGGGGCGAATCCCTGCTCCTTCGGTGAGCTGAGCCGCACCACTCCAGCCCCTCCGGCGGGCTGGGGGGGGCGATCCCTGCCTCTTCGGTGAGCTGAGCCGTACCACTCCAGCCCCTCCGGCGATTGAGGAGCGGGGGTTCGGGGGCTGGCCCCCGACCCGGGCCCGCAGGGTGCGGGGTCCTGTGGACCAGGGTCCGGCCTCAAGCTCCCAGGGCTGCCGGTCGCACCCGTCGCGCGGGTACGGGCTGGCCGGCGCCACCCCATCCGTCAGTGCGGCGCGTCGAGCAGGTGCCGGAAGCGCGTGTTGTGCGGCTCGGCGTCCTTGTCTCCCACGCTTGCGGTGAACTCCCTGCATGTGACGTTCACGAACGCCTCAACGGCCTTCCGGTCCGCCTGTAGCCAGCTCGGTGTCCCCCGGAGCCACGCGAGGGCGTCCGCCGGCGCATGCCCGTAGGTCATGAGCCATGTGGCCATGGACGCCGGATCGACCCATGCGGGGCCGAGCGCGGGCATGGCCCAGTCCACGATGTACGCGTCACCGCCCGCGTGGCTGATCACGATGTTGTGCGGGTTCAGATCCGTGTGGAGCAGATGTGAGCCCTTGAGCGCTTCTGCTTCCCCGGGGCGCAGATGTCCCGCGAACCGGTCCGAGAGCTGCGGAACGGGGTGCGCCGGGGCCCGCAGGCGGTGCATACGGCGCGTGACGCGCATGAGCGCCGCCCGGTCACTCGTTCCGGGGCCGTAGTCGACGTGCCGACCGTCGACGTGGACGAACGCCAGCGCGAGCCAGCCGGCCTCCTCGATGCGGTGACGGATGGTGGGACTGACACCCCCCACCGCGTCGTTCAGCCGCTCTTCACAGAGCAGCCCCGCCGCCCCGGCCGTGTCGGATGTCCGTACTCCTTTGAGGAACAGGCGCCCGCCGCTCCGGGTGTGTACAGCCAGTGCCACAGTGCAGTTGAAGCCGCTCCCGACGCTCTCCGACCGGATCACCGGCCCGGTGTGCCGTTCCACGGCGTCGCGGAACGCCGCCGGAAGTTTTTCCCACTCGACTCGTTCAGTCATGTGTTCCTCGCTCGGTGACGAGAGGGGCACCAGATGACCGGCACCCCTCCCTCTGTCCGTTGTCAGCGTCGGGTGTGGCCGCACTTCACGCAGCGGTCCGCACCGCTCCACTTCCGGTATTCGTGGTCACACTCGCTCAGAATCCACGGCTTCATTGCCTGAACCTTCCTTCCCGGCCCGGTTGGGTCCGACGGTGCACGCGTCCGCTCCCTGGCGTCACGGCGGGGCGTGCGGTCCGTCCTCGGGCGAGCGTTCCGGGAAGTCCGGTTCACCGGTTCTCGTCGAGGACGGAAGCGGGTCCCGTCCGGCTGTGGTGACCCTCAGCACGTACAGCCGGACGGGAGTTGGGGGGCTAGTCGGCGGGGCGCCGGAAGGTCGAGACTTGTTCGGTCTTCCGGACGTGCCGCCACGCGGCTTTCACCGACTCCGACCGGGTGCGCAGCGGGATGTCCCACTCGGCGAACCGGTCCCGTAGCCACGAGTCGCTGACGTTGTAGACGTGTGCGAGGGACAGAAGGGATTCGCCGTTCGTGTAGCGGCGGGTCACGTCGTCCCGCTGTGCGATGACGCGTTCCCGTGCGGCGTGGCGCTGCGGTGTCAGGTTGTAGGGCACGAGGGGTGTCTCCTGTCTGCGGATCTACTGGGGCCTGATGGCTTGTGTGGTTTTCCATGGCCGGCTGACTACGAGGACGTGGCGCGCCCGGTCGTCCACGGGTATCCCGGAGGCTGGGCAGTGACGGTCTGTTCCGTATTGGGCGCGGGCTCTGATGCGGCCCCGGTGGGCGGCGACGGCGCGGGCGCAGGCAGGGGCGCCCCCTTCGCAGTCCCAGACGCCGCATGGTCAGTTGTTCCTGCCGGTGTGCTCGTTGACGGCTTGGAAGCAGGCCCGCAGCCGGTTCACGGCGATCGGCCCGGGCAGCTCGTCCGGCTCAACCGTGGTCAGTTCGTAACTGTGTGCGTCCGGGTGGCCCTGGTAGAGGGCGCACTCCTTGTGGGGGCCGTCCGTTTCGGGGCATATGGGCCGCGTGAGGACACGGGCGGGCGGTCCGGCGGTGCTCCAGTGCGCCCAGAGCATGCCCTCGCCCTGGCCGGCGACGGGCCACACCATCGCCCAGTGCTCACCCTCGCCGTGGCGTTCCAGGTGGCAGCGGATGAGGTACGGCCCATCGGGGTGCCCGGGGAGCAGGTTCGGGGAACTACGGCTGATGAGCCGTGCGAGGGCAGTGGGGAGGACCGACCAGACGGTGCACGTGAGGCGGGCGACCGGTCCCGTTCCGGCGAGGTTCACCAGGGCCTCACCGCACTGAGTGGTGCGGGCATGGGTGTCCCCGGTCGTACGGGCACGGGCCACACGATGATCGTGTACCGCTCGGCGTGCTCCACGAACACGGCGATCACCGGGTGCCCGGCGCGGAGCCGCTGGTGTGCGTCCTGACAGGCCGTGTCGTCGCCGGCCCAGGCCCGCAGGGCCGTCGGCGCGTCGCCGTGTCCGGCGGTGACAGCGGGCGGCACCCGGCCGGTGGCGTGGTGCCAGGGGGCCTCGGGCGGTGGGTCGAGCCGGTCGGCGATCCGTACGGCCTGCTTGCGCGCCCAGCGCAGTGCCCGCCCGAGGTACGGGGTGGAGAACGTGGCGAGTATCGTCCCGGCGATCTCACCGGTGCCGACCACGGGCCCTTCCGCGGACACCGCGGCGAAGTAGTGGAACTCCCGCTCCGGGATGCGGTTCACGGCCGGTCACCGCCGTCCGCCAGGTCGAGGAGCAGAGCCTCAAGCGCCCGTTCGAACCGGACCTGTCGCCAACCCTCGGCCAGTTCGGCACGCCACTGGTCCGCGTAGTCGGGATCAGTCTCCAGCCGGCGCAGCTCGGCGCGGAGCCGACGGTGCTCACGACCCCGTGGGGTCAGCCACCACAGACACCAGGGTCGTCGAATACGTAAGAGCTTCACGCCAGTCGGCCTGTCTGTCGAACACGGGGCGACAGCCCGGAGAGGGACGGCTCAAGGGAACGAGGGCGGCGGTCGCTATCGGTGAGATCAGCATCAGCGCTGGTCAGATCCGTCATACCGCAACCGTTTCGCGTCCCGGGGGACGTTTCTACTCTGATCGCCGGACGTTCGGCACGGAAATGGCCTACGGTAAAAATTCGTCCCTAACGTCCCAGAGGTTGATCTTGAACGAAGCTCTGCGTCACGCCATGGCCAAAACACGTGTGAGTGACAGGCAGTTGGCTGAGCGCTGCGGTGTCGACATCAAGACAGTCGGCAGGTGGATCACCGAGCCGGGACGGGTACCGCGAGCCCGGCACCGCTGGTTGATTTGTGAAGAACTCAGAGAGGAAGAAACGACGTTGTGGCCTGCGGCAGCGAGCAGGGCAATCAAGGTTGGACCTGACAGGGAAGTGGTTTCCGTCTACCCGTACCGCTCCAATTGCCCCACGTCTCTCTGGAGTTCTTTGATATCCAAGGCGGAGAAGGAGTTGACGTTCGCCGGCTACACTAATTATTTTCTGTGGCTCGAACAGTCGCAATTCGGAGAACTGTTGCGAAAAAAGGCAAGGAATGGATGCAGGGTGCGCTTTATTATTGGCGATCCCGACAGTGCCCTGACTCGCGAACGTGAGGCGCAGGAGAATGTACCGCTCACTCTCGCAACGCGCATTCGCGTGACGCTATCCGAGCTGGAGAAAGTAAGAGGCGAATTGGGTATTGGTGCACGGTATAGCGAAGGTCATTCTCATCTGTCGGTATTCCGTTTTGATCACGATATGATCGTGACCCCGCTTCTCACGCATCGAGTCGGACATGATGCTCCGACATTGCATCTGCGCCGACATCAGAATGATGGAATATTCGATCGCTTCGCTTCGCATGTAGAGGAAATTTGGAGTCGTGGCACAGATGTTTGGGGAGAGGGCGGCCATGGCGAGGCGTGACTACGAGAATGATCCGTGCGCTCCGACGGCGAATAGTCTGATTCCTGCTGCATCGACAATCGTGGTCGATGAAATTGGACGCATACTGCTCCAGCGGAGAATCGATAATGGGATGTGGGCGCTTCCTGGCGGCGCCATGAATATTGGAGAGTCGCTTCCCGACTGCGCGGTACGTGAGACGCTGGAGGAAACTGGGCTCAATGTCAGACTCGTTGGCATTGTTGGTACGTACACAAATCCCGGGCACGTGTTTTCCTACAGTGATGGAGAGGTGCGACAGGAATTCTCCATCTGTTTTCTTGCTCATCCGGCCGGGGGGGCTTTGTCGGCCTCGGGTGAGTCGACTGAAGTGGACTGGTTCACAATTGCGGAAACAGAAAACCTGCCTATGGTTCCTAGTATTCGTAAGCGGATTGACGATTGGCGTGACGGGAATATGCCGGCGCTGCGGTGAATTGGAAACGTCCCCACACCCGCCGCCCCTGTTGGGCAGCGAGCACGGGGGCTCACCGCGTCAGGCGGCGAGGCAGAGGGACACCACGGCACGGGCCCACGCGTCCGAGGCCCACTCGGCGGGTGTGCGGCGACCAGGACCGCCCCCCATCCCGGCTGTGACCGGACACAGGGATCTGACCGACGGGAGCATTCCGCCGGGCTGCCGGTGGACGGGGTGTGGCCGGAGGGCGCGGCACGCCGGGCCGCTTCCGTGAGCGCCCGGCCGTAAAGGAGTGGCGGGCCCGAGCCCCGCCCGGCGAACATGGCGCGCATGACCGACCAACCCGCACGCTGGACCCAGGCCACCGTCTACCCGGACATGTGGGTCGACCCGGACAACGACCCCCGCGACAGTGAAGGGTCCGGCGCGGAGGGTGAGCCGGCGACGCTGCGGGACTTCCTGGCGAGCTTCCGCCTGACCCTGCGGATGAAGTGCGAGGGGCTGGACGCGGAGCAGATGGCCCGGCGGTCGGTTCCGCCGTCGACGATGTCGCTGCTCGGGCTGGTGCGGCACCTCGCCGAGGTGGAGCGGGACTGGCGCAACTGGATCACCGACGGCGACCCGGTGCCGAAGCTGTACGGCGAGCGGGACGCGGACTTCGACGGAGCCGTCGCCGACCGCGCGGAGGTCGACGCCGCGTACGCCGATCTGGAGCGCGAGCAGGCGGCGACCGACGCCGAGCTGGCCAAGCACACGGATCTGGGCGAGCGCGTGGGGAGGGAGGGGATCGTGATCCGGGAGCTGATGGTGCACCGGATCGACGAGTACGCCCGTCACTGCGGGCACGCCGATCTGCTGCGCGAGTGCGTGGACGGAAGGGTCGGTCAGTGACGGGGCTCCGGGTGCGGGAGGGGAGGACACGGTGGGGCTCTCGCTCCATCCCGATGCCGGGGGCCTGAACCTCCCGGACGTCTCGTGGTCGTACAGCGGTTTCGGAATGTTCCGGGAGTGGCCGGCGGGGGCCGAGGGGTTCGCTCTCGCCGAGATGGCGGGTTTCTGCGCGAAGAGGCTGTCCGAGCCGGCGGCGACGCAGGGAGAAACCGGAGAAGTCGGGGCCGTGGGGGCGGAGCAGGCCGTGCAGGGCTTGTCCGGATGAGGGGAACGCCGGCGACCGTCAGGTCCATGTGTCCGGTCACGGCACGAGTGGTCATGCGGTAGCCGCTCCTGGGGCCGTTGACAGGCCGCGGATGCTATCGCGAGTTCGCGGCAACGGATCGCCTTCGTCGGGTCCGGCGCGCGGCGTCCACCGGGTGAGCGCGCCGGGGATGTCGTTCCGCCCTGCCGCGGCAGCCTCGATTCTGTCGGCGCGCTTCGCCATCAGTTCGGGAGCCCGGCTTCGCGGATGGTGTGAGTGTGTCCGGCAGCTCGCCCGATTCCATCCCCGCGCGGGTGGGGACTGCGGCGATGCCCGCTCTCGGCCGTATCAGGTCGCCGGCTGGTTGGTGCCCGAGCAGGTGGACCCGTCGGAACCCTGGTGGATGGTGGTGGGCGAGCCGGTGGGTGAGCCGACGATGGCACCGCAGACCGGGCAGGAGCCGTCACAGCGGGCCGGGTCGAAACGGTTGCCGGGGCGGGCGCAGGTGCGTTCCATGCCAGGACACTCCTTCAGTGAGGTGAATGCCGACTGGTGGTGCACTCCCCGGCCGGGCCGCGGCGGGGATTCAGAGGAGGCGGACGAAGACTCTGGCGGAGTTGTGGAATCGGACGGTCAGTCCGTAGTAGTTGGGGCGGACCTCCTCGCGAGTCGACCAGCGTTCGATCCCGGCGATCTCGGGCGATTCGGAGTGAGCGAGCAGCGCCGCCAACCAGGCCTCGGGGGCGTCGGTCGCCTGGGGCGCGTCCCCGGGGGCGATCGGGTCCCCGTTGACCGGGGAGTCGTCGAATCCCTCGTGCTTGGCACCGTCCGGGAGCTGGCCCACGATGCCCCACCGGGAGACACCCGCAGCGGTGGTGACGGCGACCCCGCAGGGAGTCTTGTCGTCACCCGCGTCGGCGAGTGTCTGCACCTGGATCGCGGTGGGGTTGTTCCTGGCCAGGTCGATGACGAATCCCTGGAATCTCTGCGGGCGCATGGGTGATCATTTCCTCTCGTGGCGGCCCGGCCAGTCTAGGAGCGAGAGCTGACAGATCACGCAGACCTTCTGCCCATCACCGGGTGCCCGGACACACCACCCCCGGAGGGAGCGTGGGCGCCCGGGGCGCGCCCCCTGTGGGCCGTGGGGCAGAATCGGGGGTATGACCAGCTCGCAGTCGCCCGCAGAGCCCTCCTACGCCGATCGGGTCTTCCGGTCGCCCGCCGGGATGGCCGGTGGTGTGCTGCTGCTCGGGCTCATCCTCTGGCTCGCCGGGGACGCCGTCGTCCGGGGGGCCGGGCGGACGCCCTGGTTCGCCGTGGCCGTTGCGCTGGTCGCCGTGCCGCTGGTCGTCGCCTTCACGCTCCGGCCGGCCGTCTTCGTCAATGACGACCGGGTGCGGGTGCGGAACCCGTTCCGCTCCGTCGTGCTGCCCTGGGGGGCCGTCGAGGACTTCCGGGCCGGGTATTCGAGCGAGGTCTTCACCAAGGACGGCGACAAGTACCAGATGTGGGCCGTTCCCGTGTCGCTGCGGCAGCGCAAGCGCGCCAACCGGCAGCAGACGAAGCGGGACCGTTCGCACGCCTCCGGGGTCGGCACCGCCGAGCCCGAGCCGAGGATGGCGCAGGCGGACCAGACCATTCGTGAGCTGCGGCTCCTCGCCGAGCACCATGCCACCCGGCCGGGTGCGCAGGGCGAGGTGCGGACCCGCTGGGCGTACGAGCTGATCGCGCCGGCCGTCGCGGGGCTCGTGCTCCTGGCCGTCCTCTTCGCCATCGGCTGAGGGTTACGGCGGGCCCGGCCAGACCAGGAGCATATGGGCCCCCGCCCACGCCGACAGCAGGGCCGCCGCCACCAGCACCACCCCCACCGTCGCCGTGCTCCTCGCCCCGGCAAGCGCCCGGGCCAGGGGGAGCAGCAGGGGGAAGCCCGGGAGCAGGAAGCGGGCCCGGGGGAAGTACACACCCGCGCTGCCCAGCACCACCAGCAGCAGCACCCCGGTGAAGACCAGCAGCGGCAGGGGCTGGCGGTCGGTCAGACAGAGCAGATAGAGCACGGCCGAGACGATCAGCACGGCCGAGACGATCAGCAGGAACAGCGGGGGGCGGCTCGCGTACACCAGCTGCTGGCGCAGCTCCAGCAGGGTCGCCCGGCCCCCGTCCCACTCGTTCTTCCACAGCCGCTGGACCGCGAAGTACCCGTCCCAGCGGCCCACCCGCGCCCCCACCCACGCCACATACGCCAGCCAGCCCAGCGGGGCCACCGCCGCGCCCGTCACCGCCGCCGCCCGCCGGCCCGGGGGTGAGCGGCGGCACGACAGCAGCGCCGCGAGGGAGACCGCCGCCGCCACCGCGACCCCCGTCGGACGGGTCAGCCCCGCCAGCGACGCCAGCGCGCCCGCCCAGAGCCAGCGGCCCCCCAGCGCGGCGTACAGCGCCCACGCGGACAGGGCCGTGAACAGCGACTCCGTATAGCCCATCCACTGCACGGCCGCCACCGGCAGCGCGCCCCACACCACCGTGAGCAGCGTGCCCGTGCGGCGCCCGTACAGCAGGTCACCGACCGCGAAGACCCCCCACGCCGCCACGAACGACGCGACGACCGCGACCAGCAGGCCCACCGACGCCCGCGAACCGGGAATCACCGTGGCGAGGGCCTTCACCAGCAGGGGGTAGAGCGGGAAGAAGGCGAGGTTGTTGTCGTTGACGCGGGTGCCGAGCGCCTCCGCGTACCCGTCGGCCGCGATGCCCAGGTACCAGTGCGAGTCCCATGAGGTGGCGAGGGTCGGCCACACCCCGTGGCCCTTGGTGTGCGCCAGCCGGGCCAGGACCAGCAGCCCGCAGAGCCGTACCGCCAGATACGCCGCCAGCGCGGGCCCGGCGTACCGGAGCGAGCGCAGCAGCCGGCCGCCGGGCTCCGGTGCGCCGCCGCCCCCCGGGGCCTGGGGGCTGCGGGAGGCGGGGACGAAGGCGTGAGCGGTCGCGGCGGGGGACGCGGGGGACAACGGCTGCGCTCCTGGGGTCGGCCATCACTACCGGGCCCACCCTTGCCCGACCGCGCGGAGGAGAGGGGTGCGCTGCACGGGAGCCGGGGGAGATTCACCCGTACGGTGCGCGTCTCCTCCGGTACGAGTCCCGGAGGACGGGCGGGGTCCCCGGGCGGCCGGCTCCCGGGAACTCGGCGGCCGGGCGTTCGGCTCCCGGCTCCCGGCTCCCGGTTTCTCGGCGGCCGGGCGGCCGGCTCCCGGGGCGAAGCCCGGAGGGCCCGGGGCTCCGGGGCCCGCCTGGCGCGGTGAAGACCCCGATTACCGGGGGAGTCCAGGCCGGGAGGCCGGCAGACCTCGGGTCCGGGAATGGAGGCCCGGCAGACCTTGGGTCCTGGGGCCGGGAGCCCGGCAGACCATGAGCCCCCGGGAGCGGAAGCCGGCAGCCCTGGGCCCCGAACCGGAAGCCCGGCGGCCCGGGCGGGCGCGCGGACCCCGCAGGCCCCCGGCTCCCGCAGGCCCCGGGCTCCCCGAGGCCCGGGTCCCTGGCCGAGCCCGGGACTAGATCCCCGCCGCCGACGCCACATCCCGCTTCAGCAGCGCCAGCACCTCCGCGGCCCGTTCGCGCGCCGCCGGCAGGCCCGCGTGGGCGGTCACCGGGACCACGACCTCCAGATAGCACTTCAGCTTGGGCTCGGTCCCGCTCGGACGGACGATCACCCGGGCGCGGTACTCGCCGTCGAGGTGGTAGCGCAGACCGTCCGTCGGCGGGAGGGAGCCGGTGCCCCGGGTCAGATCCTCGGCGGCGGTCACCGTCAGGCCCGCCAGCGCGGCGGGCGGGGCGGCGCGGAGGGCGGACATCGCGTCGGCGATGACCCCCAGGTCCTGGACGCGGACCGAGAGCTGGTCCGTGGCGTGCAGACCGTGCTCCACCGCCAGGTCGTCGAGCAGGTCGGTGAGGGTGCGGCCCTCCTCCTTCAGGACGGAGGCCAGTTCGGCGATGAGCAGCGCCGCCGTGATGCCGTCCTTGTCGCGCACGCCCTCGGGGTCGACGCAGTAGCCGAGCGCCTCCTCGTATCCGTACCGCAGTCCCTCGACGCGGGCGATCCACTTGAAGCCCGTCAGCGTCTCCTCGTACCCGACGCCCGCGGCCTCGGCGATCCGGCCCAGCAGGGAGGAGGAGACGATCGACTCGGCGAAGGTGCCGCGCGCGCCGGCGCGGACCAGGTGGGCCGCGAGGAGGGCGCCGACCTCGTCGCCGCGGAGCATCCGCCAGTCACCGCCGGCCGGGACGGCGACGGCGCAGCGGTCCGCGTCCGGGTCGTTGGCGATCACGATGTCGGGGGCGGCCCGGCGGGCGGTCGCGAACGCGAGATCCATCGCGCCCGGCTCCTCCGGGTTGGGGAAGGCCACCGTCGGGAACGCCGGATCGGGCTCCGCCTGTTCCGGTACGAGGACGGGCGCCGGGAACCCGGCCCGCGCGAAGGCCGCCGTCAGGACGTCCTTGCCGACGCCGTGCAGGGCCGTGTAGACGACGCGGGCGGTGCGGGGGGAGCCGGGGGTCAGCACGGCGTCGGTACGGGCCAGATAGGCGTCCAGGACCTCTTCGCCCAGGGTCTCCCAGCCGGAGTCGGCGCGGGGGACGTCGGCCAGGCTGCGGATCGCGTCGATCTCGGCGGCGATCTCCGCGTCGGCGGGCGGCACGATCTGGGAGCCGTCGCCGAGGTAGACCTTGTAGCCGTTGTCCCGGGGCGGATTGTGGCTCGCGGTGACCTCGACCCCGGCCACCGCGCCCAGCTGCCTTATGGCGAACGCCAGTACGGGGGTGGGGAGCGGCCTCGGCAGCACGGCGGCGCGCAGCCCGGCCCCGGTCATCACCGCGGCGGTGTCCCGGGCGAAGTCGGCCGACTTGTAGCGGGCGTCGTAGCCGACGACGACCAGGCCGTCGCCCTGGCCCCGGGCCCTGAGGTACGCGGCGAGGCCGGCGGCGGCGCGGATCACCACGGCGCGGTTCATCCGCATGGGGCCCGCGCCCAGCTCGCCGCGGAGTCCCGCCGTACCGAACTGGAGGGTGCCGCTGAACCGTGCGGCCAGCTCGTCCGCGGCCTCCGTCCGGATCAGCTCGGCCAGCTCGTCCCGGGTCTCCCGATCCGGGTCCTCCGCCAGCCATGCCCGGGCCCGCGCGATGAGGTCCTGCTGCACGGTCGCTCCGCCTCTCGTGTTCCGTGTGTCTTCTGGTGCCGGGGGTCCATCATCGGCCGGGGTGGGTGGTGGCCGTGATGACGGAACCGGGCAGGGGAAGGTCGTTCCGGTGACCCCGGGTGGCCGGGAGCCGTCCCGGGGCCGGGAAAGCCGGTTCCCGGCCGGGCGCGGCGGATGCGGGGAGGACCGGGGCGACCCCTGCCGCCCCGGGCTCCCGCCCCCGCCGCGCCCGGCCCGCTCCGGCTCAGAGCCGCGCGAGGACCCTTGTCAGCAGCTCGCCCATCCGGGCCGCCGAGTCACGGCCGGCCTGGAGGACCTCCTCGTGGTTGAGCGGCTCGCCCGACATGCCCGCGGCCAGATTGGTGACCAGGGAGATGCCCAGCACCTCGGCGCCCGCCTCACGGGCCGCGATGGCCTCCAGGACGGTGGACATGCCGACCAGGTCGCCGCCGAGCACACGGACCATGTTGATCTCGGCGGGCGTCTCGTAGTGCGGGCCGGGGAACTGGACGTACACCCCCTCTTCGAGGGAGGAGTCCACCTCCTTGCACAGCGCGCGCAGCCGCGGCGAGTAGAGGTCGGTGAGGTCCACGAAGTTCGCGCCGATGATCGGCGAGGTCGCGGTGAGGTTGATGTGGTCGCTGATCAGCACCGGCTGACCCGGGCGCATGCCCTCGCGCAGACCGCCGCAGCCGTTGGTCAGGACGATGGTCTTGCAGCCGGCCGCGACCGCGGTGCGCACACCGTGGGCGACGGGGGCCACGCCGCGGCCCTCGTAGTAGTGGGTACGGCCGAGGAAGACCAGCGCGCGCTTGTCGCCGATGCGGTACGAGCGGATCTTGCCGCCGTGGCCCTCGACCGCGGGCGGCGGGAAGCCGGGCAGTTCGGTGACCGGGAACTCCGCCTCGGGCGCGCCGAGCGCGTCCACGGCCGGTGCCCAGCCGGAGCCCATCACCAAAGCCACGTCGTGCGTCTCGGCGCCGGTCAGCTCGCGCAGGCGCGCGGCGGCGGCACCGGCCGTCTGGTGGGGGTCGGCGGTAGCGCCGTCGAGGTCCGGATTCACATGTGCGTTCACGCGAATGAGGGTAACCGCTGAATCCCTACGCGCGTAGATGCAGCAGCGTACGGTCCTCGGATCGTTGTCTTGTCGTTTCCCACGAAAGCCGGCCGGGAAGCCGCGGCCGGGGAAGCGGAGAGGGCCCTAGCAGGGCCGTTTGCGCAGCTCCATCACATAGTCGTGCGGCGCGCCCGCCGAGTCCGCCGCGTCCGCGATCTCGCCCAGATAGCGGGCCGACGGCAGCCCGCCCTCGTATCCGTTCAGCACATACACCCAGGCGGGTTCCTCGCCGTCCAGGGTGTGCACCCGGACCCGCATCCGCCGGTAGATGTCCAGGCCGACACCCTCCCAGCGGTCCATCGAGTCCTCGTCCATCGGCGCGATGTCGTAGAGCGCGACGAAGACCTGCGAGCGCGGCGCCTCCACGATGGTGGCCAGCGCCCCCTCCCAGCCCATCTGCTCGCCGCCGAAGGTCAGCCGCCAGCCGTTGAGCCAGCCCGTGCCGCGCAGCGGGGAGTGCGGTGCGCGGCGGGTCATCAGCCGCGCGTCGAGGTTGCCGGCGTACGCGGCGTAGAGCGACATGGGATTGAGGGTACGGGAGGGGCCCGGGTGGTCGCCCTGCGCGGCGTGGTCCCCCGGGCGGGGGGCCGGCACCCCGGCGGACCCCCTGAGCGGCGGCTCCGGGCACCCGCGTGGTCCCCTGTGGGGAGCCCCGGACACCGAAGGAGGCCCCGGGGGCGAGCAGCTTGAAGCGTGCGGGACAATGGGGTACGTACTCCAGCCCCTCAGTGGGACCGCCCAGCGGGACGACACCGCCCCGGCCCACCCGGCAGCAACGAGAGCGCGAGGCGTGACCCCAGTGACCCGGATCGTGATCATCGGCGGCGGACCCGGCGGATACGAGGCGGCCCTGGTGGGCGCCCAACTCGGCGCGGAGGTGACCGTCGTCGACTGCGACGGCCTCGGCGGCGCGTCCGTACTGACTGACTGTGTGCCCTCCAAGACCCTCATCGCCACGGCGGAGGTGATGACCACCTTCGACTCGTCCTACGAGGAACTGGGCATCATCGTCGCCGACGACACCCCGCCGATGGAGCAGTCGGCCCGGGTCGTGGGCGTGGACCTCGGCAAGGTGAACCGGCGGGTGAAGCGGCTCGCGCTGGCGCAGTCGCACGACATCACCGCCTCCGTGACCCGGGCCGGCGCGCGCGTGGTGCGCGGCCGGGGCCGGCTGGACGGCCGGCAGGCCACCGACGGCTCCCGCAAGGTCGTCGTCCGGGCCGCCGACGGCACCGAGGAGACCCTGGTCGCCGACGCCGTGCTGATCGCCACCGGCGGCCATCCCCGCGAGATCCCCGACGCGCTGCCCGACGGCGAGCGCATCCTCAACTGGACCCAGGTCTACGACCTGGACGAGCTGCCCGAAGAGCTGATCGTGGTCGGCTCCGGCGTCACCGGCGCCGAGTTCGCCGGCGCCTACCAGGCGCTCGGCTCCCGGGTCACCCTGGTCTCCTCCCGGGACCGGGTGCTCCCCGGTGAGGACCCGGACGCCGCCGCCGTCCTGGAGGACGTCTTCCGCCGCCGCGGGATGAACGTCATGGCCCGCTCCCGCGCCGAGTCCGCCAAGCGGGTCGGCGACCGGGTCGAGGTCACCCTCTCCGACGGCCGGGTCATCTCCGGCAGCCACTGCCTGATGGCGGTCGGCGCGATCCCCAACACCGCGGGCATGGGTCTGGAGGAGGCGGGCGTACGGCTCAAGGACTCCGGGCACATCCGGACCGACCGGGTCTCCCGCACCAGCGCTCCGGGCGTGTACGCGGCCGGTGACGTCACCGGGGTCTTCGCGCTCGCCTCGGTCGCGGCCATGCAGGGCCGCATCGCGATGTACCACTTCCTCGGCGACGCGGTCACCCCGCTGAACCTGAAGACCGTCTCCTCCAATGTCTTCACCGACCCGGAGATCGCCACCGTCGGTTACAGCCAGGCGGATGTCGACGCGGGCAAGATCGATGCACGGGCCGTCAAGCTGCCGCTGCTGCGCAACCCCCGCGCGAAGATGCAGGGTATTCGGGACGGTTTTGTGAAGATCTTCTGTCGGCCGGGTACGGGGATCGTGGTCGGCGGATGCGTCGTGGCGCCGCGCGCGAGCGAGCTGATCCACCCGATCTCGATCGCGGTCGACAACAATCTGACGGTGGAGCAGATCGCCAACGCCTTCACCGTCTACCCCTCCCTGTCCGGCTCGATTGCCGAGGTGGCACGGCAGTTGCACACCCGCAAGGCCACCGGCGAGGGCTGACCGCCGGGGTCCGGCGCGGGGCCGCGGACCGGCTCCGCGCGCCCCGGGCCCGCCGTCCGGGTGTGATCGTTTGGTGGCCATCTCCGGTGCGCGCTCATACCACTTGACGGGCCATGGTGAGCGCATTACTTGTTATTCGGCGCATAGTGCTGAAAACTATCGGCCGCTCAGGTTACTGTCAGTTTCGTGTTCGCTGCAGAACGTCGCCAATTGATCCTTGAAATGGTGCGTGCCAACGGGGCCGTGTCGCTCCGTGAGCTCGCCCGCGTCGTCCAGACCTCCGAAGTGACCGTACGGCGGGATGTGCGGGCGCTGGAGGCCGAAGGACTCCTCGACCGCCGGCACGGCGGTGCGGTACTGCCGGGCGGCTTCACCCGGGAGTCCGGCTTTCCGCAGAAGTCCCTGTCCGCCACCGCGGAGAAGACGGCGATCGCCGATCTCGCCGCCGGCCTCGTCGACGAGGGCGAGGCCATCGTCGTCGGCGCGGGCACCACCACCCAGGAGCTGGCCCGCAGGCTCGCCCGGGTCCCCGGACTGACCGTCGTCACCAACTCCCTGCTCGTCGCCCAGGCGCTCGCCCACGCCAACCGGGTCGAGGTCGTCATGACCGGCGGCACGCTGCGCGGCTCCAACTACGCCCTGGTCGGCAGCGGGGCGGAGCAGTCGCTCCAGGGGCTGCGGGTCTCCCGCGCCTTTCTCTCCGGCAGCGGGCTGACCGCCGAGCGGGGCCTCTCCACCTCCAACATGCTCTCGGCGAGCGTCGACCGGGCGCTGGTGCAGGCGGCGGCCGAGGTGGTGGTCCTCGCCGATCACACCAAGCTCGGCGCCGACACGATGTTCCAGACCGTGCCCACCGATGTGATCACCCGGCTGGTCACCGACGAGCCCCCGGCCCACGACGACCGGGCGGCCACCGAACTCCAGGCCCTGGCCGACCAGGGCGTACAGATCGCGGTGGCGGGCACGGGTGCCGCGTCGCCGCCGCAGTCCCCGCCGTCCGGCGAGGGCGATACGGCTCCGGGGCGGCCACCGCGCCGCGATGTGCCGCTCCCGGGGCAGCGCCGCACCCGGGGAGGCGCCGGTCCGGGTCCGCAGCGGCTCAACCCCGCGGGCGGACTTGAGCCGGGGGTGGGGGGCGGCGGCACGGGAGCGGTGGAGCGCGGCGCCAGGATGGCGGACCTCCGCCGCCGCTGAACTCCTCCGGACGGTCGCGCCGCGTCCGAGGCCGGTGGAGGGCCGCGCGCGGAGCAGCCGGCCTCTGTGGTGATCGTCCCGCTCGCGGCTCGCGGCTCCTCGCGGCACCACGCAGAGCCGATCGCCCGCTGGTGCTTCCCACCGACCGTTCAGCGCGGATGAGCCGTTACCGACCGGTGCTCGTGTCCTGCCGCGCCGCGCCCGTGCCGCCGCGCCGGCTGATCCGTATCCGCTGCCGGAAGGCGCTGTGGGACTCGCTGTCCCGAGAGCCGGGTTCAGGTTGTCCGGACGAGCGGCCCGCGCGCCCGCGCCCGCGTCGACCCGCCGCGTCGGTCGATCCGTACTGCCGAGAGTCCGGTTCAGGGTGCCTGGACGAGCGGCCCGCGCGCCCGGCCTTGCACCCCGCGTCGCCGCGTCGACCCGCCCGCGTCGGTCGATCCGTATCCGCTGCCGGAAGGCGCCCTGGGACTCGCTGTCCCGAGAACCCGGTTCAGGCTGCCCAGATGAGCAGCCCGCGCGCCCCGTCAGATCCCCGTACCGTCCGGGCGCAGCCCCCGCAGTGTCAGATTCAGCAGTCGGTCCGGCAGCGCGGGGTCGTCCGGGGACTGCTCGCCGGCCAGGGCGATGGCCTTGGTGAGCTGCATCAGATCGTCCACCGAGACATCGCCCCGCACCGACCCCGCCTCCCGGGCCCGCCGCAGCAGCCGGTCCCCGGCCTCGCGCAGCGGCACACAGCACTGTGCCAGCGCCGAACTCTCGTCCTGCGCCGCCGACATCAGCGCCCCGGAGAGCCCCCGGTACTCACTGGTGTGGGCGATGAGCGCGCGCAGCCACTCGATCAGCGCCGTACAGGGCCGCGCCGCGTGCTCCAGCTGGTGCGACCGTTCGAGGAGCGCGTCCACGGCCTCCCCGAACACGGCGTTCATCATGGCCTGGCGGTTCGGGAAGTGCCGGTACAGCGTGCCGATGCCGACGCCCGAGCGGCGGGCGATCTCCTCCAGGGAGGCGTCCGTGCCGTGCTCGGCGAAGACCGCACGGGCCTCGGTGAGCAGCCGTTCGTAGTTGCGGCGGGCATCGGCCCGCATGGGGCGGGCCGAGCCCACCGTACTGGTCGCCATCGTGCGGTCCTCCCTGGGTCCGTCCGGTCCGTCCGGTTCTCCCGGGCGCGCGCCGGCCGTCACCCGGCCGGAGTGACAGGATGCCACCGCCCCGGCCGCCGCCCCGCCGCCACGGCGGAAGGGGCCCGCCGCCCGGAGTCGAACACCGGTCGCGCGGGCCCCTTCCGACGAGGGCCGACAGAGAAGGGGCCGGGGCTCAGTCCTTGATCTCGCAGATGGCCGCGCCGGAGGAGACGGAGGCGCCGACCTGGGCGCTGAGGCCCTTGACGGTGCCCGCGCGGTGGGCGTTGAGGGGCTGCTCCATCTTCATGGCCTCCAGGACGACGATCAGATCGCCCTCCTGGACCTGCTGGCCCTCCTCGACGGCGATCTTGACGATCGTCCCCTGCATGGGGGAGGCGAGGGTGTCGCCGGACGCGGCGGACGCGGACTTCTTCGCGGCGCGGCGCTTGGGCTTGGCGCCCGCGGCCAGACCGGTGCGGGCCAGGGTCATGCCGAGGGAGGACGGCAGGGAGACCTCCAGGCGCTTGCCGCCCACCTCCACCACCACGGTCTCGCGGCCGGGCTCGTCCTCGGCGTCGGCCTCCGCCGGGGCGGTGAAGGCCGGGATCTCGTTGACGAACTCGGTCTCGATCCACCGGGTGTGGACACGGAACGGGTCGGCGGTGAAGGCCGGGTCGACCACCACGGCGCGGTGGAAGGGGATGGCGGTGGCCATGCCCTCGACCTGGAACTCGGCCAGCGCGCGGGAGGCGCGCTGGAGCGCCTGCTCGCGGGTGGCGCCGGTGACGACGAGCTTGGCGAGCAGCGAGTCCCACGCGGGGCCGATGACGCTGCCGGACTCCACCCCCGCGTCCAGGCGGACACCGGGGCCGGTCGGCGGGGCGAAGAGGGTGACGGTGCCGGGGGCGGGCAGGAAGCCCCGGCCGGGGTCCTCGCCGTTGATCCGGAACTCGAAGGAGTGACCGCGCACGGCCGGGTCGCCGTACCCCAGCTCCTCGCCGTCGGCGATCCGGAACATCTCGCGGACCAGGTCGATGCCGGTGACCTCCTCGGTCACCGGGTGCTCCACCTGGAGGCGGGTGTTGACCTCCAGGAAGGAGATGGTGCCGTCGGTGCCGACGAGGAACTCGACAGTGCCGGCGCCGGCGTAGCCCGCCTCCTTGAGGATGGCCTTGGAGGCGGCGTACAGCTCCGCGTTCTGCTCGTCGGAGAGGAAGGGCGCGGGCGCCTCCTCGACCAGCTTCTGGTGGCGGCGCTGGAGGGAGCAGTCGCGGGTGGAGACGACGACGACATTGCCGTGCTGGTCGGCCAGGCACTGGGTCTCGACGTGGCGGGGCCGGTCGAGATAGCGCTCGACGAAGCACTCGCCCCGGCCGAAGGCCGCGACGGCCTCGCGGACGGCGGAGTCGTACAGCTCCGGGACCTCCTCCAGGGTGCGCGCGACCTTCAGACCGCGCCCGCCGCCGCCGAAGGCGGCCTTGATCGCGATCGGCAGACCGTGCTCCTCGGCGAAGGCGACGACCTCGTCGGCGCCGGAGACCGGGTCGGGGGTGCCGGCCACCAGCGGGGCGCCGGCGCGCTGGGCGATATGGCGGGCGGCGACCTTGTCGCCCAGGTCGCGGATCGCGGACGGCGGCGGTCCGATCCAGGTCAGCCCGGCGTCGATGACGGCCTGGGCGAACTCGGCGTTCTCGGAGAGGAAGCCGTAACCGGGGTGGATCGCGTCCGCCCCGGAGTCCTTGGCTGCCTGGAGGACCTTGCCCATGTCGAGATAGCTGGCGGCCGGTGTGTCACCGCCCAGGGCGAACGCCTCGTCCGCCGCGCGGACGTGCAGCGCGTCCCGGTCCGGATCGGCGTAGACGGCTACGCTCGCGATTCCGGCATCCCGGCAGGCACGGGCAACGCGGACAGCGATTTCGCCACGGTTGGCGATGAGCACCTTGCGCACGATGGCTCCCTCCTTGAAACAAGCTGAGTTTAGGGACTACCGACACGGCCTTTCGACCCGTCCCCATTGGTGAGCTTGCCCACACGGAGCGTGATTCGAGGCTCGCGCAAGTCGCGAAATCCCTTGTCGCACCACGGTACGACGGGCTTCCGTCATGCAGCGTAGCCGTGTTGTGTGGCGCAGGTCTCTGTTCGGGAGCCCAGCCGCCGGACGTGTTTCTTTGTGGGGTCCCTACGAACGGGCGAGTGATTCTTTGCGGCGGTGTCAGCCACGGGGCCCGCTGTGGGGCCCGTTGCGGTGACTGCGGTGGCGGAAGCTTGACAGGTGTGTGCCGGGGCCCTTGTGGCCGGGTTTACCCGTTAGTAGCGTGCGCGCTGTCGTCGTTGGGCACTCACGGTGACCAACGGGTTGGGGGGCGTTGTGATACGCAGACCGATCGCGGTCGTGGCCGCGCTGGTCCTGCTGGTGGAGGCCGTCGGACTGGTGGTGATCCACGGGGTCCTCGCGACGTTCGTGGACGGCCAGAGCATGTCACTGGACGGGCTGGACCCGGCCGCGACGGCCGCCGGGACCTGGGTGGCGGGCGGCGCGGCCGGGGTCTTCCTGGCCGGGTGCGCGCTGGTCTCCCTGCTCGCGGGGGTACGGGACCGGGCGCCCGGCCGCGCCGGCCGGGTGCTGCTGATCGCCGCCGCCGTGGTGCACGCCGTGCTGGGCGCGGTGACGGTGGGGCTGGTGGGGTGGTCTGCCTTCGCGGTGCTGATGGTGGGGATGGGTGGGGTGGTGGCCGTCCTGGTCGCCTACGGGAAGCAGTTCCGCGCCGGAGCGGACCGGGCGCCCGCCGCCGTGCCCGAACCGGCCCCGCCCCGGCCCGCCGCTCCCTGAGCGGAGCCCGGGCCCCGCTCACCGATCCGGCCCGATCCGAAAGAAACTCCCTAGGCCCACAGATCGGTGACCGAGTGGCCCAGCTCCGCCAGGAGCACCCGCAGCAGCGGCAGCGACAGTCCGATGACATTGCCGTGGTCGCCGTCGATCCCGTCGATGAACGGCGCCGAGCGGCCGTCCAGGGTGAACGCGCCCGCCACGTGCAGCGGTTCCCCGCTGGCGACATAGGCGGCGATCTCCGCGTCCGTCGGCTCGCCGAAGCGGACCGTCGTCGACGCGGTCGCCGAGGCGATCCGCCCGGTGGTGGTGTCGGTGACACAGTGCCCGGTCTGGAGCACCCCCGAGCGCCCGCGCATCGCCTTCCAGCGGGCGGTGGCCTCCTCGGCGTCGGCGGGCTTGCCCAGCGCCTCGCCGTCCAGTTCCAGCACCGAGTCGCAGCCGATGACCAGCGCGCCGGCGGCGTCCGGCCGGGCGGCCACCACGGCGGCCTTGGCCTCCGCGAGGACCAGGGCCAGCTCGGCGGGTGTCGGGGCGCTCAGGGCGTCCTCGTCGACACCGCTCACGATCACCTCGGGCGCGAACCCCGCCTCACGCAGCAGACGCAGACGGGCGGGGGAGGCGGAGGCGAGTACCAGTCGCGGGGTTCGGGCGGTCATGCACGCCATGGTAGGCGGCGCTCAGCGCAGACCGATGACAAACATCCCAAGGACCATGGCCAGCGCGAGCAGCAGGCCCGCCCGGCGCATCATCGCCTGGGTCTCCCGCAGTTCCTTCGGGGGCTCGTTCTCGGGGTCCGACCACAGCATGTCTCCGATGGTGCGCCCGGCCGCCGGGGCCGCGCCTGAGTACGGGTACTCAACCGGCCGGGTGGTCCGGAGCACATACCGAAGGCTGTTCGAATCGCGTGATAGAGCCCGCGAGCGCGCCGTCGGGGAGCGCGCCCCGCCAGGGGGTCCGGCGGGGCCCGGGCCCCTCTTGGGCCGGGCTCGGGCGGGGCTTTCGCAGCGCTCCGGAGCGGCCCGGCGCGGCTCCGGCGTACCCCCGGCCGATCCCCGGCAGGGCCCGGGCACACCCGGTGGGGCCTCGGAGCGGTGCTGGAGCGGCCCGCTACACCGGCCAGTAGGTGCGGGCCCAGGCCCGGGGGCCCGGCAGCGGGTGCCGGCCACGGGCGACCATCGCCGGGTCCGACCACTGCTGGGGCGGCGGCGCGGCGCCCTCCGCCGCCCCGGCCACCGCCGAGGCAGCGGCCCGCGCCCGGACCACCGCGAGGGCGGCGGCCAACTCCTCCGGGGTGGGATTGCCCCGTACGACCTTGATCATCGAGCTGCCTTTCCGGTGAGGGTCACCACGGTGGGGGAAGCACCGGCCTACAGGGGAATGTTCCCGTGCTTCTTCGGCGGCAGGCTCTCCCGCTTGTTCCGCAGCTGCCGCAGGCCCCGCACGATCTGCGCCCGGGTGTCCGACGGCAGGATCACCGCGTCGACATAGCCGCGCTCGGCCGCCGTGTACGGGTTGAGCAGAGTGTCCTCGTACGACTGGATCAGCTCGGCCCGCACCGCCTCCGGGTCGTCGGCGGCGGCGATCGTCCGGCGGTGCAGAATGCTCACCGCGCCCTGGGCACCCATCACCGCGATCTGCGCGGTGGGCCAGGCGAGATTGAGATCGGCCCCCAGGTGCTTGGAGCCCATCACGTCGTACGCGCCGCCGAACGCCTTGCGGGTGATGACCGTGATCAGCGGCACGGTCGCCTCGGCGTAGGCGTAGATCAGCTTGGCGCCCCTGCGGATGATCCCGCCGTACTCCTGGTCCACCCCGGGAAGGAACCCGGGGACGTCGACGAAGGTCAGCACCGGGACGTTGAAGGCGTCGCAGGTGCGGACGAACCGGGCCGCCTTCTCGGAGGCGTTGATGTCCAGACAGCCCGCGAACTGCATCGGCTGATTGGCCACGATCCCGACCGGGAACCCCTCCACCCGCCCGAAGCCGGTGACGATGTTCGGCGCGAACAGCGCCTGCGTCTCCAGGAACTCGCCCTCGTCCAGCACATGCTCGATGACCGTGTGCATGTTGTACGGCTGGTTCGCGCTGTCCGGGATCAGGGAGTCCAGCTCCAGATCCTCGGCCGAGGGCGCGAGGTCGGCCTCCTCGGGGAAGGCGGGCGGCTCGGAGAGATTGTTCGACGGGAGATAGGAGAGCAGGGACTTGACGTACTCGATGGCGTCCTTCTCCTCCCCCGCCATGTGGTGCGCCACGCCCGAGGTCGTGTTGTGGGTGCGGGCGCCGCCGAGCGCCTCGAAGCCCACGTCCTCGCCGGTGACCGTCTTGATGACATCCGGTCCCGTGATGAACATGTGCGAGGTCTGGTCCACCATCACCGTGAAGTCGGTGATCGCCGGGGAGTAGACGGCGCCGCCCGCGCACGGGCCCACCACCAGCGAGATCTGCGGGATGACCCCGGAGGCGTGGGTGTTGCGGCGGAAGATCTCCCCGTACATCCCGAGCGCGCTCACCCCCTCCTGGATGCGGGCGCCCCCGGAGTCGTTGATGCCGATGACCGGGCACCCCGTCTTCAGGGCGAAGTCCATCACCTTGATGATCTTCTGTCCGAAGACCTCGCCGAGCGCCCCGCCGAAGACCGTGAAGTCCTGCGAGAAGACGGCGACCGGGCGCCCGTCGACCGTGCCGTAGCCGGTGACCACCCCGTCCCCGTACGGGCGGGTGCGCTCCAGGCCGAAATTGGTGGAGCGGTGCCGGGCCAGTTCGTCCAGCTCGACGAAGGAGTCCTCGTCCAGCAGCAGATCCACTCGCTCACGGGCCGTCAGTTTGCCCTTGGCGTGCTGCTTCTCCACCGCCCGGGCGGAGCCGGCGTGGGTGGCCTCGTCGACGCGGCGCCGAAGGTCCGCGATCTTTCCTGCGGTGGTGTGGAGGTCGGTCTGTTCCGGCTCGGACATCGGGATGCGGCTCCCCTGGCTGGTCAGCCGTCGGTGCGGCTGAGCGGCTGTGCGGCTGGCTCGGTGGCGTGCTGCTGCCTTGGTGGGTGGTGTTCGCGTAACGCTGGGGCTGCGGGGCTGCTGGGGCTGCTGGGGCTGCTGAGCGGTACGGCGACTCGGCTGAATGCTGTCGTCCGCTGAGCTACCGAGTCGTAGCGTATCGGCGTGGATACGGTTCGGCAGTGCGGCGTTTACCACACCTAACCTGGCTTGCATGACGCCAGAGAATGCGCCCCCCGGCCGCTGGTCCGACCTGGACCGCCCGCCGCTGAACACCGCCGCGCTGCGCCGCGCCCTGCTCCGCCCCGCCGGGCTGTGGACCTCCTTCGATGTCGTGCCCACGACCGGTTCCACCAACTCCGACCTGGTGCGCCGCACCCCGCTCACCGAGGGCGCGGTGCTCGTCGCCGAGGAGCAGACCGCCGGCCGGGGCCGGCTCGACCGGACCTGGTCCGCGCCGCCGCGCTCGGGGATCTTCCTCTCCGTGGTGCTGCGGCCGGGCCCCGGCGTGCCCGTCGAGCAGTGGGGCTGGCTGCCGCTGCTCGCCGGGGTCGCCACCGCGACCGGGCTGAGCCGGGCCGCCGGCGTGGACACCTCCCTCAAATGGCCCAATGACCTGCTGGTGAAGGTCGACGGCCAGGAGCGCAAGGCCGGCGGCATCCTCGCCGAGCGGGCCGGTGACGACGCCGTGGTGATCGGCATCGGCGTCAATGTCACCCTCCGCTCCGATGAGCTGCCCGTCCCCACGGCGGGCTCGCTCGCCCTCGCGAACGCCGTCTCCACCGACCGCGACCCGCTGCTGCGGGCCGTGCTGCGCTCCCTGGAGCAGTGGTACGGGAAGTGGCGCGCGGCCGGCGGCGACCCGGCGCTCTCGGAGATCCAGCCCGCCTACGCGGCGGGGTGCGCGACCCTGGGCCGCACGGTACGGGCGCAGCTGCCGGGGGACCGTTCGCTGACCGGGGAGGCGGTGGCGCTGGACGGGGCCGGGAGACTGGTGCTGACCTTGGAGAACGGGGAGCGGGAGGCGGTCGGCGCGGGCGACATCGTCCATCTGCGGCCGGCCGGCTGAGCCCCGGGCCCGCCGTGCGGCCCGCCGGATGAACCCGAACGGCCACGGGGACGTGAGCCAGGGCACACCTGCCGTATCGTTGAGGCGATCGAGCGACAGATCGAGAACGGCAGAACAGTGCGCAGGGAACGGGCAGGAGGCGGCTGGTGACCGGCGACGACACCACATCCGGCGCGAGCGCGTCCGATGGGTCCGTTCCGCCGCCGGGCCCGTCCCGCCGCGCCGCCCCGGACCCCGGGGCCGCGGGCGGCGCCCCCGGGGGCCCGTCCGGGTCCTCCGGCGCGTCCGGCTCGTCGGTGCATCCGACGCCGCACCACGCGGTCGACCACACCGCCGAGCCCACCGACGACCCGCTCGCCATCCGGCTCGAAGCGCTGATCCTCGGCGCGGACCGCCGCTACACCCCCTTCCAGGCGGCCCGCACCGCCGGTGTCTCCATGGAGCTGGCCTCCCGTTTCTGGCGGGCGATGGGTTTCGCCGACATCGGCCAGGCGAAGGCGCTCACCGAGGCCGATGTGCTGGCCCTGCGGCGGCTCGCCGGTCTGGTGGAGGCGGGGCTGCTCAGCGAGCCCATGGCGATCCAGGTGGCGCGCTCGACCGGGCAGACCACCGCCCGGCTGGCGGAGTGGCAGATCGACTCCTTCCTGGAGGGGCTGACCGAGCCGCCCGAGCCCGGGATGACCCGTACCGAGGTCACCTATCCGCTGATCGAACTGCTGCTGCCGGAGCTGGAGGAGTTTCTGCGCTACGTCTGGCGCCGGCAGCTCGCGGCGGCGACCGGCCGGGTGGTGCAGGCGGCGGACGACGAGGAGATGGTCGACCGCCGGCTCGCGGTGGGCTTCGCCGACCTGGTCGGCTTCACCCGGCTGACCCGCCGTCTGGAGGAGGAGGAGCTGGGCGAGCTGGTCGAGGCCTTCGAGACCACATCGGCTGATCTGGTCGCGGCCCACGGCGGCCGGCTGATCAAGACCCTCGGGGACGAGGTGCTGTACGCGGCGGACGACGCGGGCACCGCCGCCGAGATCGCGCTCCGGCTGATAGACGCCATGACCCAGGACGAGACGATGCCCGCCCTGCGGGTCGGGATCGCCTTCGGCACGGTCACGACGCGGATGGGCGATGTCTTCGGCACCACGGTGAACCTGGCGAGCCGGCTCACGTCGATAGCGCCGAAGGACGCCGTCCTGGTGGACGGGGCGTTCGCCGAGGGGCTGATCCGCACGGGGGACGCGCCCGCGTCGGAGGCGCTGGCCGCCGAGGAGGCGGCAGCGGCGGAGAAGGAGGGCGGGCAGGCGCCCTCGTACCGCTTCGCGCTCCAGCCGATGTGGCAGCGGCCGGTGCGCGGGCTCGGGGTCGTGGAGCCCTGGCTGCTCTCCCGCAGACCCTGACGCGCCCGTGGGGGTGCCCCTATGATCCGGTGAACCGTCGTTAACCGGGAGGGTGCCCTGATGTCCGATTCCGATGACGAGCAGCGGTACGAGCAGCGGTACGAGCCGGGCGCAGGGCCGGAGGCCGGGGCGGAGGCCGGGCAGCGGTTCGGGGAGTACGTCCTCGTCCGCGTCCGCGACCATGTCGCCGAGCTGGTGCTCGACCGGCCGCGCGCCATGAACGCCGTCTCCTCCGCCATGGCCCGCTCCCTCGCCGACGCGTGCGCGGCGCTCGCGGACGACCCGGGGGTACGGGTGGTGGTGCTCACCTCCACGCACGACCGCGCCTTCTGCGTCGGGGCGGACCTCAAGGAGCGCAACTCCCTCACCGACGCCGAGCTGGTGCGCCAGCGGCCCACCGCCCGTGCCGCGTACACCGGGGTCCTCGATCTGCCGATGCCGGCCGTCGCGGCGGTGCACGGCTTCGCGCTGGGCGGGGGGTACGAGCTGGCGCTCGCCTGCGATGTGATCGTCGGTGACGCGAGCACCGTGGTGGGGCTGCCGGAGGTCTCCGTGGGGGTCATCCCCGGGGGTGGCGGCACCCAGCTGCTGCCGCGCCGGGTGGGCGCGGCCAGGGCGGCGGAGCTGATCTTCACGGCCCGCCGGGTGGAGGCGCCGGAGGCGCGGGAGTTGGGGCTGGTCGACCTGCTCGCCGAGGGCGACGCCCGTACGGAGGCGCTGGCGCTGGCGGCCCGGATCGCCGCGAACTCGCCGGTGGGGTTGCGTGCCGCGAAGAGGGCGCTGCGGCTGGGGCAGGGGGTGGATCTGCGGGCGGGGCTGGAGGTGGAGGATGCGGCGTGGCGGGCGGTGGCGTTCTCGGGGGACCGGGGGGAGGGGGTGGCGGCTTTCAACGAGAAGCGCAGCCCGCGCTGGCCGGGCGAATGACCCCCGCGGCCCGCGGCCTCGGTCCACCCCGACCCCGAACACTCGCCTCTCGCACCCCGCCGCCCGGTGCCGCCCCCTGCGCCCCGGGCATCTCCGGCCCGTCCGCCGTTTGAGGACGGCCCCCCTGTGCCGCGGGTGCCCCGAGCAGTTTCAGCCGGTCCGGCGTTTGAGGACGGAGCCTGTACTGCGGGTGACCCGAGCAATTTCAGCCGGTCCGGCGCTTGAGGACGGACGCTGGTCCACAGGTGACCCGAGGAGTTTCAGCCCGTCCGGCGATTGAGGACGGACGCTGGTCCACAGGTGCCCGCATGCTGCGGGTCGTGGTCGGGGGCCAGCCCCCGAACCCCCGCTCCTCAATCGCCGGAGGGGCTGAATGGTCCGGTCTGTCCGGCATTTGAGGACGGCCCCTGTGCCGCGGGTGACCCGGGCGAACCCAGCCCGTCCGGCGCTTGAGGACGGCCCTCGCGCGACGGGTGGCCCGGGTGAACCCAGCCCGTCCGGCGATTGAGGACGGACCCTGTGCCACAGGTGGCCCCAGCGATCTCGGGCCGTTCGACGCGGCTCCCGGGGGGATCGGGGACCGGCCCGTGGCACAGCCCCCCGCGCGGGTATGGTCCATGTCAAGGGATCAAAAGCGGGCAAACGTCCCTAAGCTGGGGGGATGGCTGAGGATCGGCGGCTGCGGGCCGTGGTGGCACTGGCCCAGGCGATGGCGGCGGCGCACACCGCGCGCGACTTCTGGCGGGCCGCCGCCCTGGGGGCGTGCTCGGCACTCGCCGGGTCCTTCGCCGCGCTCTCGGCGTGGGAGCGCGAGCTGGGCCGCCTCAAGGTGCTGGTCAACGCCGGCGAACGGGCCCCCGGCGAGGACGAGTTCCCCGAGTCGGAGACCTACCCCGTCAACCGCTTCCCCGAGATCACCGAGTTCCTGCACGAGCAGTGGGCCGGCGGTGGCGAACCGGACGCCTGGGTCGAGTCCGCCGACGGCCCCCTCCGCCCCGCCCCCGCCCCGGCGGCCCCCACCGGGCGCGGCTACCGGCACCCCTCGTCCCCCGGGGACGGCCGGGTGGCCGCGCTGCGCCGGCGCGGCCGGGGCTGCTGCGTCGTGGCGCCGATCGTGCTGCACGGGCGCGCCTGGGGCGAGCTGTACGTCGCCCGCCCGCTCGGCGCCCCCCTCTTCGACCGCGAGGACGCCGACTTCGCCACCGTCCTCGCCTCGGTCATCGCCTCCGGCATCGCCCAGACCGAGCGCCTCGAAGAGGTCCGCAGGCTCGCCTTCACCGACCCCCTCACCGGTCTCGCCAACCGCCGCGCCGTCGACATGCGGCTCGACGAGGCGCTGGAACGGCACCGCGCCGACGGCTCCGTCGTCAGCCTGGTGGTCTGCGACCTCAACGGCCTCAAACAGGTCAATGACACCCATGGGCACGCCGTCGGCGACCGGCTCCTCGAACGGTTCGGCTCGGTGCTCTCGCTCTGCGGGGCGATGCTGCCCGGCGCGCTCGCCGCCCGGCTCGGCGGGGACGAGTTCTGTCTGCTCTCCGTCGGCCCCCCGGCCGACGAGGTCGTCCGGGTCGCCGGTGAACTCTGCCTCCGGGCGGCGGCGTTGGAACTCGGCGACGGTGTGGCCTGCGGAGTCGCCTCCACCGGTGACCCGATCGGCCAGGTCCGCACCGCCCGCAGGCTCTTCCGCCTGGCGGACGCCGCCCAGTACCGCGCCAAGGCCGCCCGCTCCCCGCAGCCCGTGGTCGCGGGCCGCGACGGCACCGTACTGCGGCTCGCGGACACCCCGCCCCGCCACCCCTGGCAGGAGCGCCGCGCCTTCCGCGGCGTCCCGGCGGAGGACGCCCCCGGCGAGCCGGAGCCATGGAGCGAGCCCTAGGCCGTCTCTTTCGGATCGTGCCGGGCTCGCGAGCCCGGCACCGGACCCCGCTCACCGATCCGGCCCGATCCGAAGGAAACTCCCCAAGCCTCCCGCTCCATCCCGGCTGATGACATGAGCCAATTCAATCCGTACGCTGCTGAATATGGATATGCATACCGTCGTGGTGGGGACATCCGGTACCACCGCCGATGACGTCATCGCGGTGGCCCGCCGGGACACCCGCGTCGAGATCTCCCCCGAGGCCCGCACCGCCCTCGCCGCGGCCCGCTCCGTCGTGGAGGCGCTCGCCGCGAGCCCCGAGCCCGTCTACGGCGTCTCCACCGGCTTCGGCGCCCTCGCCACCCGGCACATCGACCACGGTCTGCGCGGCCGGCTCCAGCGCAACATCGTCCGCTCGCACGCGGCGGGCATGGGCCCGCGCGTCGAGCGGGAGGTCGTCCGCGCGCTGATGTTCCTCCGGCTCAAGACCCTCTGCTCCGGGCACACCGGGGTGCGCCCCGAGGTCGCGCAGACCATGGCGGACCTGCTCAACGCCGGTATCACCCCGCTCGTGCACGAGTACGGCTCCCTCGGCTGCTCCGGCGACCTCGCGCCGCTCTCGCACTGCGCCCTGGCGCTCCTGGGCGAGGGCGACGCCGAGGGCCCCGACGGGAGCGTCCGCCCCGCGGGCGAGCTGCTCGCCGCGCACGGCATCACCCCCGTCGAGCTGCGCGAGAAGGAGGGCCTGGCCCTCCTCAACGGCACCGACGGCATGCTCGGCATGCTGATCATGGCCATCGCCGACCTCCGGCTGCTGTACACCTCCGCCGACATCACCGCCGCCCTCTCGCTGGAGGCGCTCCTCGGCACCGAGAAGGTCCTCGCCCCCGAGCTGCACGCCATCCGCCCGCACCCCGGCCAGAGCGTCTCCGCCGCCAATATGAGGGCCGTCCTCCGGGGCTCCGGGCTCACCGGCCACTTCCAGCAGGACGAGGCGCCCCGCGTCCAGGACGCGTACTCGGTGCGCTGCGCCCCCCAGGTCGCCGGGGCCGGACGGGACACCCTCGACCACGCCCGGCTGGTCGCCGGGCGTGAGCTGGCCGCCGCCGTCGACAACCCCGTCGTCCTCCCCGACGAGGGCCGGGTGGCCTCCAACGGCAACTTCCACGGCGCGCCGGTCGCCTATGTCCTCGACTTCCTCGCCATCGCCGCCGCCGACCTCGGCTCCATCACCGAGCGCCGCACCGACCGGCTGCTCGACAAGAACCGCAGCCACGGCCTGCCGCCCTTCCTCGCCGACGACCCCGGGGTCGACTCCGGTCTGATGATCGCCCAGTACACCCAGGCCGCCCTGGTCGGCGAGATGAAACGGCTCGCCGTGCCCGCCTCCGCCGACTCCATCCCCTCGTCGGCGATGCAGGAGGACCATGTGTCGATGGGCTGGTCGGCCGCCCGCAAGCTGCGGACCTCCGTCGCCGCCCTCGGCCGGATCATCGCCGTCGAGCTGTACGCCGCCACCCGCGCGATCGAACTGCGGCCGGGACTGACCCCGGCGCCCGCCTCACGGGCCGCGATCGCGGCCCTGCGCGCGGCCGGTGTCCAGGGCCCGGGGCCGGACCGGTTCCTCGCCCCCGATCTGGAGGCCGCCGACGCGTTCGTCCGGGCGGGCGGGCTCGTCGCGGCGGTGGAGCCGGTCACCGGCCCCCTCGGCTGACCGCCCGTACCGAACCGCCCCGTACCGAACCGGCTCCGTACCCGAACCGCCCCGTACCGCAGGCGGGAAGAGCGCGAGGAGAGGGCGAAGGGCCGGTCCGCACCCACCCCGGACCGGCCCTTCGTCCTCTCTCACATCTCGCGCACCGGCGCGCCGTCGCGACGGCGCACCGCATAGGTCACGAACCCGACGCCGACACCGAGGAACGCGGTGCCACCGATCAGATACGGAGTGGTGTCGAAGCTGCCTGTCTCGGCGAGCCGGAGTTCTTGGGCGGGGGAAGCGGCGGAACCGCTCTGCCGTCCCTGCGCGGGGCCCTGTTCGGCGGAGGCGTTCGCTGACGGAACGAACCACAGTGCGCAGAGCAGGGTGCCGGCGGCGATGGCGGTCAGAAGCGGTCGGCGTGCGACGGACACGGACACGATCTCCCTTGAGGCGTCCTTGAGTTGACCGGATACGCAAGATGCTAGTGAAAAGAGCACGTCAAAGGGAAACCGGGGGCGCCGGCGGGCCCCCCGCCCACGGCTCCGGGGGCTCCTCCGGGAAGATGATGGCGCACGACGGTTGCCCCGGTGCGGACATCCAGCGAGTGGCGTTGCCCACATCCTTGCGGGAGAAGGAACCGGGAAGCCCGATATGGGTGTTCAACTGAGTGTTCGGTCCAGGGGAAATCGGCGACGATGGAGAAGCGTGTGATGACGGACAGCAAGCGGCGCAAGGGCCTCATGGCCGCGTCCGCGGTGCTCAGCGGTGTGCTGGTGCTGTCGGCCTGCAGTGACGAGGGTGACAAGGGCGGGGATTCCCAGAGCTCGAAGAAGACCCAGGCGCAGATCGACGAGGCGGCGGCGGAGAAGGTCTCGAAGGCCCGAATAGCCGTCACGCCCAAGAACGGCGTCACCAACGCCAGCATCAACAACGCCGCCAAGGTGACCGTCAGCGAGGGCACACTCACCGAGGTCAAGCTCACCGACGCCAAGGGGACGAGCGTCAAGGGCACCCTCGCCGCCGACGGCAAGAGCTGGAAGCCGGACGCCCAGCTGGAGCGCTCCACCAGCTACAAGCTCTCCGTCAGCGCGAAGGACGCGGCCGGTCTGACCGCCCACGAGAACTCCTCCTTCACCACGGTCTCGCCCACCAACAGCTTCATCGGCAACTTCACGCCCGAGGACGGCTCCACCGTCGGCGTCGGCATGCCGGTCTCGATCAACTTCAACAAGCCGATCACCGACCGCAAGGCCGTCCAGGCCGGGATCAAGGTCTCCTCGACCGGCGGCCAGGAGATCGTGGGCCACTGGTTCAACTCGCAGCGGCTGGACTTCCGCCCGGACCAGTACTGGAAGGAAGGCTCCACCGTCACGCTGGACCTCGCCCTGGACGGGGTCGAGGCCTCGCCCGGCGTCGTCGGTGTCCAGCAGAAGAAGGTCACCTTCAAGATCGGCCGCAACCAGGTCTCCATCGTCGACGCCGCCTCCAAGACCATGAAGGTCCAGCAGGACGGCAAGACGATCCGCACCATCCCGATCTCGGCCGGCGCCCCCGCCACCCCCACGTACAACGGTCAGATGGTGATCTCCGAGAAGTTCAAGGAGACCCGGATGAACGGCGCGACCGTGGGCTTCACGGACTCCGACGGCAAGGGCGAGTACGACATCAAGGATGTCCCGCACGCGATGCGGCTCTCCACCTCGGGCACCTTCATCCACGGCAGCTACTGGGGCAACGGGGTCTTCGGCAAGGCCAACACCAGCCACGGCTGTGTCGGTCTCGACGACCAGCAGGGCGCCAACAACCCCAACAAGCCCGGCGCCTGGTTCTACAACAACTCCCTGATCGGTGACGTCGTCATCGTGAAGAACTCCAAGGACAAGACGATCGCCCCGGACAACGGCCTCAACGGCTGGAACATGGACTGGGCGAAGTGGAAGGCGGGCTCGCAGGCCTGATCCCCACCCACCGACGAAGACGGCGCCCCTCCCCGGAGGGGCGCCGTCTTCGTTCGCCGTCTTCGTTCGCCGTCTTCGTTCGCCGTCTTCGTGCGCCGCCCGTGCCGCCGCCTGCCGCCGCTCCCGCCGCTGCTTCCGCTCCCGCGCTCCCGCCGGGGCCGCTCAGCAGCCGTCGGAGCCCGGCAGCCGGTACGGCGAGCCGATCCGGTACTCCCCGGCGCGCTCCACCGTCAGCCGTGTCATCTCGCCCTCCTGGCGCAGACACGCCCCCTCGGCCCGCAGCCACGGCGAGTACGCCACCCGCACCGTCACCGACCCGGCCGCCGGCATCCGTACCACCAGCTCACCCGGGTCGCCGCCGACGACCGTCCCCGGCGACGACACCAGCGGCACCGCGTCCCGCACCCGGTAGACCGTCCAGCCGGAGTCCCCCCACACCGGCTCCAGCCACTCCGGCCCGCTCCGGACGATCTCCGCCTCGCCCTTCGCCGGGCCGTCGATCCGGCCGTGCGGCAGCACCACGAAACCCACCGCCCAGCGGTCCAGCCACTGCCGGTACGTGCGCTCGCTCAGCGAACCGTCGTAGAACAGCCGCCCGCGCTCCTTGTCCAACTGCCGGTTCCAGCCGCGCGCCAGCGGCACATGCGGTGCCATCAGCGTGGCCTCCCGGTGGTTGCGGGCCGGGACCACCTCCACCCGGGTGCGGTCCGCGCCGAGGCGCTTCAGCTCCCGCACCACCCCGTCCGTCTGACGGGCCCACGACGGGACATGGGTGGAGACCCCGAGGTCGTCCTCGGTCTTGTCCACGACCCAGAAGGTGTTCACCGCCAGCACTGCCGCCAGCACCGCCCGCGCGAGCCACGGCCGCAGCAGCGCCCGCGCCCCGCCCGCCGCCAGCAGAGCCGCCAGCAGCACCGGCGGCCCCGCGAGCCCCACCAGCCGCTCCACATTCGTACCGATCGGGGTGGGTATCAGAAAGGTGAGGACCACCCCCAGCCCGTACACCCCCGCCCCGTACCGCACCGTCCGCCACTCGGCCGGTACGGCGAGCACCACGGCGGCGGACGCGAGCAGCGGCATCCACAGCTTCCCCGACGGCATCGGCATCTCCCCGTCGAAGGGGAAGAGCACCGTCGTCGCGCCCACCACCAGCGCGGGCGGGACCAGCAGCGCCGCCGCCACGACCCACTGCCGCTGGAGCAGCCGCGCGGCGCCCACGACCACCAGGAAGAGGCCCGCCACCGGGCTCGCCAGCGTCGCCAGCGCGGCGCCCGCCGCCGAGACCGCGGGCCGGCGCGCGTACACCAGCGCCACCAGACCGATCGCCAGACCCAGCGTGAACGTCGTCCGCCCGGAGGCGACATTGCACCAGACCGCCAGCGCTCCCAGCAGCGCCGGCCACAGCGGCCTCCGCAGCCCGCAGCGCACCACCAGACACGCCAGCGCCCAGGTGCCCAGCAGGCCCGCGCCCACCGACACGGTCTTCACACCGACGGCGGCCATCAGCGGCGGCGCCAGCACGCTGTAGCTGACCGTGTGCATCCCGCCGTACCAGGACAGGTTGTACGCCGAGCCCGGATGCGACTCCATGAACGCGGTCCACGCGAACTGCGCCGCCAGATCCCCGCCGCCGGTGGCCAGCCACCACGCCCACCCGGCGTACAGCGGCACCATGGCGGCCGTCACGATCAGCGGGACGCGCCACCAGGGTGCTGGTGGCGCGTCCCGCCCGGCCGCCTCCGGTACGGCCTCCGCCGCTTCTGCCGTCTGTGTCCGCTGTCCGCTGATCCCCACCCCGTAACCCTAACGGCGGGCAGCGGACCCCTCCGGCGGGTGTACGGGCCCCGATCAGCAGGCCGCGCGCCCGGCCCGCAACTCCAGCCGCTCCCCCGAGAACCCGGCGCGGAACCGCCGGTCGTGCGAGACCACGACCACCGCCCCCGGGTAGGCCGCGAGCGCCTCCTCCAACTCCTCCACCAGGCTCAGCGCCACATGGTTGGTGGGCTCGTCCAGCACCAGCAGATCGGCGGGCGCCCGCAGCAGCCGGGCCAGTTCGAGACGGCGCCGCTGGCCGACCGAGAGCGCCGCCACCGGGACGGTCAGATCCTCCGGGCGGAACAGCCCGAGGCCGAGCAGCTCCTCCTCGTACTCCCCGGGAAGCCCCCGGCCGCCCGCCGCGTAGGCGCTCAGCAGCGGCTCGGGGGAGGCCGTCGCGGGCAGCTCCTGCGCCAGATAGCCGACCCTCACCCGGGGCGGGCGGTGCACCGTGCCCCGGTCCGGGCGCAGCTCGCCCGCGAGCACCCGCAGCAGCGTCGTCTTGCCCGCGCCGTTGGGGCCGGTGACCAGCAGCCGCTGCCCGGCCTCGATCCGCAGCCCCGGCAGCCGCAGCCGGTCCCCGACGGCGATGTCCGTCAGCCGGGTCAGCTCCCCCTCGTGGCCCGCCGACACCGGCCGCGCCCGGAACCGCAGCGGCTCCGGGGGCTCCGGGACCGGCTCCCGCTCCAGCAGCTCCAGCCGGTGCCGGGCCGCCCTGATCCGCCCCGAGAGCTTCGCCTCGTGCGAGCGGCGGTGCTTGCCGAAGCCCTCGCCCGGGTCGCCGCCGCTGCTCGCGAGCCGCTGTCCGGCCGCCGCGACCAGCGCGCGGGTCGCGGCCACCTCGTCCACCCACTCCCGGTGGTCCTGCTCCCAGCGGCGGCGGGCGGCGGCCTTCGCGGACCGGTAGCCGGCCCAGCCGTCGCCGTAGCGGCGCACCGCCCGGGTGTCCCGGTCGACCTCCAGGACGGTGGTCGCGATCCGCTCCAGAAAGGTTCGGTCGTGGGTGACGGCGACGACCGTGCCCCGGTGGGCCCGCAGCCGCTCCTCCAGCCACTCGGTCGCCCGCCGGTCCAGATGGTTGGTCGGCTCGTCCAGCAGCAGCAGTTCGGAGCCGGCGGCCAGCACGCCGGCGAGGGCGAGGCGGGACTGCTCGCCGCCGGAGAGGGTTCCGAGCGGGCGCTCCCGCCCGATCCGGGCGAGGCCGAGCCCGTGCAGGGCGGCGTCCATCCGGGCGTCGGCCTCGTAGCCGCCGCGCTCCTCGAAGGCGGTGAGCAGCTCTCCGTACGCCTCCAGGGCCGCGCCGCCGTCCTCCGTCTCCAGTGCCTTCTCCGCGTCGCGCAGTCGCCGCTCCAGGGCGCGCAGCTCGGCGAGGGCACTGTCGACGGCGTCCCGGACGGTGTGCCCGGGGCCGAGCCCGAAGGTCTGCGCCAGGGTCTGGGCGAGATGTCCGGTGCCGCCGGGGGCGCTGACGGTGATCTCCCCGGCGTCGGGGGTCTCGGCCCCGGCGATCAGCCGGAGCAGGGTGGATTTGCCGGAGCCGTTCTCTCCGATGACCCCGGCGCGCTCGCCGGGCCGCACGGTGAGGGCGATCCGGTCGAGGACGGGGCGGGTGCCGTACGCCTTGGAGACGTTCTTCATGGTCAATTGGGCGCGCTCGCGCATGGGGCTTTCCCTGGGGGTGGTGGCGGGGTCGGGGCCGGGAAAGGGGACGCCGGCGGGCGCCGCCACGGGGAGGTGTGGTGGCGCGGGCGTCCCGCGCGGGATCAGATGAAGAAGTACGGCTTGTGCGGACCCATCCCTCCACTTTAACGACCCCCTGCCCCCGGGCGCCCGGCCTTTTCCGCCCGCCCCCAGGACCTCGCACCCGACGCGCCCCCCCCGGCGTGGTCCGGCCCCCCGCGTGGTCCGGCCCCCCCGCGTGGTCCGGCCCCCCCGCGCCTCAACTGCCGCAGGGGCTGGATTCCGTGGCTCGGCCCGCCGGCGAGGCCGGGGGTGTTCCAGCCCGTCGGGGGGCACCTCCCAGAGGCAGCTCTGGGGGAGTGCGGGGACGGACCCCGCGCCGCGGGTTCCCGCACGGCGCGGGTGCCACAACCCGGGGGCCGGGCCGCACCCCCGCGCCACCAACCCCCGGGTTTCGCGTGGGGCGGAACGCAACCCCCCTCCCCGCAGGCGCGATTCTCCTAACCTGGGAAGGTGAGCAGCCACCCGCACCCCCGGCCCCGCCCCCACCCCCTCCCCCTGCGCCCCCTCCCTCCCCCCTCCCGGGGCGAACCCCTCTGGCGCCACCTCGTCGGCGAAGCCCTCCGCCGCGAGCGGCTCGCCCAGGGCCGCACCCTCAAGGACGTCGCCGAGGCGGCCCGGATCTCGATGCCGTATCTCTCCGAGGTCGAGCGCGGGCGCAAGGAGGCATCCTCCGAGGTGCTCGCCGCCGCCGCGCACGCGCTCGGTCTCGGTCTCGGCGGTCTGCTCGACCGGGTCCAGGACGACCTGGCCGGAGCCCGCCGCGTCCCGCCCCGGGGCGCGGTACTGCTGGCGGCCTGAACGAGGCCCGGCTCGGCCCCGGCCCGCGTCAGGCGGGGAACACCGGGGCCGTCCGCCGGTTCAGGACCTCGTCCGCGAGTCCGTACGCCACCGCCTCCGACGCGGTGAACACCTTCTCGCGGTCCATGTCCGCCCGCAGGGCCCCCACCTCGTGGTGCGTGTGCCGCGACAGCACCTCCTCCACCTGCGAGCGGATGCGCGCCATCTCCTGCGCCTCCAGGGCGAGATCCGAGATCACCCCCTGCCGCCCGCCACTGGCGGGCTGCCCCAGCAGCACCCGGGCGTGCTCCAGCACGAACCGCCGCCCCGGGTCCCCGCCCGCCAGCAGCACGGCCGCCGTCGACGCCGCCTGCCCCACGCAGAAGGTGGAGATGGGGGCGCGGATGAACGACATCGTGTCGTAGATCGCCATCAGCGAGGTGAACGAGCCGCCGGGGGAGTTGAGATAGAGCGCGACCTCGCTCTCCGGACTCGCCGACTCCAGATGCAGCAGTTGCGCGATGACCGCGTTCGCCACCCCGTCGTCGATCTCGGTGCCGATGAAGATGATCCGCTCGGCGAGCAGCCGGCTGTAGACGTCGTACGCCCGCTCCCCCTGCGGGGTGCGCTCCACCACGGTCGGGATCGTGTACTGCCCCATGTCAGAGCCCCACCCGTCGCCGCACGCCCACCGGCTTGATCTCGTCCAGCGTCTCGACGACCCGGTCGACCATGCCGTACTCCTTCGCCTGCTCGGCCGTGAACCAGCGGTCCCGGTCGCCGTCTCGGGAGATCGTCTCCTCGCTCTGGCCGGTGTGCCGGGCGGTGATCCGCTCGATGGCCTTCTTGGTGAACTCCAGGTTCTCGGCCTGGATGGCGATGTCGGCGGCGGTGCCGCCGATACCGGACGACGGCTGGTGCATCATGATCCGCGCGTTCGGCAGCGCGAACCGCTTGCCGGGGGTGCCGACGGTGAGCAGGAACTGCCCCATGCTCGCGGCGAACCCCATGGCGAGGGTGGCGACGTCGTTGGGGATCAGCCGCATGGTGTCGTAGATGGCGAGCCCCGCCGTCACGGAGCCGCCGGGGCTGTTCACACAGAGGGTGATGTCGCTCTTCCAGTCCTCGGCGGAGAGCAGCAGCATCTGGGCGCAGACCCGGTTCGCGGAGACCTCGTCGACCTGGGTGCCGAGGAAGATGATCCGCTGCATCAGCAGCCGGTCGGCGAGCTGGTCGTCGAAGGCCGTCGCGGTGGTGTCGCCGGCGGCGGCCCGGGCCGCGCGGCCCGGGTCCCAGCCGCTGCCTCGGGGGCCGGATGAGGATGAGGTGGTGCGGGGGGACATGGCGCCTCCTTGCCGTGGATGGCTGATGTCCCCACTCTTGGCCGGGTGGCGGCGCGGTGTCCCCTTTCTCGGCCCGTGGCAGATTCGCCGACGGCAGAGCCGGTCCGGGGCCTGCGGGAATCCGGTCGACGGCCCGGCGCGCCGGTGCCGTGACGGTCGCGCCGGGCGCCCGGCGCCGCGCCGGATTCACCCGGGCACTGGCCGGTCACGCCCTCGGTGCCGGAGGCGGGCGCGCGGAGCCCTGACGCGGGCGCGCGTGCCCGCAGCGGGGGACGGAGGGGCTCAGCCTTCGGCCTTCGCCACACCGATCGGGCAGGACACGCCCGTACCGCCGATGCCGCAGTACCCGCCGGGGTTCTTGTCGAGGTACTGCTGGTGGTAGGCCTCCGCCGGGTAGAACGGGCGGCCCTCCGCGGGGAGGATCTCGGTGCTGATGTCGCTGCGGTGGCCCGAGCCCGTCAGCACCTGCTGGTAGGTCTCGCGCGAGCGCTTCGCCGCGGCCTCCTGGGCGGGGGAGTGGGTGTAGATCGCCGAGCGGTACTGGGTGCCCACGTCATTGCCCTGGCGGAAGCCCTGGGTCGGGTCGTGGGCCTCCCAGAAGACCTTCAGAAGCTGCTCGTACGACACGACCGAGGGGTCGAAGACCACCCGGACCGCCTCGGTGTGGCCCGTCCGGCCGGAGCAGGCCTCCTCATAGGTCGGGTTCGGGGTGTGACCGCCCTGGTAGCCGACGAGGGTGGTCCAGACGCCGGGGATCTGCCAGAAGACACGCTCGGCACCCCAGAAACAGCCCAGGCCGAAGTCCGCGGTCTCCAGGCCCTCCGGGTAGGGGCCCAGCAGGGCGTTGCCCAGGACGGTGTGGCGGTCCGGGACGGAGAACGCCGGGGTCGGGCGGCCCTTCAGGGCCTCATCGGGGGTGGGGAGCTGGGGGGTGCGATGGGACAGGAACATGCGGGGCTCCTTGGGATTGCCGGCCATGGGAAACAACGAACGGCCCCGGCCCGGAATTCCCCGGGTCCGGCGCTCCGGGCCCGGGCCCGCCGGTCAGCCGCCCGTCATATTGATCGCGACATCCCGGAACGCGCAGTACAGCTCCGCCGGGTCCGGCGCCAGGGTCCACGGGAAGGCCCCCACATGGCCGTCGACCGCCCGGAAGTGCTCCAGCGCCTGGTCCGCGTACCCCTGGCGGACATAGAGGTACGCCAGCACATGCCGGACCTCCGCCAGATACGGGTGGCCGGGGTCGGCCGCCGCCGCGTCCTCCTGGAGCCGGTCCGCGGCCTCCTCCACCTCCGGGGCCCGGAACTCCCTGCGGGCCGCCTGATCCGAGCGGTGCTCCGGCCGGTGCTCCCACCAGGCGGTCAGCCAGAGCGAGGTGAGCAGCGAGCCGGGCGGTGCCGAGTCCATGGCGCGCTCCGCGAAGGAGAACGCCAGCTCGCGGGAGCCGTGCCACTTCGCGCACCAGTACTGGAGGGCGCCGCGGTGGGCCATCAGATGGTGCGCGTCCCGCCCGGCCGTCTCGGCCCACAGCCGGTGCATCTCCTCGTGCGGGCGGCCGAGCCCGATTCCGCGCCAGATGTCCGCTACATAGGGTGACGGGTCGGGCCCGCCGAGTTCCTTGGCGCGGGTGATCTCGCGCCCCGCCCGGCTCAGAATCCGGACGAACCCCTCGGAACGCTCCCGGGAGGTGTGGGCGGCATGACCGCCGCCCCGGATCTCCCAGGCCAGATCGATCATGGCCTTGGCCTGGACGGCCGCGGCCCCGGGGTCCTCGGGGCGCTCCGCCCGCCAGTGCTGGAGCCAGACATCGTCCCTGCCGGCCGCGCCCGCCAGCTCCGCGATCACCGCCGTGCGCCGCTCCCAGAGCGTGCCGGTCCCGGCGAGGAAGTCCGCGCCGGGCCGCCAGTCGCCCGCGCGGGCCGCCGCCACCATCCGGTCGAGCCCGGGATCGGGCGCCGCCCGCCGGGTGTCCTGGCGGTCCCGGGGCAGCAGACCCAGCTCGGCGAGGCGCGCGGCGGCGACGGGCCGGTCCAGTCTGCGCCCCAGCCGGCGCGCGAGCCCGGGGCCGAGTCCCGGCGCGAGTGCTGCCCCGGCTCCGGTCCCGGGGGGCGTACGGCGCGAGAAAAGGGACATGGAGCCGGACCTTTCCGTGACCGCGGGCCGTGCCGCGGGCCGCCGCCCGGCAGGGAGCCCGGCGGGGAGACCCGGCGGGGACACCGCCGCGCCCGGAGGGTGGAGCGGTGGAGCGGCGCGGGGGAGGAGGAGTATCACCTCACCCGTGCTCCGGCCGCAACTCCTCGGGGTGATACCCGGATGGGCGCCCGGAGCCCGGAGCCCGGAGACGGGGTGCCCGGCTGCCGCTGGGGTACGGCGCCGGGGGCCCGGGCCCCCGGGCACCCGCCGGGTCTCCCGTGTCAGCGGGACAGCGTCGCCGGGCTCCCGCCGTTCGCCTCGTATCCCGCGACCGCGAGATTGCGGTACACCGTGTACTCCGCGGCCGGGTCCTCGCTCTGGGTCCACGGCAGCGCTCCCACGTGCCCGTCCACCCGCACCAGCTGGTGCATCGCCTCGGCCCAGCGCTCCGACCGGACGAGGAAGAGGATCAGCAGATGCCGGACATGGGCGAGGACCGGATCGTCCTGGCGGGCCGAGTGCACCGCGAACAGCGCGCCCTCCACCGCCTTGGACACCACCGCGCTCTGGTGGAAGTTCTGCATGATGACCAGGTCGGGGATGTGCTCGTACACCGCGAACAGCGGCAGCGCGGCCAGCAGCGAGCCCTGCGGGGCGCGGGCCGCCGCCGTCGTCGCGAAGTGGTCCGCCTCCTCACGGCTGCCGTGCCACTTCTCGCACCAGTAGTGCAGGGCCGCCAGATGCGCGCCCATGTGCTGGGGCGCCCGGTCGATCACCTTCGCCCACACCTGGTCGAACTGCTCGTGCGTATAGCCCAGGCCCCGGGCGACGGCCAGCTCCACGATGAACGGGACGGGGTCACCGGGGGAGAGGAGCGCCGCGTCGCCGCAGACCGAGCGGGCCTCCTCCAGGATGATCCGGAAGTCGTCGGCCCCCACGCTGGACGACCGCCACGCCTGCTGCACCAGGAACTCCGCGTGGACCTGCGCCCCGCCCGCGTCCTTCGGGGACTCCGAGCGCCAGGACCGCAGCCACGCGCCGCCCACCCCGGGCTTCTGCCGGAGCTCCAGCGAGGCCGCCCCGGCGAAGGCCTGCACCCGCTGCCAGCGGACCTCGCTGCCCTTCGGGGTCCCGGCGAGCAGCTGGGACGCGGCCCGCCAGTCCTGTGTCCGCTGCACCACGTCGAGCACATCGAGCAGGTCCTGGTCCGGCCCGGGGAGACGGATGTCCTGCTCCTCCTGGCGGACGAAGCCATAGGTCTCCGGATCTGCGGCGTCGGGCGAGCCGGGCGCGACCTGGTGGATGCCGACACCACCGCGCCGGCGCAGCACATACGGACCGATGATCGCGGCCAGCATGCCCATCGCGATCAGGAACCAGAGAATCTCCATGACGCCATTGTCCCGGACGTCACCGGCCCCGATCCACGCCGTGGCGACTGCCCGCCACCGCCCCCGCCCCCGCCGCCCCGCCGGGGTCCGTACCGCCCGCCGTGACCACCTCCGCCGGGGTCCGTACCGCCTGGTGCCCCCGCCCCGCCCGAATCCGGACAGTCCGCGTCCGAAACCCCGCCCACCAGGGCCCCTTGACGCTCTGCCCCCCGCGCCCGCGCCGCTACGCTCGGGCCATGAGCCACCAGTACAGCTCCGAGCACCTCGAAACCCTCGCCATCCACGCGGGCAACACCGCCGATCCGCTGACCGGCGCGGTCGTCCCGCCCATCTATCAGGTGTCCACCTACAAACAGGACGGGGTGGGCGGACTGCGCGGCGGCTACGAGTACAGCCGCAGCGGCAATCCGACGCGTACCGCCCTGGAGGAGAATCTCGCGGCGCTGGAGGGCGGCCGGCGCGGGCTCGCCTTCGCGTCCGGGCTCGCGGCCGAGGACTGCCTGCTCCGGGCGCTCCTCGTCCCCGGCGACCACGTGGTGATCCCCAATGACGCGTACGGCGGGACCTTCCGCCTCTTCGCCAAGGTCGTGGCCCGCTGGGGCGTCGAGTGGTCCGTCGCGGACACCTCCGACCCGGCGGCCGTGCGCGCCGCCCTCACCCCCAGGACCAGGCTGATCTGGGTGGAGACCCCCTCCAACCCGCTTCTGGGCATCACCGACATCGCCGCCCTCGCGGAGATCGCCCGGGGCTCCGGCGCCCGGCTGGTCGTGGACAACACCTTCGCCAGTCCCTATCTCCAGCAGCCGATCGCGCTCGGCGCCGATCTGGTGGTGCACTCCCTGACCAAGTACATGGGCGGGCACTCGGATGTCGTCGGCGGCGCGCTGATCGCGGCCGACGCGGAGACCGGCGAGGAACTGGCGTACCACCAGAACGCCATGGGCGCGGTCGCCGGGCCCTTCGACTCCTGGCTGGTGCTGCGCGGCATCAAGACGCTGCCCGTGCGGATGGACCGGCACAGCGAGAACGCGGGCCGGGTCGCCGAGATGCTCACCCGCCACCCCCGGGTGACCAGGGTGCTCTACCCGGGGCTGCCGGACCACCCCGGCCACGAGATCGCCGCCAAGCAGATGAAGTCCTTCGGCGGCATGGTCTCCTTCCGGGTCGAGGGCGGCGAGGAGGCGGCCGTCGCGGTCTGCGACCGGGCCCGGCTCTTCACCCTCGGTGAGTCCCTGGGCGGGGTGGAGTCACTGATCGAGCATCCGGGACGGATGACCCATGCCTCGGTCGCGGGTTCCGCGCTGGAGGTCCCGGCGGATCTGGTGCGTCTGTCGGTGGGGATCGAGGCCGTGGACGATCTGCTGGCCGATCTTCAGCAGGCCCTCGCCGGATGAGGCACGGACGGTCCGGATGAGGCACGGACGGCACGCAGAGCACGCAGAGCACGCAGAGCACGCAGAGCACGGAAGGCGCGGAAGGCAGGGATCGCGTTCAGGGCGTTGACCGCGTGGCGAGGCGCCGGCTTTCCGGCGGTACGGGGTGAGCCGGCGCCCGCCCGGGCGCCGGCTCACTCGTGTCCGGGGAACCCGGGGTCAGGCGGGCGCCTTCTCGTCCTTGAGCGTGGCGCGGACCTGCTCCCGCAGTTCGGGGGAGTCGGTGTGACCGTGCACGGACACCGCGTGCTCCGACGCGGCGCGCACGACTTCCCCCTCCTCACCCGCGATGGTGAGGGTGCAGTTCGTCTCGCTGGGGAACGCGCGGCAGTCGGCGACTTTTCTCGTCATGACGACCTCCTCGGTACGATGTGTACCGTTTATTACCGCTTGTTCCAGAGTAGACCCTCCTCCGTGGGCTGATACGGCTGATACGGCTCATACCGCTGATACGACTGATACGGCTCGTGCTGCTTCCGGTGGCGCTGCTTCGCGTGGTGCCGCCGGCGCGGGGCGGTGCTACCCAGGTGGTCGGCGTACCCGGGTCGGTCGTCGTCCCGCCGGTTCTCGGACGGTGGCTGCTGTCAGGTGGCTCCCGTGGGGTCCATCGGCGGCAGCCCGGTCTGGCGGGCCGAGAGCGCGGTGTTGAACCGGGTGAGAAGGGTGCAGAACGACTCCCGCTCGGTCTCCGTCCAGCCGTCCGTGACCTGGGCCATCAGCTCCCGCCGGGAGGAACGGACCTCCTCCAGGCGGGCCTGCCCGCGCGGGGAGAGCTGGAGCACGACCGCGCGGCCGTCCTCCGGGTGCGAGGTGCGTTTGACGAGGCCGGTGTCGACGAGCGGCGCGACCTGACGGGTGACGGTCGACGAGTCGATGCCCATCCCCGCGGCGAGCGCCTTCACACCCATCGGGCCTTCCCGGTCGAGCCGGTTGAGCAGCAGATAGGCGGCGCGGTCCATCGAGTTGCGGACCTGGCCGACGCCGCCGAGCCGGGTCTGCTCCGCGCGGCGGGCGAACAGGGCGACCTGGTGCTGGAGAGCATCGAGGAGGCCGGGATCGAGATGAGTCGTCATGTCCTGAGAAGTGGGCATGGCCAGGGGGCTCTCTCGTGCGGTGGTCGATTGGTGGGGGACAGAGTACGCGGCTGTGCGGCGGTCCGGACGGGCTTGGTGAAACCCATAGGAAGCACTCCGCGCACCGGGCCCGCGGCGGCCGGTCACCGTATGAGCTGCGAGACTTGACCGCATGAGCTTCCGTGCGCCCCATGCCTTCCGCCCCGTGATTCCGGACGACGTCCGGGGGGCGCGGAAGATGCTCGCCGGGGTCGCGCGCACCACCGCGATGGAGGGCAGCAGACACCTCTCCCAGCTGGTCGGCGCGCCCGTCCTGCTCAAGTGCGAGAACCTCCAGCGCACCGGCTCCTTCAAGCTGCGCGGCGCGTATGTGCGGATCTCCGGCCTCCGCCCGGAGGAGCGCGCCGCCGGAGTGGTCGCGGCGTCGGCCGGGAACCACGCCCAGGGGGTGGCGCTGGCCTCCACCCTCCTCGGGGTCCGCTCCACCGTCTTCATGCCGGTCGGCGCGCCCCTGCCGAAGGTCGCCGCGACCCGGGAGTACGGCGCGGAGGTGCGGCTGGAGGGCCAGGTGATCGAGGAGACCCTCGACGCGGCCCGCCGGCACGCGGACCGTACGGGCGCGGTCCTCATCCACCCCTTCGACCACCCCGACATCATCGCCGGGCAGGGCACCGTGGGTCTGGAGATCCTGGAGCAGTGCCCCGAGGTGCGCACGATCGTGGTGGGCATCGGCGGCGGTGGTCTCGCCGCGGGCATCGCGGTGGCGGTGAAGGCGGTACGCCCGGATGTCCGGGTGGTCGGCGTGCAGGCGGCGGGCGCCGCCGCGTACCCGCCCTCCCTGGCGGCGGGGTACCCGGTCTCCGTCGACGCGCCCGTGACCATGGCGGACGGGATCAAGGTGGGCCGCCCCGGGGACATCCCCTTCCGCATCATCGGCGAACTGGTCGACGAGGTCCGCACGGTCTCCGAGGACGAACTCTCCAGCGCCCTGCTGCTCTGTCTGGAGCGGGCCAAACTCGTGGTCGAACCGGCGGGCGCGGCTCCGGTGGCGGCCCTGCTGAGCGATCCGCACGGCTTCGAGGGACCCGTGGTGGCCGTGCTGTCGGGCGGCAATGTCGACCCCCTGCTGATGCAGCGCATCCTCCGCCACGGCATGGCGGCGGCCGGGCGCTATCTCTCCCTCCGCCTCCGTCTCACCGACCGCCCCGGCGCACTCGCCGCGATGCTCGGCTCACTCACCGTCCTCGACGCCAACGTCCTCGATGTCAGCCATGTCCGTACCGATCCCCGGCTCGGTCTCACCGAGGCGGAGGTCGAACTGCAACTGGAGACCAAGGGCCCGGCCCACTGCGACGAGGTGGCGGCGGCCCTGCGCGCGGCGGGCTACACGGTCACGGTGATGGGCTGACCCCGGGGAGTCGGGGAGTCGGGGAGTCGGGGAGTCGGGGGACGGGCTCCGAGGGGGCCGTCCGGAACGTACGGAGGGGCAGGACCGCACCGGGCGGTCCTGCCCCTTTCGTGGGCGTGCGGCCGGTCAGCCGGCGTACGGCTTGGCGGCGATGATCTTCACCGAGGCCTTCTTGCCGTTCGGCAGTTCGTACTGGGCGGTGTCGCCGACCTTCTTGCCGTTCACACCCGTGCCCAGGGGGGACTGCGGGGAGTAGGTCTCGATCTCGGAGCTGGCGTACTCGCGGGAGGCCATCAGGAACGTCAGCGTGTCGTCCTCGTCGCCGTCGAAGGCGATCGTCACGACCATGCCGGGTTCCACGATGCCGTCGTCGGCCGGAGCCTCGCCGACCTTCGCGGTGTCCAGGAGCTGGGTGAGCTGGCGCACCCGGAGCTCCTGCTTGCCCTGCTCCTCCTTGGCCGCGTGGTACCCGCCGTTCTCGCGCAGGTCCCCCTCCTCGCGCGCTGCCTCGATCTTCTTGGCGATCTCGACGCGCGCGGGACCAGACAGGTACTCCAGCTCGGCCTTGAGCTGGTTGTACGCCTCCTGGGTGAGCCAGGTGACGTTCTCGCTGGTCTGGGTCACAGGTGCTCCTCGTAGGTACTGGGATACAAAGCAACGCCCTACCCAGAAGCATGGAGCCTTCATGGATGGGCGAAACCACGAGCCTAACAATTTCGTGGCAGAAGGGGGAGGACAAAAACCATCAGAACTGCGTCAACGCAGGTCAGAGTGGGTCTCTGTCATATTTGAGCCGTGGGGTTCGCGCCGGGAACCAGGTCGTCTCTTTCGGATCTTGCCGGGCTCGCGAGCCCCGGCACCGCGCCTCGCCGCGCTGTCGCCGGTCGCCGGCGCTCCGCGTGGGCTCCCTCCTCCGCCTCGCGATCCACGGCACCGGACCCCGCTCACCGATCCGGCCCGATCCGAAAGAAACTCCCTAGCGCGCGGAGCACCGCGCCAGCTCGGCGCTGGTCGCCAGGGTCGTCGTACGAATCCTGACCACCTGATCGATACGGGTGTCGCCCTCGGCGGTCACCGGCACATCGAGCCGGCCCACCTCGGCGCCGTCCTCGGAGCGGGAGCGCACGGTGCAGGTGCCGGTGGCGTCGGCGTCCTTGCGGATCTCCAGATGGAGCTGCACCTCGGAGTCCGAGGTCACATCGAACTTGATCACCTCGGCGCTGATCTTCTCCCCGGCGACGTAGTCGTAGCCGAACCAGACGACCATCCCGAGGAAGCCGACCCCCAGGAAACCGCCCAGGATCTTGAGCTTCCGGTCGGCCCGTTCGTCCGCCGAGCGGCCGTAGCGGCTCTCGGGCACCTGCTCGCGCACGGCGGTCATGACCATTCCTCTCGGGAGAACCTCCCTGACAGGAGGACGCCGGAATTTTCCGTCCCCCGTTTCGGTCACTATAGAAGCCTCCCTCAGGCCCCCGACCGCCACCCCGCGCCGCCGCAGCGGCCGGACGGCACCCGACCATTCGTGACGAATCATTGAGGATCGAGTCTTGACTGACCAGCTGCGACTTATGGCCGTTCACGCCCACCCCGACGACGAGTCGAGCAAGGGCGCTGCCACGATGGCCAAGTATGTGTCCGAGGGGGTGGACGTGCTGGTCGTGACCTGCACGGGAGGCGAGCGCGGCTCCATCCTCAACCCCAGGCTCCAGGGTGACAGCTATATCGAGGAGAACATCCACGAGGTCCGCAAGAAGGAGATGGACGAGGCCCGCGAGATCCTGGGCGTCAAGCAGGAGTGGCTGGGGTTCATCGACTCCGGGCTCCCCGAGGGCGACCCGCTGCCGCCGCTCCCCGAGGGGTGCTTCGCCCTGGAGGACGAGGAGAGCGCGGGCGGCCGGCTGGTGCGGCTGATCCGTTCCTTCCGCCCGCAGGTGATCACCACCTATGACGAGAACGGCGGTTACCCGCACCCCGACCACATCATGACCCACAAGGTCACGATGGTCGCCTTCGAGGGCGCGGCGGACGCCGAGCGCTTCCCCGAGTCCGAGTTCGGCCCGGTCTGGCAGCCGCTGAAGCTCTACTACAACCAGGGCTTCAACCGCCCGCGCACGGTCGCGCTGCACGAGGCGCTGCTGGAGCGCGGCCTGGAGTCGCCGTACGGGGAGTGGCTGGAGCGCTGGAAGGAGTTCGAGCGCGTCGAGCGCACGCTGACCACCCATGTTCCGTGCGCCGACTTCTACGAGATCCGGGACAAGGCGCTGATCGCGCACGCCACCCAGATCGATCCGGACGGCGGCTGGTTCCGCGTTCCGATGGAGATCCAGAAGAAGGTCTGGCCCACCGAGGAGTACGAGCTGGCGAAGTCGCTCGTCGATACCTCCCTCCCCGAGGACGACCTCTTCGCGGGCATCCGCGAGAATGCCTGATATGAGCGTGAGCGGAAGCCTGAATCTCGCAATGATGGACTCGGTCGTCCTGGCCGCCGAAGAGCTGGACAAGAACAAGGTCACCCCCGGTGTCCTCGGTTTCCTGGTCTTCGCGGCGCTGGCCGTGGGCGTCTGGTTCCTGATGAAGTCGCTGAACCGGCACATGGGCCGGATCGACTTCGAGGAGGCCCGGACCCCGGCCCCGGCACCGGGGGCCCCCCGGCAGCAGAACGGCGCACCGAAGGCGAAGGCCCCGGCCAAGAGCGTCTGAACCCCGGCCGCCCGCCGCCCGGACCACCGGACGGCGGCCGGCCACCGGGCGACACCCGGGCACCCGGGCACCCGGGCCGTACCGACGTACGGCCCCGTCCGTGCCCGGGTGCATTTTCCTGTCCGGACGCCGGACGCCGGACGCCGGACGCCGGACGCCGGACGCCAGGCGCCCCACGGCGCCCGGCGCGCGGCGTGACGTCGCTCAGCCCGTCGCCGGCACCGGGACCCCCATCACCTCCCGGGCGTGCCGGTTCGGCACCATCCCCAGGTCCCACGCCTGCCAGCCGTCCTCCAGACGCACCCCGCGCTCCAGCATCACCGCGAGCGCCTGCGCGCAGTCCTCCAGCTTTCCGTCCCGGGTGCCGTGCCCGGCGGCCCGCAGCCGCGCCAGCTCCTCCTGCGCCACCACCGTGCCCACCACGATCCCGCCCGGCGAGGCGAACGGCAGCAGCGTGCACCGCAGAAAGCGCGCCCAGTCCCCGCCCCGCTCGTCCCCGTACGACGCGAACAGCTCCACCGCCTCGTCACAGAGCCCCAGCGCCTGCCCGGCCCGGTTGTTCCCCGCGTCCACGATCGCCAGCTCCAGCGCGGTCCAGCCCTCCCCGTGGGCCACCCCGATCCGCCGGAAGTCGGCCCGCGCGTCCATCAGCAGCTGCCGGGCGAAGCCGGAGTTGCGCAGATTTCCGGTCCGCGCCGCCCGCTGGTCCCGGGTGACCCGGCCCGAGTGGTGGCGCGCGCACGCCAGCCCGTACACATCGCGCATCCGCGAGAACATCGTCCGCGCCCGCTCCAGCTCCCGCACCGCCTGGTCGGCGTCGCCGCGCTCCTCCAGCGCCTGCCCCAGGTAGTACAGCGTCCACGCCTCGCCGCGCGCGTCCTCGTTGTCCCGGTGCCGGGCGAGCGCCGGCTCCAATTGCTCCACCGCCTCCGCCGGGTCGCCGTCCACCAGCCGGGCCCGCGCGAGCTGGGTCAGCGCCCAGGCCTCGCCGCGGGCGTCCCCGGTGCGGCCGTACAGATCGAGCGCCGACCGCAGCTCGCTCTCGGCCCGCGCCACCTCGCCCATCCGCAGACAGACCTGGCCGAGCTGGAAGTGCGTCCACGCCTCGCCGTGCAGCGACTCGCCCTCCCGGTGCAGCTCCAGCGCCGTCGCGAGCAGCCCCAGCGCCTCGCCCAGATGGGCCTGGTCCCGGCGGACCGCCGCCAGCGCGTGCAGGGACCACGCCCGGTCCTCGGCCTGCTCGTCCGTCGACTGGAGCTCGACCGCCTCGGTCAGCCGGGCCGCGGCCTCGGTGAGATTGCCCTGGTGGTGCAGGGTGATCCCGAGCGAACAGAGCGCCAGCGCCGCGCCCGCGTCGTTCCGCGCCTCGCGGTAGAGGCCGACGACCGAGGAGAGGGTGGTGCGGGCCTTGTCCAGCTCGCCGAGCTGACGTGCCGCGATACCCGTGCGCCAGCGCACCGAGCGCTCCAGCAGCCCCTGGTCCACGGCCTGCGACAGCTCGCTGATCTCGCCGAGGCGGTAGAGGTCGCCGCGCAGCAGACAGTAGTCGGCGAGCGCGCCCAGGAGGTTGAGCACCGTCTGCTGATCCACCCCCTCCGCGTACCGCAGCGCCGAGGTGATGAAGCTGGACTCGTCGTCCAGCCAGCGCAGCGCCGAGTCCAGCGAGCGGAAGCCGTGCGCGCCGAACTGCCCGGCCCGGGTGGACATCTTGCCGTCCACCATCCGGATCACGGCCCCGGCCAGCTCCGCGTAGTTCTGGATCAGCCGCTCCTGCGCGGCGGTGCGCTCCGCCGCCTCCTCCTCGTCGAACAGCCGAGCCCGGGCGAAGGCGCGGACGCTGTCGTGCAGCCGGTAGCGGCTGGAGCGGGCCCGGGAGATCAGCGCCGCGTCCGCCAGGGCGGTGAGCAGCCGCTGCGACTCCTGCTCGTCGGTGGCGAGCAGCGCCGCCGCCGCCGATGCGCCGAGTGAGGCCCGCCCGGCGAGCGCGAGCCGGCGCAGCAGCCGGCGCCCCGGTTCGGGCTGGTCGCGGTAGCGCAGCCAGAGCGCCCGCTCCACCGGGTCGAGTGCTGTGGCTGGTGTGCCTGCTGCGTCCGGTACGCCTGGTGCGCCCGCTGGGTCCGGTACGCCCTGGGTGGCCGATCCGGCCGCTCCGGTTCCGCCCCCGGCTTCCGTACCGCCTCCGCCTCCGCCCCCGGCCCTGCCCCCGGCTTCCGTACCGCCTCCGGCCCTGCCCTCGTCCCCGGCTTCCGCGCCGGCTCCGGCATCCGCACCCGCACCCGCCCCCTGCCCCGGCGCCTTCGCGCCGGCCGCCGCCAGATCGTCGGCGAGCCGCTGCGGAGTGCGCGTCCCCAGTGAGGAGCCCGCGATCCGCAGCGCCAGCGGCAGCCCGCCGCACAGCTCGCGGACGCGGTCGCCGGACTGCCCGTCGTAGGGCGCGCCCGCGGGCTGGTCCCCCACGGCCCGCAGCAACTCCTCGGCCCCCGCCTCGTCCAGCGCCTCCACCGGCAGCCGGTACACCCGTGCCGGGGTGTCGTCCGGCAGCTCCAGCGGCTCACGGGCGGTCACCAGCACCAGGCTGTCCGAGCGCTCCGGTATCAGCGTCCGCACCTGCGCCGGGTCGCCCGCGTCGTCCAGGATCACCGTGACCGCGAGCCCGGTCAGATGCCGGTGGTACAGCTCGGCGAGCCGCCGCACCTGCTGCTCGGGGGAGGACCGCTCCCGGAAGAGCAGTTGCTCACGCGGCGCGCCGAGCCGGTTCAGCAGATGGAGCAGGGCCTCTCGGGTGGTGAGCGGCCGGCCGCTGGCACCGCGCAGATCGACCACGCACGCGCCCCGGAACTGGTCCTTCAGATGGTGGGCGGCGCGCACGGCGAGAGTGGAGCGGCCCGCGCCCGGCCTTCCGTGCAGGATGACGACCGTCGGCAGGGTCTCGGTCGACGCCCGCGAGGCGTGCACCCACTGGGTGATCCGGCTCATCTCCTCGCGCCGCCCGCTGAACGGGCCCGCCGGCTCCGGCAGCCTGCCGAAGGACTGGGCGAGCGTGGACCGTCGGCGCGCGGCGGCGCTGCGGTCCCGTCCGCGCAACTGCGGGCCCGTGGAGTCCTTCCGCTGAGGGCGGGTGCCGACGCCGAGCATCCGCTGCTGGTCGAGGAAGGGCCGGATGCCGCGCACCTCCAGGGCGGTGAGCCACTGGAGCCGCAACTGCTCGGTTCCGCCCGGCTGGCCGAGCGCCCCGGCCCTGCGGTGGGCGGCGGGCCAGTGCGACGCGGTGATCCGGGCGACGGTGGCCGCCGCCCCGGCGACCGCCACCACCGCACCGGCCCCCAGCGCGGTTCCGGCGGAGGTGCCGAACGCGAGGTCCGCTCCGGCCGCCGCCACCGCCCCCACCACGGTGACCAGCGCGGGGGTCGCCAGCTCCGCCCGGCTGAACCGCGCGGACAGCGGTTTCCCCGCGGCCTCCGCCTCCGCCAGGGCCTGTTCGTACGCGGTGTACTCATCGGCGGCGTTCGACGCCATCGCGTCCAGCGCCTCGCGCCCTCGCGCGAGCAGCACCTGCGCGTTCGTCCGCCCGCCCGAGCGCCGAGCCTCCTCCTCGACGGCGCGCGCCAACAGCCGCTCGGCCTCGCTCCGGTGGCTGTCCCGCATAGGGGTCCCCCTTGTGTCTCCGGTTCTGTTTCCCGGTCAAGTGTCCTGTGCGCGGGGCCCCGAAGCGAGGGATGCGGGTCTCGATCCTGTGCGGTGCATGTCATGCGTACGGAGGGAAAACCGCTGCTGGCGGGGCATACGGGTCATTCGGGCAGCCAGGCGGGCCACCACGGCGGAACGTGGTCGGCCGCACAGGCCCCGCCGTCGGTTCCGGCCCTGAGCGGGGTGCCCAGCCAGGCGAAGTGCCACAGGACGAGCGCGGCCAGCGCGAGCGTGAACACCGCGCCGGGGACGATCCGCCGCGCCCACCGGGGTGCCCGCCGCAGCAGTGCGGCGGGGATCGCCCAGGCGGTCAGCCCGATGAAGGACGCGGCGATGATGGTGAGCGGTGCCTGCCAGGTCCACCAGTCGAAGATGCTCGGGTGCTCCCGCAGGATCAGTCTGCAGGTGCGGCGGGCGGCGCGGGACAGGCGGTGGGCGCCGTACCCCGCGAGACCGCCGGCGAGGAAGGTCAGACAGCCGGCGGCCCAGGGCGGTCGAGGTCGTGGGTCCACACAGGGACAGGACGCTCACGGGGGCGCGCCGGTTCTCCGGGGCCAGGGGTCTCCGGGTGAGTTGTGCGGCGACGGCTCCGATTCCGGTTATCACGCGATAGTGGTCAGCCCGGTCCGGGAGGGATACGGAAGGTGCAGGTGATGACCTTTCCGGTGGCGATGACGGTGGTTTCCCAGTGCTCGGTCAGCGCGTCCACCAGGAAGAGCCCCCGGCCGGTCTCGGCGGAGACCGAGCGGCGCCGCAGAGTCGGTGGCGCCATGACGGTGTCGCGGACTTTCAGGACCAGCCACCCGTCCCGGGGCTCGATCTCCAGTTCGCATAATCCATCGGCATGTTCATGGACATTGGCGAGCAGTTCGGTCACCACCAGGGCGATATCGAAGGCGGATTCCCCGAGCCCCCGGCCGTGCAGGTGATCCAGGACCGCACGCCGAATATGCCTGATCTCCGAGGGGTGGACGGTCAATCTCATACTCAGCCGGGTATCGACTTCTTCCACGGAGATCACAGCTCCTCCTGTCCGCCGGTGCCGAGGGTGCGTCGCCCTCTCCGGACCACTGGTGATCGTGGGCCGTGCAGAGCTAACTGCGTACGCGTCCGTACGGGTACCGTTGCGGAGGGGCGGGACCGTGAAAGTCATGAACGGCAGGGGAGTTGATGTGGCCCAGGCATCCCGGAAGCAGCGCAACACAGGTCTTGAAGCACTGCTTGAGCAGGCGCGATGGTCGCGCACACAGCTCGCCGGCGCGGTGAATCGCACCGGTGCGCAGATTGGGATGCCGCTGAAGTACGAGCAATCCGCCGTTTCTCACTGGCTTGCCGGGACCCAGCCGAGGGAACAGGTCAGAAGGGTCATTCTGGAAACACTCGAACGTAAGCTCGGGCGTCCATTGACTTACGCTGAAGCGGGTCTTCAGCAGCCGGAGGACACGAAAGGGTCCGGCGGCAGAGACACTGTCGAATCCCTTATGGATCTCGGAAGGGCAGACATGGACCCATCCCGTCGTGGAGTGCTCACCGCAGGACTGTACTCGGCCGCTCTCACCGTCCCCCTATTCACCGAAGTGGCACATGCCGCGGACAACCCCGATCCCGAGCGCATCACGAAACCGACCAGCCGTATCGGAGCGGGCGAAGTCGCCACGGTGCGCACCATGACCGACCGTATCGCCGACATACTCGACGAACTCGGCGGAGGACATGCCCGCCCCATGGCGGCGGCTTTTCTCGTCAACACCGTGCTGCCCTATCTGCGGGCCGCCGCCAGCGGGAAGAATCGCCGGGACATGCTCTCCGCGGCCTCCGATCTGACCTATCTCACCGCCTGGATGGCCATGTACGAACGCGAACACGGTCTGGGGCAGCGGTACTACGTCAAAGCACTGAAACTCGCCGGAGAGGCAGGAGACCACGTCACGTACTGCCGCACTCTGCGCGGGATGAGCCTCCAGGCGTCCAACCTCGGTCACGGCAGCAAATCCCTGGACCTCGCGGACTCGGCGGCCCAGGCCGCGCCCGCGGCCGGCCCGCGGCTGCTGGCCTTCCTCCGGGGCCAGCAGGCCCACGCCGCCGCCATGGTCGGGGACCGGCACCAGGCATTCACCCGGTTACGGGAGGCGGAGGCCGCGCTCTCCCGCGCCGACTCCCGCCGCGAGTCGATCGGCGGCTACGACCGGGCCGCCTACCAGTTCCATGTCGCCCATGTGCTCTACGAGACCCGCGATCTGCCCGGCTCCATCGCCGCCCTCAAGGAGTCCATCCGCGCCCAGTCCCGCCAGGAGCGCCAGGGCAGGGTCCACTCCAACGCGGTCCTCGCCCACCGCCAGCTGGAACTGGGGCATCTGGAGGAGGCGTGCGGGACCTGGGGCACCTTCCTCGACGACTACACCCTGCTCTCCACCGCGCGCGGCGATGAGCACTTCCGTACGATGCGCCGCCGCATCGCCCCCTACCGGAGAGTCCGCGCCGCCCGCGAACTCGACGAACGCGCCCGCCTGGTGGCCGAGTCGAAGGGCTGACCCCGGAGGCCGCCGGGATCACGGTGATATCGCGTATCGATCCGCTCCGCGCTCCCCGCTGGCTACGTTGACCGGGTGACCCACGAACTCTGGGACCCGCAGGCCCCCGGCGTCCTCCGCCTCCCCTCCGGCCGCCTCGTCCGGGGCCGCGCCCTGCGCCGCCCCCTGCCCCCCGGCCCCACCCCCGACTTCGCCGTCCACCTCCTCGGCGGAGCACCCCCCGAGGTCCCCTGGGAGTCCCAGTGGCTCCGCTGGCCCGACTTCCGCCTCCCCGTCAGCCGCCCCCGGGCCCGCACCCTCCTGGAGGAGACCTGGTCGCGCGCCGCGACCCAACGCGTGGAACTCGCCTGCGGCGGCGGCCGGGGCCGCACGGGCACGGCACTGGCCTGCGTCGCGGTCCTGGACGGCGTCCCGCCGGCGGAGGCGGTGGGATACGTGCGCCGGCACTACAGCCGGCACGCGGTGGAGACACCGTGGCAGAGGAGATACGTCCGCCGCTTCGCCGACTGAGCCCGCCGCGCCTCCGGGAGGAACAGTCCTCCACCCGGTGCCGCTTGGAGGCGCCCGGGTCCACGACGGCCCTCCCGTCCACGATCCCGGCGCCGGCACACCGCCCCTCGGACCAGGAGCCGTACTCCTCCGTGCCACCGGTACGCCCGATTCCGAGGAGCGGGCGGACGCGCCGGCGCCGATCGGCAGCGCGCGGTGGCCCGTGCGGGCCTCATCTGCCGGGCCGGGGCGCTGTGAGAGGCTGGACCGCATGAACCGGCTGGCCAGCGCGACCTCGCCCTACCTGCTTCAGCACGCTGACAATCCGGTCGACTGGTGGCCCTGGACGCCGGAGGCTTTCGGGGAGGCCCGGTGTCGCCACTGGTGCCAGTGAACCCACGAACCCAGTAGTCCGCAGCTCTCGCGTCCGCTCGAGGTGCGGGGTGCCGTAGCCAGGACGTGATGGCTACCCGGAGGCGGAGGTACTGAGTCTCAGAGGAACCCAAGCTGACGTATGTGGCAAGACTCCGACAGCAGCTGCATCAAGGGGCGGAGCTGTTGCTGGCCGCAGGCGATGGCCACGGGGTCCTTTCCAGGAGGTTCAAAGGCTGGGCCAGGTCGTGGCAGGGAGGGGAAGTTGATATGCCCGCTGCCCTTCTGGTACCTGTGCTCGCAGCCACATGCAGCACCTCTGCCGTCCCGAGGAAGGACTGTTCCGTAGAGGCTGACGGTCTCGCCAGATAGCTGGAGCTCCGAGACAGACGTCGGGCATCTCCGCAACTGGAAGGTGGAAACTCGGGTCCCGAGCTTCCCCTGTCTGAGAGTATTGCTGCGGCCAAGCTGGCGCGGTGTTCCCTGAGGTCGGCACGGCCTCGCCAGACATGGTTTAACCGAACGGGAGCTCCGGTGTCGTTGGAACGGTTCTCGCTGGAGAACTATCGCTGCTTCAGGGAGAGACAGGAGGTGGAGCTTGGAAAGATCACCGTAGTACTCGGCCGGAACAATTCTGGCAAGAGTGCGGTCGTGCGAGCACTCCCGCTCCTGTCCCTCGGTATCCGCGGCGACTCCCCCTACCCTCTGGACCTGGACCTGATCCAGGGCTTCACTCCTTCGTTCGCCGATCTGATCCACGGCTCATCACCCCATGGGCATATTCGCCTGGGAGTGTCGATCGGGCGCGAGGGCGGCGAGACCATCAGCGCCACCGCCGAGGTCCAGAACATCGCCAACCAGGGACTGCAGCTGGTCTCCTCGGTGCAGATCTCCTGTGGGACCGAGGTCGCGAACCTCTCCTGGATGCCCGGCATCGACGCCTACTCCCAGGAGAAGCGCGCGTATCTTATCGACGGCCAGGAGGCCAAAGTCGGATTTCGCGGGCTGCTACCCGATCCGGCCGACTGGCCGGACTCCGTCGGCGGTGTCAGCGGTGTCACCGGGCTCATTCGGGAAGGCCTCGACGAGATCCGGTATCTCGGTCCGTTCAGGAAGAGTCCAGAGCGCTTCTTCCGGTCCCCGGCCAGAACCTTGAGCAGCGTCGGCTATCGGGGCGAGAGGGCGCTTGGCATGCTCGCCGCGGACGAGGTGTACGGCCGCGGTCTGATTGGCCGTGAGGTGAACACCCTGCTGGAAAGCATCCTGCCCGGGTGGCGCCTCGAAGTCACCGACGTCGGCTCCGGGATGTACATCCCCAAGCTGCGTTCCTTGCGCGACCCCGATCTCGTCGTCCACATCGACGACGTCGGCACCGGTGTGGTCCAGTTCCTGCCGATAGTGATCCAGCGGGCTGCGGACTGCGTGGAACCGCCCGCCGGGCCGGTGATCGAGATCGTGGAGGAGCCCGAACTCCATCTCCACCCTTCGGCGCACGCCGCGATCGCCGATTTCTACATCGACGCCGTGCACGAGTCGCAGGTGCGCTTCCTGGTGGAGACGCACAGTGAGAACTTCCTCCTGAGGCTTCGCCGGCGGGTCGCGGAGCGGAAGCTGGCGCCGGAGGACGTGAAGATCTACTTCGTTGAGCAGGCCGAGGGGGCCGCCACTCTGTGGAAGATCGAGGTGGACGCCCTCGGCAATCTCGACTATTGGCCGCGGGGAGTCTTCGCGGAGGATTTCGAGGAGGTGCGGGCCCTCGCGGACGCGCAGGCGAATCGGATCGACGATGCGCGTTGAGATTCCCGTCGACCTGCTGAAGGGCCGGCAGGGCGACGAGAACGCAGAGCTCATATTGAAGCTGATCGCGTTCTTCAGCGAGGCGCGGCACGAGTGGGCGATCTCCCCGCGTGATGTGGACGCCGTCCATACGTTCCTGGAGCGTCACCTCCCTGTCCTGGCGCAGAGCTACCTGCTGCTCGCGCAGAAGGCGAGCATGGCGCAGGCCTGGGCGCCGCAAGGGGGGGCCACGGGCGTGGTCAGGGTGGCAGCTGAGACGCTCACGGCGGACATCCGCGACCTGGAGCGGCCGGCCGTGCTGGTCGTGGAGAACGCGATCTACGACTGGCAGATGATCGAGGCGCTCGCGCGCCTGCTCGGCTGCGAGGACGTCATTGACGCTAAGGAGGGCAGCCGCCTCGGCGTGTACAACGGAGGCGGCAAGGACGGGGCGACCCGTCATGCAGTCGACCAGGCTGCGCAGTTCTCCCGTACCAAGCGTGTGGTCCTCGTCATCGACAGTGACAGCTTCCACCCCACGGACCGGACCGGCAATCACGAGAAGGCCGAAGCCGCCGTGGCCGAAGGCGTTAGTGCGCACGTCCTCAGCTTCCGTGAGATGGAGAACTACATCCCCAACCGGGTTCTGGCCCGGCAGCCGAAGAGGGCCGTCGGCATGTCCTCCATGGCCAAGCGCCTGGAGTCCCTCAAGGCTTTCTCGCCCGAGCAGCGAGCCCACTTCGACATGAAGTACGGATTCAAGGGGAAGCCGCAGATGGGTGCCGGCCAGAAGGGGCGCCACTCCGGGAAGGCGGGGACCACCTACGTCGTCCCGCAGCGCCACGGTGATCTGTACGACGAAGTGGCGGAGCAGGATCTCATCACCCTCCAAGAGGGATTTGGAACGGACTTGCCGGGTCTGTTTCTGCAAGAGGTGAAGCGCGGCGGCATATCGGAGAGGGACCTGGATGGCCTGGGCCCCCGAGCGAAACAGGAATTGCGATCGATGTTCGAAACGATTCGGGGCGTGGTCTGAGCATGGGAGACATCGAGGTGGTCAAGGATATCTCTGTGGTGCCGGAGGTCCATTTCCTGGAGCAGGTCCTGGAGCGGATCGCGCAGGGCGAGCTGCGGGTACCGAAGTTCCAGCGCCCGTTCCTGTGGCGCCCCGAGCAGATGCTCCAGCTCTTCGACAGCATGGAACGCGGGTATCCGATGGGCAGCCTGCTCATCTGGGAGACCACCATGCCGCTCGAAAGCCTCGACACCATCGGTGGTCGCAGGATTCCGCCGGCACCGGAAGGGGCGAAGGTCGCCTACATCCTGGACGGTCACCAGCGGCTCTCGACGCTCTTCGGCGTCCTCCACCGCTCGGCCGACGCCCCGTCGTCCGCGCGTCAGGAGGACTGGATGTGGTGGGTCTACCGGCCGCTCGTCCGGTCGGAACACGATGGTGTGCGCTACCGCCACTGGAAGAGCGGCGAGCCGGTGCCCAGCCACTTCCTGCCCATGCGGTCTGTACTGGGGACCCTGGACTTTCTCGAATACGCGCGGACCCTGTCCGACGTCCCCCACTCCCGCGAGGAGGCCGGCCGCCTCACCAAGGAGAGCGAGCGCATTGCGAAGCGGGTGAAGAATTACAAGGTCTCCGTAGTGCGCATGGAGGGCGGTACTCTTCAGCAGGCGATCGAGGTCTTCTCCAGGATCAACAGCAGCGGCCAGAAGATGCGTCCCGATCAGATGGTCTCCGCACTGACCTACGGGACCATCGGCTCCTCGGAGACGCTCAGTGACAAGATGGAGGAGATCAAGGGGCGGATCGCAGCTTCGGGCTTCGGCGAGATCCCGATCATGACGATCTTCCAGACCGTCCTCGCGCTGTCCGGCGAGGAGGACGTGCAGCGGGACACCTCCTGGGAGACGATGGCCCGCAAGGTCCAGGGCCAGCTCATGACCGCGGTGGAGGACACCGACCTGATCCTCCAGCAGGTGGTCGAGTTCCTGCGCGAGGAGGTGCGGGTACCGCTGGCTCGCCTGGTTCCCTACAACATCCAGATCATGCTGCTCGCCGTCTTCTTCCACTTCTCCGACAAGGTCGAAGCTGAGCAGCGGGTCAAGCTGCGGCACTGGTTCTGGACCACGTCCCTGGCGGGCACCTTCGCCGGGTCCAACACCACCCAGGTCCGGAAGTTCATCACGGAGATGAAGGCCTTCGCCCGAAGCGAGAGTGGGCTTAGCTATGCCGCTGAGCGGGCCCGTTCCTTCCCCGAACGCTTCGACCTGCGCAGCGCGCGCGTGCGCGCCTACCTCCTGTGGGACCTGCAGACGTTCCCGGATCGGAAGAACCTCGACGGCGACACCGCCAACGTGCTGGAACAGCTGGCGACGGCGCACAGCGAAACCTATCGACACGTCATCACCCAAAGCGGGGTCCCCGGGGCTTCCAGTCCTGCCAACCGGATCGTCATGACGACGCCGCCGCGTGTGTCGATCCGGCAGGCGCTCATCAGGCTCGCGGAGGAAGGGCGGACCGACATCCTGGACTCGCACGGAGTCAGCCTCGAGTCCATCGAACACCTCAAGGCTGATGAGTTCACCGAGTTCATCCTCGCCCGGCAGCACGAACTAGCGGCGCGGGAAAGGCAGTTCATCGAAAGCCTGGGCATCAAGTCGGCCGACAAGGAGGTCGGCGAGGCTGATATCGACACCGAGTGAGAGGCCGCGGGCATGGCGATCACCACCTACCCGAGCCCTGATCCGACAGGGCCGTGCGGGATGCCTCTCACCGACCCGCGCGCGGCCAGGCTCATCACACGAGCTTCTACGCTCGACTCGTGAGGACGGGCCACTTTCCCGTGAACTCTTGTATCGCCGCCGACAGTGACGTCCGCATGGATGGTCGGCTGGTGGTCGAACACGTCAGCTCGTACCTGCCTGCAGCGCCATGGTTGGCGCAGCGGGGCGGTCGTAGCACGTCAGCGTCGATGAACCGCAACTGGAGACCAAGACTGGGGTCGCTGTTTGGACGGCTGCCCCGCGGGTGCGGCCGTCCGTTAGCCTGCCCTCGAGTAGTTCTTGGCTGGGCGCGGCTGAACGATCGTGTGCGAGTCGGAGTGGCATTCGCGTGTCGTGCATCTGGTCCGTAGCCAGAGAATGTCCTGATCGGTCCGCGAAGCACCGTGATGCGGGTGCTGACGGTCAAGGGTCGATAGAGGGGCGGCTTCTCTGTGCCTTACGCGAGCCCAAGATCGACCGCGATGGAGAAAGGTGCGGTGGCCTTCACCGTGCCGGTGAACATCTCACCGTCCCTGTAAGCCTTGGTGGCGGGGTCGAGTACGTAGGTGTAGATGATCGGGAGACCGGTGGCGGCCTGCTCGATCCGCCAGTAGAAGGGGATGCCCGCCTTGGCGTACTGGTCCACCTTCACGATCCGGTCGGTGGTCTCCGAGCCGGGCGACACGACCTCGACGACCAAGAGCAGGTGTTCGGGGCGGGTGGGTGTGAGGTCGATGGTGTCCGCCCGGTAGACAGCCACGTCCGGGCGGCGGTTGGTGAGGGGAACGTCCTGCAGGCGGACGTCGAAGTCCGTGTCGGCGTTCCAGTCCGGGCCTGCTGCCGCGTCCAGGGCATTGGCCAGGATCCGGGCCAGCCGATTGTGCCGCTTGGAGGCGCTCGGGCTCACGACGACCATCCCGTCCACGATCTCGATGCCGGCACACTGCTCCTCGGACCAGGAGTCGTACTGCTCCGCGCTGATCTGCGTATGCATCCATGCGGGTGCCACCATCTCGGCGGTCATGATGTACCTCCTCCGAGGAGCCTCGACAGGTCCGGCACTGCTGGGCTCAGACTACTGTTCCGCGCTGCCGGTACGCCCGGTTCCGAAGAGCGGGCAGAGCCACGAGTGCGGATCGGCAGCGCGCGGTGGCCCGTGCGGGCCTCATCTGCCGGGCCGGGGCGCTGTGAGAGGCTGGACCGCATGAACCGGCTGGCCAGCGCGACCTCGCCCTACCTGCTTCAGCACGCTGACAATCCGGTCGACTGGTGGCCCTGGACGCCGGAGGCTTTCGAGGAAGCGCGACGGCGGGATGTACCCGTGCTGCTGTCGGTCGGCTACGCGGCGTGCCACTGGTGCCACGTCATGGCCCACGAGTCCTTCGAGGACGCCCCCACCGCCGCCTACGTCAACGAGCACTTCGTCGCGGTGAAGGTCGACCGCGAGGAGCGGCCGGATGTCGACGCGGTCTACATGGAGGCCGTGCAGGCCGCAACCGGGCACGGTGGCTGGCCCATGACCGTGTTCCTCACCGCCGAGGGGGAGCCGTTCTACTTCGGGACCTACTTCCCGCCGGAGCCGCGGCACGGGATGGCCTCCTTCCGGCAGGTCCTGGAAGGGGTCGCCGCCGCCTGGGGCGAGCGGCGGGGCGAGGTGGACGAGGTGGCGCGGAGGATCAGCCGGGATCTGGGCGGGCGTTCGCTGGCCCACGGGGGGCAGGGCACACCCGGCGAGGAGGAGCTGGCGCAGGCGCTGCTCGCGCTCAGCCGGGACTTCGACGAGCGGCACGGGGGCTTCGGCGGGGCGCCCAAGTTCCCGGCGGCGATGGTGGTGGAGTTCCTGCTGCGGCACCACGCCCGCACCGGGGCCGAGGGGGCGCTCCAGATGGCCGCCGCCACCTGTGAGGCGATGGCCAGGGGCGGGATCTACGACCAGCTCGGCGGCGGGTTCGCCCGCTACTCGGTGGACCGCGAGTGGGTGGTGCCCCACTTCGAGAAGATGCTCTACGACAACGCCCTGCTCTGCCGGGTCTACGCCCATCTGTGGCGGGTCACCGGCTCCCCGCTCGCCCGCCGGGTCGCGCTGGAGACCGCCGACTTCATGGTGCGGGAGCTGCGCACCACCGAGGGTGGCTTCGCCTCCGCGCTCGACGCCGACAGCGTGGACGCGGCGGGGGAGCGGACCGAGGGCGCCTTCTACGCGTGGACACCCGGGCAGCTCCGCGACGTGCTCGGCGAGGAGGACGGCCGGCGCGCCGCCGAGCTGTACGGGGTGACGGAGGCCGGCACCTTCGAGCACGGCTCGTCCGTTCTGCGGCTCCCGGGCGAGGAGGCCGGTCCGGCGATCCGGGAGCGGCTGTGGTCCGCGCGCGAGCGGCGGCACCGGCCCGAGCGCGACGACAAGGTGGTCGCCGCGTGGAACGGGCTCGCCATCGCCGCCCTCGCCGAGGTGGGTGCCTTCTTCGACCGGCCCGATCTGATCGAGCGCGCCACCGAGGCCGCCGATCTGCTGGTACGGGTGCACCTGGACCCCTCCGCCCGGCTCTCCCGCACCTCCCGGGACGGCCGGGTGGGCCCGAACGCCGGGGTGCTGGAGGACTACGCCGATGTCGCCGAGGGCTTCCTCACGCTGGCGGCCGTCACCGGGGAGGGGGTGTGGCTGGAGTTCGCCGGCTTCCTCCTGGACATCGTCCTCGACCGCTTCACCGGCGAGAACGGGACGCTCTACGACACCGCGCACGACGCGGAGAAGCTCATCCGCCGCCCCCAGGACCCGACCGACAACGCCACCCCCTCCGGCTGGACCGCCGCCGCCGGGGCGCTGCTCTCCTATGCCGCGCACACCGGGTCCGAGGCCCATCGCACGGCGGCGGAGGAGGCGCTCGGGGTGGTGAAGGCGCTGGGTCCGAGGGCACCGAGGTTCATCGGCTGGGGGCTCGCCGTCGCGGAGGCGCTGCTGGACGGGCCCCGGGAGGTCGCCGTGGCGGGTCCGGAGGGCGATCCGGCGGCGGAGGCGCTGCACCGGACGGCGCTGCTCGCCACCGCGCCCGGTGCCGTGGTGGCGGCCGGGGCGCCGGACAGCGGGGAGTTCCCGTTGCTGCGGGACCGGCCGCTGGTGGACGGGCGGGCCGCGGCCTATGTCTGCCGGGGCTTCGTCTGCCGGATGCCGGTGACGGACCCGGCCGACCTGGCGCGGGAGCTGGCCCCGGGGGAGTGACCGCCGGACGGACGGCCCCCGCCGGACGGACCGCGCCCGCCGGAGGCCTCCGCCGGGGCGCCGCCGACTACAGCCGTACCCCGTCCTTCATCGCCCGGAGCGCCCGGTCCAGCAGCTCCACCGGGTCGTCGCGGTGGCCCCGGGCAGCCCAGTGCAGCAGCACCTCGCGCAGGGCACCCAGCACCGCCGCCGTGAACACCCGGACGCCCAGGTCGTCCCGGGGGCGGCCGGCGCGGTCCGCCAGGACGGGGACCAGCAGCTCCGCCGTGCGCGCCAGGGACTCGTCCAGCCGCGCCCGCACCGCCGGGACCTCCACCATCAGCCGGGTGCGCTGGACCGCCGCCGCCCGCTCCCCGTCGAGGAGGCCGGCCAGGGCACCGGTGAGGACGTACCGCATCGAGTCCAGCGGGTCCTCGCCCGCCGGCCGCGCCCGCAGCCCGGCCTCCAGCACCGGGTCCACTCCGTCGCCGAGGACGATGTCCTCCTTCGCCGGGAAGTAGCGGCTCACGGTGGAGGGGGAGACCTCGGCGGCCTCCGCGATCTGCTCGACGCTGGTGGCCTCGTACCCCTGCTCGGCGATCAGCCGGTGGGCCGCCCGCCGGATCGCGATCCGTGTCTTGAGCTTCTTGCGCTCCCGCAGCCCCATCGGCGACTGAGCGGTGTGTGCGGTACGGGACATGGGCCCATTGTCCCGTGGTCAGTTCTGGTAGGCCACCAGGGAGATCCCGACGTAGTGGACGACGAACGCGGCCAGCGTCAGCGAGTGGAACACCTCGTGGAAGCCGAACCACCGGGGTGACGGATTGGGGCGCTTGATTCCGTAGACCACGCCTCCGACGCTGTAGAGCAGCCCGCCGACGACCACACAGACGAGCACCGCGATCCCGCCCGTCCGCAGGAAGTCCGGCAGGAAGAAGACCGCCGCCCATCCCATCGCGATGTAGCAGGGCGTGTAGAGCCAGCGCGGCGCGCCGACCCACAGGACCCGGAAGGCGATCCCGGCCGCCGCCGCCGCCCAGACCGCCCACATGAGGGGCCGGGCGGTGGAGTCGGGGAGCAGCAGCATGGCCAGCGGGGTGTAGGTGCCCGCGATGATCAGGAAGATATTGGCGTGGTCCAGCCGGCGGAGCACGGCCTCACCGCGCGGGCCCCAGTTCCCCCGGTGGTAGAGCGCGCTCACCCCGAAGAGCAGACACGCGGTGGCCACATAGATCGCGCAGGCCACCCGGGCCCGGCCGGAGTCGGCGAGGGCCGTGAGCACCAGTCCCGCGATCACCACGGCGGGGAACATCCCGGCATGCAGCCAGCCGCGCAGTTTCGGCTTCACCGGAGGCGGTTCGATCTCGGTCACTTCGGGCGCGGCAGACGTCATGTCTGGATGGTACCTACGCAACCGTAAGTAAGGCGTGGGGGTGCCCGCCCCTCATCCGGAGTGACTTCTCCGCGGAGCAATCGGTTGATAGAGGTGCAGAAGTTCCCGGTGCCGGAGGCCGGCACAAGTGGCGATGCTCACGTGAGGCGCCCTCTGGACATATGGGCGCGGAGCACGGGATGATCAGATGAGTGCGGTCGGCACCGGATGAGCGCCAGCGAAGCATCCGGGCCGCGGCCCCCACGGGGCAACAGACGAGAACAGCACAGGGCAAACCCTCAACCCTTATTTAGGAGCGATCGTGGCGCGCGACATCGCGGCTCCCACCACCGTCCCCACCCCCGCACCCACGGATCACAAGGCGCTGATCTCCTGGGTCGACGAGATCGCGGCGATCACACAGCCGGACCGTGTCGTCTGGTGCGACGGATCGGAGGCCGAGTACGACCGGCTCTGCGCGGAGCTGGTGGCCAAGGGCACCTTCCGGAAGCTGGACTCGGTCAAGCGCCCGAACTCGTACTACGCCGCGTCCGACCCGACCGATGTCGCCCGGGTCGAGGACCGCACCTTCATCTGCTCCGAGGACGAGAAGGACGCCGGGCCCACCAACCACTGGAAGGCCCCGGCGGAGATGAAGGACATCTTCGCGGGCGAGGACGGCATCTTCCGCGGCTCGATGCGCGGCCGGACGATGTACGTCGTCCCCTTCTGCATGGGCCCGCTCGGCTCCCCGCTCTCCGCCATCGGCGTCGAGATCACCGACTCCGCCTATGTCGCGGTCTCCATGCGCACCATGACCCGCATGGGACAGGCCGTCCTGGACGAGCTGGGCGATGACGGCTTCTTCGTCAAGGCCGTCCACACCCTGGGCGCGCCGCTGGCCCCGGGCGAGCGGGACGTGCCCTGGCCCTGCAACTCCACCAAGTACATCTCGCACTTCCCCGAGACCCGGGAGATCTGGTCCTTCGGCTCCGGCTACGGCGGCAACGCCCTGCTGGGCAAGAAGTGCTACGCGCTGCGCATCGCCTCCGTGATGGCCCGCGACGAGGGCTGGCTCGCCGAGCACATGCTGATCCTCAAGCTCACCCCGCCCGCGGGTGAGTCCGATTCGCCCAAGTACATCGCCGCCGCCTTCCCCTCCGCCTGCGGCAAGACCAACCTGGCCATGCTGGAGCCCACCATCCCCGGCTGGACCGTGGAGACCATCGGCGACGACATCGCCTGGATGCGCTTCGGCGAGGACGGCCGGCTGTACGCGATCAACCCCGAGGCCGGTTTCTTCGGCGTCGCGCCCGGCACCGGCGAGCACACCAACGCCAACGCCATGAAGACCCTCTGGGGCAACGCCGTCTTCACCAATGTCGCGCTCACCCAGGACAACGACATCTGGTGGGAGGGCATGACCGAGGACGCCCCGGCCCGCCTCACGGACTGGAAGGGCAACGACTGGACCCCCGCGTCCGCCACCCCGGCCGCGCACCCCAACGCCCGCTTCACCGTGCCGGCCGCGCAGTGCCCGACCGTCGCGCCGGAGTGGGAGGACCCCCGGGGCGTGCCGATCTCGGCGATTCTCTTCGGTGGCCGGCGGGCCAGTGCCGTCCCGCTGGTCACCGAGTCCTTCGACTGGCAGCACGGGGTCTTCCTGGGCGCCAATGTCGCCTCCGAGAAGACCGCCGCCGCCGAGGGCAAGGTCGGCGAGCTGCGCCGCGACCCCTTCGCGATGCTGCCCTTCTGCGGCTACAACATGGGCGACTACATGGCCCACTGGGTCAAGGTCGGCAAGGGCGCGGACGCGGCGAAGCTCCCGAAGATCTACTACGTCAACTGGTTCCGCAAGAACGACGCGGGCGCGTTCGTCTGGCCGGGCTTCGGTGAGAACAGCCGGGTGCTGAAGTGGATCGTGGAGCGGCTGGAGGGCCGCGCCGAGGGCGTCGAGACCCCGATCGGCATTCTGCCGACGGCCGAGTCGCTCGACACCGACGGCCTGGACCTGCCCGCCGAGGACCTCGCCTTCCTGCTGAAGGTCGACCGTGAGGTCTGGCGCGAGGAGGCGGCACTCGTCCCCGACCACCTCAACACCTTCGGCGAGCACGCGCCGAAGGAGCTGTGGGACGAGTACCACGCGCTGGTCGCGCGCCTGGGCTGAGCCCGGTACCGCGCGGACGGCCGGGCCCCGGGGCCCGGCCGGTGCGTGCGGCACCCCCGCCCGGCCGGTCGCGCCGGGTACCGAAACCCCGCGGCGGACCGTCCGACATCCGCCCTGACCTGTGGCGTCCCTCAGGTCCGCCGCGTCCCGGCCCCCGGAGTCCTCCCTCAGACTCCGGGGGCCACTTCTTTCCGTCCACGGACAACCGCGGGGCCGCGGGAAGAGGGGGCTGCGCCCTCGGACGGAATCCAGGGGGGATGGGGGACCTCGTCCGAGGACGCAGCGGGGCACCCGGTCCACGCGCCTTCCCGGCCCGTGAACCAGGGCCGATCAGTGGGCGCCGACCAGCCGGCGCTCGAGCGCGGCGGCGTGGGCGTCCATCCGCTCGGCGGCGAGGATGGCGGCCGTGGTGTCCGCGCGGGAGGCCGCGACGACCAGGGCACGGCCGGCCAGGGTGTGGGCCCGGCGGTGCAGATCCTCGGTACGGGCGCGGCTCGGCGGGGCGTGCCGGACCGGCGGCATGTCGCGCAGCCGGGTGATCTGGCCGGCGATGCGCTCGGCGGCCTCCTCCAGCGCCAGCTCGTCGGTGACGGCCAGCAGCGCCGAGAGATGGCCGGCGAGCTGGATGTCCAGCTCCTCCTCGCGCGAGCGGTGGGGATAGGCGGCACTCTCGGCCATCGAGTGGACGGACTTGGTGCGAATCGGCTCGTACATGGCGATGGCCTCCTGCTCTCTATCAGGAGACCATCCTACCTTGGATTATGTCTAAAGTTGAGTCGAGTCGGATGTGCTGGCGCGATAGTGCCGCGCCGACCGGTTTCCGCAGCTCGGACGGGGTCGGGAATCGGTCAGGGCTGGCTGTACCCGTCCAGGAACGAGCCGATCCGGGTCACCGCGTCCGCCAGTTCCTTCACCGCGGGCAGCGTCACGATCCGGAAGTGATCGGGCTCCGGCCAGTTGAACCCCGTACCGTGCACGACCATGATCTTCTCCGAGCGCAGCAGATCGAGGACCATCTGCCGGTCGTCCTTGATCTTGTAGACCTTGGGGTCCAGCCTCGGGAAGAGATAGAGCGCGCCCTTGGGCTTCACACAGGTGACCCCCGGGATCTGGGTGAGCAGCTCGTACGCCTTATCGCGCTGCTCCAGAATCCGTCCGCCCGGCAGCACCAGGTCGTGGATGGACTGCCGGCCGTTCAGCGCCGTGGCGACGGCGTGCTGGGAGGGCATGTTCGCGCACAGCCGCATATTGGCGAGGATGGTCAGCCCCTCGATGTACGAGGAGGCATGGGCCTTCGGTCCGCAGACCGCCATCCAGCCGGAGCGGTATCCGGCGACCCGGTAGTTCTTGGAGAGCCCGTTGAAGGTGAGCACCATCAGATCCGGGGCGATGGCGGCGGTCGGGGTGTGGGTGGCGCCGTCGTAGAGGATCTTGTCGTAGATCTCGTCGGAGCAGACGATCAGGTTGTGGCGGCGGGCGATCTCGGTGAGCCCGCGCAGCATCTCGTCGTCGTAGACGGCGCCGGTGGGGTTGTTCGGATTGATGATCACGATCGCCCGGGTGCGGTCGGTGATCTTCCGCTCGACATCGGCGAGATCGGGCATCCAGTCGGACTGCTCGTCGCAGCGGTAGTGCACGGCCGTGCCTCCGGCGAGGGAGACGGAGGCGGTCCACAGCGGATAGTCCGGAGCGGGTACGAGGACCTCGTCGCCGTCGTCGAGCAGGGCCTGCATCGACATCTGGATCAGCTCGGAGACGCCGTTGCCGAGGTAGACGTCCTCGACGTCCAGCTCGATCCCCCTGGTCTGGTAGTGCTGCATCACCGCGCGCCGCGCGGAGAGCAGCCCCTTCGCGTCACCGTAGCCGTGCGCGTCACCGAGATTGCGGAGGATGTCCTCCAGGATCTCGGGCGGGCACTCGAACCCGAAGGCCGCCGGGTTGCCGGTGTTGAGCTTGAGGATGCGGTGGCCCGCCGCCTCCAGCCGCATCGCCTCCTCAAGGACGGGTCCCCGGATCTCGTAACAGACATTTGCGAGCTTGGTCGACTGGATCACCTGCATGCCGGTGAGCTTACGGGCGTGTAACCGCGACCGCTGAGCGTTTTCGCCCGGAGCGGTCGCGCGGGGGAATACCGGCGCGGGTGCTTGGGCCGGTGCCAGGGGTGAACATCCTTGGAATGCGACAGCCGTGCGGGCTTCATGCCTGCGGTTTATGCGGTACGGGCGGAGAATCGGCGCCGGGGTGTTGTCCTCGTCACTCGGCACCCGGTCACCCGACCGTGGGAGGCCCCGGGAACGGCTCCGGGAACCATCCCGGGCGGGGTCCGGGTATCGGGCACGAAATAGCCCCGGGGCGCGATTGGCTCGCACCCCGGGGCGGAGAACGCCGACGTAATGTCAGGCGTTGATGCAGGTGTTGCCGAAGGCCGGGTTCAGCAGGCCGATGACGTTGATCGAGTTGCCACAGAGGTTCACGGGGACGTGGACGGGGACCTGGACCACGTTGCCCGACAGCACGCCGGGCGAACCGACGGCAGCGCCGTTGGCACCCGCATCGGCCATGGCCGGAGCGGCGGAGCCCAGCGCCATGAGGACGCCCGCGACAACGGCAGCAGCCTTCTTGTGCTTCATTTCATTGATCCTTTCAGCGGCGGTGCTGTACGCAGCCGCGGCCTTCGCGCTGCGTCGACAGTTTCCTGTGCATGGCACCCCCACAGACCTAGTAACGATGGGGTTCCCGAATGGAAACCTGGATATGGCCGTCAGTTCGAAAAGTCACTCTTTTGCAGCACCGTGGCGCATTGCCTTTTCCGATGTGCGGGGAAGGACCGGTCATGGAGTGTGCCCCCGAACGCGCCGCGCTCAGGGGCACACTCATGGCCTCGGTGCCGAAGCTCAGTTGTTTCCGGCGCCGTTGCCCGACAGGACCGGGATGTTGCTGAGGATGTGCGACAGCGGCTCGTCGCCCTTGGCCTGGGTCGAGTTCTCGGTGCACTGCTGGTTCTGCGGCGACGACAGGACGTTGATGTCCTGGACGGTGACCGGGATGAGGCCGATGAGCGAGCCGACGTTCGCCTTCGCGGGCAGGCCGATGCAGGGCTTGTTGAGCGAGCCCTGGACCAGTGCCAGCTGCGGGCTCATGTCGCCGTGCGTGGCGGAGTTGCCGTAGGCCTGGGTCGAGCCGTTGCCGCTGAAGGACGTGGTGCCGTTGTCGTTGCCGATGGCCATGGCCTGGGGAGCCATCGTGGCGCCGGCGCCCACCATCGAAGCGGTGACCGCGGCGGTTGCCAGAATCTTCTTGATCACTTGTGTTCCTTTTCGCTGTGAACGATCGATCGTGGAGCAACCTGATCAACTGCTCTCGGCCCGTTTGGTTCCGCCCGTTCACCCGAATGACGCAATGTCCGCCGGTGAGGTGTCCCTGGCGTACGGAGAGTCGAGGCGAATTCATTCGAATGGCGTCGCCCCGGCGGACACCCGGCCGGGCGCCGTACGGCCGAACGGATCTCGCGATCACCCGTCTGCGGACTGAATCGGCCGGCGGTCGGACGCTCCGGCGCGCCGGAGCGCGAATACCCCGGCACCGCGAGGGTGACGGGGTATTCACACGGGAGCGGCGCGTCACGCCCGCCCGGCGGGCGGCGGCGCGGCGGTTCAGCGGTTGGCGACGCCGTTGCCGGAGAGCACCGGGATGTTGCTGAGGATGTGCGACAGCGGCTCGTCGCCCTTGGCCTGGGTGGAGTTCTCGGTGCACTGCTGGTTCTGCGGCGACGAAAGAACGTTGACGTCCTGGACGGTGACCGGGATGAGCCCGATGAGCGAGCCGACGTTCGCCTTGAGCGGCAGGCCGATGCACGGCTTGTTGAGCGAGCCCTGCACGAGGCTCAGCTGCGGGCTGAGGTCGCCGTGCGTCTCGGAGTTGCCGTACGCCTGGAACGAGTCGTTGCCGCTGACCGAGGTGGTGCCCTGGTGGTCGCCGATGGCCATAGCCTGCGGAGCCATCGCCGCGCCCGCGCCCGCCACGGAGAGGGTGACCGCGGCGGTCGCCATAACCTTCTTGAGCATGTTCCGTCCTTCTGTCTCGTGGATGCCCGCAAGTGGAGCGACCTGAGCAACTCCGCACGGGGGTTTTGGTTCCGCCGGTTCACTCCAATGGCCCCCATGCGGCGGACTCATCGGCTTATCGCACCGATCGGGGGGCACTGCGGACACCGCCCGTGTCGTCACCACGGAGGCTCCGACCCGCTCTGTACCCGTCCGCGCCCCGGGTGGTGTGGACCGGGGCCGTACGCCACCCGTACGGCCGCACTTCATTTGACGGACGGCATGGGGAGGGGGTGCGGCAGCCGATCGCCGCACCCCCTCCCGCGTCCGCCGGCGGCTGTCAGCCGCCCAGTTGGACACCGCCCAGCATCGGGGTGAGGGCGCCCGCCGCCTTCAGCGCGTTCTGCGGGGCGTCGCCCTTGACCTGGTTCAGCTCGGTGGCGGTGGTGGCCACGTCCGTCACCGCGTCGCCGCTGCCGCCGTTGAGCAGGGGGGTCTGCCTGATGGCCGAGTCCAGGCCGCCGTTCAGGCTCGTGGGCATGGTGGGCCCGTTCGCCGCCATCGCGGGAGCGGCGGCGCCGAGCGCGGCGAGCGAACCGGCGATGACCGCGGCAACCCTGGTGTACTTCATCTCTTCGCATCCCTTTCTCCGGCGGCGGCCGTCGCCGCCGTCGCCCTGGACAACGAGACCCCGGCACCGGGGAAACCCCCACGGCGATTCTCGTATCAGCCTTCCGTCCGATCATCCGCTGAATGTCGAACGGATATCCGGAAAATGAGTCCGTCCGCCGGATGCCGCAGACCGGCGGCATCCGGCCCGCGGCCCCGGTCCGGGAGCCGCCCCGAAGAACTCCGCGGGAATACGGTGCGCGTCACCCGCCCCGCCCGGGATTCACCCCGGGTGTCCCGGTGAATCACCGGAACGGAAATTCCCGCCCCGTGCCCCGGTGAATGACCCGCCGAACGGATGGCGGCACAGTGAACCGCCGAAGTCCGGCCCGGGCAATCGGGGCGGGGCCATATGGCCGCACAAGCGAGTCCTGCGTGTTTTCCGACCGGATTCTGACAAACTGCACTCCTGTTTTTGTCATGTTGATCGAACAGGGAGAGCCAGTCATGTCAGAGCCGACCGGCCTCGCCGTACGGGGTGTTCTGGGAGCGATGTTCCTCCTGGCCCTCTCGGCCGCTCCGCTGCTGGCCGCACCACTTCCCGCGCACCGGTCCGACGCGCCCCGCGCCACCGCCGGAGCCCTGGCCGCCGATGTGTCGGGACAGCCCGAATCGGCGCGTATTCCCTTCGCTCAGCGCTATCAGGCCGTACACCGCGGGGGCATCGTCCGCGCGGCCAACTCCTCGATCACCTGCAGCGCCCCGAAAGCCCCCGCCACCAGGGAGTGCGCCACGGCCCGAGCGGGTGCCGACGGGGTCAACAGCGACTTCGAGATGTTCTACATCGACGAGGACAGCGACCCCAATACCTACAACTCCAGCCGTGCCCGGCTCGCCGTGCCGAAGAATTCGACGGTGACCTACGCACGGCTCTACTGGGGCGGAAATCTGCTCGCCGGTGAGCAGAAGCCGCCCGAGGACAACGGCCGGGTGCTGATCGCCGAGGAGGGCGGCCAGTACCAGGCGGTACTCGCCGATACCCGGATCGCCCACCGGAACGCGGACGGAATGGACGCCTTCCAGGCATCCGCCGACATCACCCCCCTGGTGCGCCGGGCCGGTGCCGGGATCTACACGGTGGCCCAGATCAATGTGGCGATGGGGCATTCGGACATCGGCACCTGGGGCGGCTGGACCCTGGTCGTCGCCTATGAGAACAGCGGCGAACCACTGCGCCACCTCTCCCTCTGGGACGGATTCGAATCCCTCGGCGCCGGACGGAGAACCCAGGACATCTCCCTTCCCGGAATGCGCATTCCGGAGAAGGCCGCGGGGCACGCGGGATTCGTCGCCTACGACGGCGACCGGGGCCAGGACGGCGACACCGTACGGGTGCGCGCCGACGGGGCCGAGGGCCTCGGGCTCACCGACGCCGCCAACCCGGCCACCGATGTCATGAACTCCACCATCACCGGGCCCGGCGCGGCGATCACCCGCCGGCCCGACCACGCCAACACCCTCGGATACGACTCCGACGTCTTCGACATCACCCCCGCACTGGCCTCCGGCGGCACCGGCCTCACCTTCCGGTTCGCCGGCGAGACCGCCGCGGTCCACGGATACGGCCTCGGCGTCCTCTTCGTCCAGGCCGACACCCGCCGCTGACCGGGCGGTTCCCGCCGCGCCGCCGGACCGCGCGGCGCCGCTCACCCGAGCCCAGCTCCGCCCCTCCCCGCACCCGGAGAGCCGCACGTGCCGCACGAACACCGGACCGAGCCGAGCCAACCGACGATTCTCCATCTGGTGCAGCCGGTGGAGGGCGGAGTCGCGCGCGTCGTCGCCGACCTCGTCCGCGCGCAGGCCGCCGAGGGCGTCCACCCCGTGGTCGCCTGTCCGCCCGGCGGCGAACTCGCCGAACGCGCGAGCGCCGCCGGAGCCGAGGTCCACCCGTGGCACGCGGTCCGCGCCCCCGGCGCCCGCCTCCCCGCCGAAGTCCTCGCCGCCGCCCGGATCGTCCGCGACAGCCGCCCCCATCTGGTCCACGCCCACAGCGCCAAGGCCGGGCTCGCCGGCCGGCTCGCCGTCCGGGGAAAGCTGCCGACCGTCTTCCAGCCGCACGCCTGGTCCTTCGACGCCGTCGCCGGGCGGGCCGCCCGCACCGCCCTGGCCTGGGAGCGGTACGCCACCCGCTGGAGCACCCGCACCCTGTGCGTCAGCGAGAGCGAGCGCCGCGCCGGGGAGCGCGCCGGGATCGCCGCGCGCTGGGCCGTGATCCGCAACGGAGTCGACCTCGGCCACTACACCCCCGATGACCCGTACGCCCCCGCCGCCGAGCGGGCCCGCGCCCGCTCCGGTCTGCGCGCCCTCGACGCGGTCCCCGCCGGCGCGCCCCTCGTCCTGTGCGTCGGGCGGCTCTGCCGCCAGAAGGGCCAGGACATCCTGCTGGACGCCTGGCCCCGGGTGCTCGACGCCGTCCCCGGGGCCCGGCTGCTCCTCGTCGGCGACGGACCCGACCGCGAGCACCTCACCCGCACCGCGCCGCCCGGGGTCCTCTTCGCCGGAGCGGTCCCCGACACCGGGCCCTGGCTCCGCGCGGCGGATCTCGTCGTCCTCCCCTCCCGCTGGGAGGGCATGGCGCTCGCCCCCCTGGAGGCCATGGCCTGCGGACGGCCCGTCGTCGTCACCGATGTGAGCGGCGCCGGGGAGAGCCTGCCGCCCGGACACCGCGCCCACAGCCTCGTACCGCCCGACGACCCCGGCGCGCTCGCCGCCGCGCTCACCCGGCTGCTCGCCGACCCCGCGCTGCGCGGCTCGCTCGGCCGCGAGGCCGCCGCGCACATGCGGGCGACCGGCGATGTGCGCACCACGGCCGCCGCCGTGTCGGACCTCTACCGGGACCTACTCCTCCCGCACCACCCCCTGACGAGGAAGAGCGCCACGCGATGACCACGGAGAGCGTTCCCGCACCCCACGCGGCCCCCCGGGCCCGGGGCGCGACCCTGCACCCGCCGCGCGGAACCGCCCGCCGGGGCGGTGCGCCCCCGGGGGCGCGGGCCCGGGGCGGGCGGCACGGGACGGTCGCGGGACTGCTCGCCGCCGATGTGCTCGCCCCGGCGCTCACCACGGCCCTGCTGCCACCTCAGGGGTGGCCCCTGCCGGTCCTCGCCCTGCTCGTCCTGCTGCCCCCGGCCGTGCACGCCTGCCGGGGCCTGTACCGCCCGGGCCTGACCCCGTCGGCGCTCGCCGACGCCCCCGCGGTCGCCGGGCTCGCGCTCGTGCAGTGGCTCGCCGTCGCCGAGGCGCTGACCGGGTACGCGCCCCGGCACACGGCCGGCCTCCGGGAGCTGCTCCTCGCGGTCCTCGTCCAGACCGCGCTGTGCTGCGCGGGCCGCGCCCTCGTCCACCGGGCCGGCCGCAGGGCCGCCGCGCGGAGACCGGACGCGGTGCTCGTCGTCGGCCGGGGCGCCCTCGCCCGGCAGGTGACGGCGGCGCTGCTCGCCCACCCCGAGTACGGCATGCGGCCCGTCGGACTGCTCGGCGAACCTGCGGCCGACGGCGGCCCGCTGCCCGTGCTCACCACCCGTCAGGAGGTGCGCGGGGCGGTCGTCCGGAACACCGTCCGGCACGCCCTCCTCACCGCCCCGCCCGGCGACGACACCGGGACCGAGGCGCTCCTCGGCCTGTTCGCCCGGCACGGCTGCCGGCTCTGGCTGGTGGAGACCGGCGCGGCCGGCGGGAATCCGTGGCGGCGGGCCGTGGGCCACGACCACCTGTGGGGACTCTCCGTACGGCCCCTGCGCGACCCCTTCGACCGGCCCGTGGCCCGGGCCGTCAAACGCGCCGTCGACACGGTCGTCGCCGCCGTCGCGCTGCTCTTCGCCGCGCCCGTCATCGCGGGGTGCGCGCTCGCCGTGCGGATCGCCGACGGGCCCGGGGTCATCTTCCGGCAGGAGCGCGTGGGGCTGCACGGCAGGCGGTTCACCCTGCTGAAGTTCCGCACCCTCAGCCCCGTGGACGAACACGAGTCGGCGACCCTCTGGAACGTCGCCTTCGACCGCCGGATGTCCACCACCGGCAGCGTGCTGCGCCGCACCTCGCTCGACGAGCTGCCCCAGCTGTGGAACGTGCTGCGCGGCGATATGAGCCTGGTGGGCCCGAGGCCCGAACGGCCCTACTTCGTCGACCGGTTCAGCCGTGTCCACCCCGGCTACCGGGCCCGCCACCGGATGCCCGCGGGCATCACCGGCCTCGCCCAGATCCACGGACTGCGCGGCGACACCTCCATCGAGGAGCGCGCCCGCTTCGACAACCACTACATCGAGACCTGGTCGCCCTGGCAGGACCTGTGCATCCTCGCCCGGACCGCGGCCTCGCTCTTCCGGCTCGGAGGCAGTTGAGCATGACGGTGCTGTGGGGGACGCCCCTCGCTCCCGGTGAGCCGGGCGCCGGCGCGCGGAGCGGTGGAGTCCGGAGCGGTGCGGTCCGGAGCCGGTGGCTGCCGAGGGCGGAACTGCTGCCGCTGCTCGCGACGGTGGTGCTGCTGGCCGCCCCGCTGCCCGCCGGGAGCGAGGCCGGCTCCGGGCGGCTCGCCCCGTCCGACCTCGCGTCGGCCGTGCTGGTGGTGTGGTGCCTGGTCCAGGTGGCGCGCGGAAGGACCCGGCCGCTGGGACCGGCCGCCGCGCTGGTCCTCGGGCTGCCGGTGGTGGCCGTGGCCGTCGCCGCCGTCACCGCCGCCGACCCGGTGGCCGCCCTGCCCGGGGTGGTGCGCTACCTCCAGGTCTTCGTGCTGGTGCCCGGCGCGGTGCTGCTGCTCCTGCGGGGCGCCCGGGACTTCCGGGCCGTCGCCGCCGCCCTCGCCCTCGTCGCGCTGGTGCAGGGCGCGATCGGCCTCCACCAGTACGCCACCGGCACCGGCGCCTCCTACATGGGCGCCGACATCCGCGCCGTCGGCACCTTCGGGCCCACCGACGTCATGGGCATGGCCACGGTGGTCGCCTACGGGCTGCTGGTGGCGCTCGCGCTCGCCCTCCGCACACCCCCGGGCGCGCCCCGCTGGGTGCGGCCCGCCGCCGTCGCGGTCGCGGCCGGTCTCCTCGTACCGCTGGCGCTGTCGTTCAGCCGGGGCGCGTGGATCGCCACGGCGCTGGCCGCGCTGGTGATGATCGCGCTGACCGGGGCGCGGCAGGCCCTCAAGGCGGTCGCCGTGGTGACCGCCGCCGGTGTCGTCCTGGTCGGCGGCTTCGGGGTGGGCTCCGAGCTGATCTCCCAGCGGGTCAGCAGCATCACCCGGGTCGCGCAGGCCCCCGACCGCTCGGTGACCGACCGCTACACGATGTGGGCCGCCGCCGCGAGCATGTGGCGCGAGCAGCCGCTCACCGGGGTCGGCCTCAAGGGTTTTCCGGCCCACCGCGACGGCCACGCCACGATCGGCCTCTCCTCCGCCGGGGACACCGGGGGCGCGGGGCAGGCCTTCCGCCGCCAGCCGCTGCTGTCGCCGCACAACATGTATCTGCTGATCCTCAGCGAGCAGGGACTGATCGGCGTGACCGCGTTCGCCGGGTCCTGGGCCCTGATCCTCGCCGCCGGGGTGCGCCGGCTGCTGCGGGGCGCCGGCCGGAGGGGGGCGGAGTGCGGTCTCGCCGCCGTCGCGCTGATGCTCTGGCAGACGGTGGACTTCCTGTACGCGGACATCGGCGGGCCGTCGACGGTGCTCACCGGGGTGGTGCTGGGGCTCGCCGCCTGGTGGGGTCTGGCCGGGGCTCCCGGGGCTCCCGGGGCTCCCGGGGCCGGCGGGGCCGCCGGGCGCGAGCGGGCGACCGCGCCGTGACGGAACCGGCGGGCGCCGGTGCGCGGCGGCGGCTGAGGCGGGCGGCGCGGGCCGCCGGCGGGCCGCTGCTCTCGGTGGGCCCGGCCCCGGAGGCGCGGGAGGACCGGGCGGACCCTGTGCACCCGGCGGACCCTGTGCACCCGGGGGACCCTGCGGACCCGGGGGCCGTACCGTCCGGGCCGCCGCACCCGCTGCCGATGCGCGGCCTCGGGGGGCGGCTCGCCGGCCGGGCGGGCGGGCCGGGGACGGCGGCGGTACGAGGACCGGGCGCCTCCGGGCCCGAGGCCGCTCGGTCCGCCCCGGCGGCGGCCGGCTGCGCCGGGCCCGGAGGCGCGCGCGGCACCGGGCCGTGCCGGGAGCGGGAGTGCCGGCGGTGCGGAGCCGCGCGGCCGGCGGTGCCGGACGCGGTGACACCGGGGCAGGGGACCGGCGCTGTCGCCGTGGAGGTGGACATCCGGTCCGGGCCGGGCGGCGGGGCGGCCGGGGAGGCCGCCGGGGAGCGTCAGGCTCCGCACCGGCTCGGGAACGTCCTCGCCCGGGCCGCGGCCGTCACCGCCGGGCTGACCGTGGCCGGGGCGGTCCTCGGGCTCGTACGGGACCAGACCATCGCGAAGATCTACGGCGCGAGCACCGAGAGCGACGCCTTCCTCATCGCCTGGACCGTGCCCGAGATGGCCGCGACGCTCCTCATCGAGGACGCGATGGCGCTCCTGCTCGTCCCGGCGTTCAGCCACGCCCTCACCCGGCGCGCGGCCATGGCCGCGACGGCTTCCCCCGCGCCCAACGCGTCCTCGGCCTCCTCGGCGCCCGGGGCCTCGGCGGCGGGTGGGGCGCCCGTCGCGTTGGCGGGGGACGCGGTGTCCTCGGCGTCCTCGGCGGGTGCGGCGTCCGTCGTGTTGGCGGGGGGCGCGGTGTCCTCGGCGTCCTCGGCGGGTGCGGCCTCCTCCGCCTCCTCGGCCTCGGCGGCGGGTGGGGCGTCCGTCGTGTCCGCACGCGATGCGGCTTCCCCGGCTTCCCCGGCCTCGGCCTCGGCTGGCTCCACCGCGTCCTCGGCGGCTGCCCCGCCCGCCTCCTCCGGCGCGGCTGCCCCGCCCGACGCGTCGCGTGCCGGGGGCGGCGACCCCGTACAGCAGCTGGTCGCCGCCACCCTGCCGCGTCTCCTCGCCGTCCTCACGGGCGTCACCGGTCTGCTGATCCTCTTCGCGCCCCAGTTCGTCTCCACCCTCGCCCCCGGCTTCGCCGATCCCGCCCTCGCGGTCGACTGCACCCGGCTCACCGCCCTCACCGTCCTCACCTACGGGATCGCCGGATACTTCAGCGCCGCGCTCCGCGCCCACGGCCGGTTCCTGCCGCCTGCCGGTGTCTACATCGCCTCCAACGTCGGCATCATCGCCACCACCCTGCTCCTGAACTCCCTCTGGGGTGTGCGCGCCGCCGCCACCGGGGTCGCCGTCGGCGGGCTGCTGATGGTCCTCACCCAACTGCCCGCCTTCCTGAGCCGGGTGAGCCGGGTGAGCCGGGTGAGCCGGGTGAGGCCGTCCCGGCGCACCGTCCCCCGGGCACCCCGCGCCGCGACCTCCCTCGTCGGCTTCGCGGTCGTCGCGCCCATCGTCCTCTTCGCCGTCAGCCGACAGTCCCAGGTCCTGGTGGAACGGTTCATCGCCTCCTCGCTCCCCGGCGGCGCGATCTCCCACCTCAACTACGCGCAGAAGGTCGCGCAGATGCCGATGGTGCTGTCGCTGATGTTCTGCACCGTCACCTTCCCCGTCATCGCCCGGGCGATGGCCGACGGCGACCACGAACGGGCCCGCCGCCGGGTCGAGAACGATCTCGTTCTCGCCGGGCTCGTGGTGCTGCTCGGGACCGCGCTCATCCTCGGCTGCGCCCACCAGATCGTGGAGGTCCTCTTCGAGCGCGGGGCCTTCGACGCCCACGACACCGCCACCACCGCATCCGTGATGCGGGTGTACGCCGCCGGGCTGATCGGCCACACCCTCGTCGGCGCGCTGGGCCGGCCGTTCTTCTCCACCGGCCGCCCCACCTGGTACCCGGCCGCGGCGATGGGCGCGGGTCTGCTGGTCACCGTCGCCGCCGGATGGGCCGCCGCCGGACCGTGGGGGGTGTACGGGATCGCCGCCGCCAACGCCGCCGGCATCTGCGCCACCGCCCTGCTGCTGCTCCACGGGCTCGGTTCGCGGGGCATCGCCATCGAGGTCCGCGCCATCAGCGCCGGCCTGGCCCGGCTCGCCGCCGCCGCGGCCGTCGCCGCGCTGGCCGGCCGGGTGGTCAGCGGCCTCATCCCCTCGCCGCTGCTCGGCCTGACGGCGGGTGTGCTGCTCGTGCCCGCCGTCTTCGCCGCCACCGGGCTCGCGCTCCGGGCCCCGGAAGTCGTCCATCTGCTGGCCCTCACCCGACAGAGGATTCGTCATGTCCGCTGACACGACCACCGCCACCGGCTCCACCGCCACTGAAGCCACTGAAGCCACTGAAGCCACCGAAGCTGCCGCCACCCGCCCCGCCGCGCCCGCCGCCCCGCCGCCCTCCTGGCCGTGGATTCTGATGTACCACTCGGTGGCCGACCCGGCCGTCGACCCCTACGGCATCACCGTCGCGCCCGGCCGGCTCGACCTCCAGCTCACCCGCCTCCGCCGGCTCGGGCTCACCGGCGTCGGCGTGGCCACCCTGCTGCGGGCCCACGCCCGGGGGAGGGCCCGGGGGCTGGTCGGGCTCACCTTCGACGACGGTTACGCCGACTTCACCGAGGCCGCCCTGCCGGTGCTGCGCCGGCACGGGTGCGGTGCCACGCTGTTCGTCCTGCCCGGGAGGCTCGGCGGCGCGAATGTGTGGGACCCCGAGGGCCCGCGCAAACCGCTCCTCGACGAACAGGGGATTCGCGGCGCGGCGGAGGCGGGGGTCGAGATCGGCTCCCACGGGCTCTACCACGTCGATCTGACGGCCGTGGACGACGCCGTGCTGGACGAGGAGGCGGGGCGCAGCCGCGCCTGGCTGGAGCAGATCACCGGCACCGCGCCGGAGGGCTTCTGCTATCCGTACGGCACGGTCGACGGCCGGGTGGCGGACGCGGTGCGCGCCGCCGGGTACGGCTACGGCTGTGCGATCCGCCCGCCCGCCGCCCTGACCGGCCCGTACGCCCTGCCCCGTACGCACATCAGCCAGGCCGACCGCGCCGGGCGGCTGCGGCTCAAGCGGCTGCGGCACCGGCTGAGCGCGTGAGACGCCCGGTGCGGGCGCTCCAGGTGATCACCGGGCTCGGTGTGGGGGGCGCGGAGCAGCAGTTGCTGCTGCTGCTGCGCCATCTGCCGCTGGAGTGCGAGGTGGTGACCCTCACCAACCCGGGCCCGGTGGCGAGGGCGCTGCGCGCGGACGGGGTGCGGGTGCACCACCTCGGCATGGGCGGCAACCGGGACCTCGGGGCGCTGCCCCGGCTCACCGCGCTGATCCGGGGCGGGCGGTACGACCTGGTGCACACGCATCTGTACCGGGCGGGCGTGTACGGGCGGGTGGCGGCGCGGCTCGCGGGGGTCCGCGCCACCGTCTCGACGGAGCACTCGCTCGGCGCGGCCGAGATCGAGGGGCGTCCGCTGACCCGGCGGGTGCGCGCGCTGTATCTGGCGACGGAGCGGCTGGGCGCGGCGACGGTCGCGGTGTCGCCGACGGTGGCGGCGCGGCTGCGGGCCTGGGGGGTGCCGGACGAGCGGATTCACCTCGTGCCCAACGGGATCGACGCGGCCCGTTTCCGCTTCGACCCGGCGGTGCGCGCGGCCGTCCGCGCCTCACTGGGCATCGGGCCGGGGGAGTTCGTGGTGGCCGGGGTCGGCCGGCTGGTTTCCGGCAAGCGCTTCGACACCCTGATCCGCGCCGTCGCCGGGCTCCCCGGCACCCATCTCCTCCTCGCCGGTGACGGTCCCCGGCGCGCGTCCCTGGAGTCCCTCGCGGCCCGGCTCTCCATCGCCCACCGCGTGCACTTCCTGGGCGAGTGCGACGCGCCCCGCCGCGCTCCCGCGCCGGAGGGCCCGCCGCCCTTTCCCGAAGCCGCCGCCGGAGCCGCCGCCGAAGCCGCCGCCGGGGCCGCCGGTCCCGGAGCCGGTCCCGGAGCCGGTCCCGGAGCCGGTCCCGGAGCCGGTCCCGGTCCCGCCGCCGGGCCCGTGCGCCCGCCCGGTCCGCCCGGTCCGCCGGGCCCCTCCCCACCCGCCGGCGGCGCCGGGGCCCCGGACGCGTGGCGGGCGAGCGGAGTGCCCGGGGTGCTCTGCGCCGGTGACGTCTTCGTGTCGGCGTCCCGGGAGGAGGCCTTCGGACTCGCCGTCGTCGAGGCGCTCGCCGCCGGGCTGCCCGTCCTGCACGGCGCCTGCCCGGCCGTCGAGGACCTGCCGGCGGGCCAGGCGCCCGGGAGCCGGCGGATCGACGGGCCGCCCGAGGAACTGGCCGGAGCGCTGCGGCGGCTGCGGTCCGCCGGGGCGCGGCGGCTCGAAGCCCCGCCCGCCGTCCGGCACTACTCCATCGCGTCCAGCGGCGAGCGCCTCATGGAGGTCTATGAGCGCGTCCTCGCCGGCCCCTCCCACCCCACGACCGAGAGAGCACGCTCATGACCGACTCGCCCGAATCCGCCGCCCCCGCCCCCGCCTCCCGGGGGCGGATCAGAAGGTTCGTCACCCGGCTCGCCGCCCCCCTGCGCTGGTGGCCACTGCCCGTCTGCGCCCTCGCCGGTGCCGGTGCCGGCGCCGCCTACGGGCTGCTCGCCACCCCTCAGTACTCCGCCACCAGCTATGTCGTCGCCGTCCCGGCGAAGGACACCCAGCCCGGCGCCGCCCTCGGCTTCGCCCAGGCGTACGGGCGCATCGCCACCAGCGAATCCACCATCGCGTACGCCCGGGTCGCCGCGGGAGTCCCCGCCGGGGTGCTGCGCTCCCGGGTGCGGACCGAGACCTCCCCCGACTCCCCGATGATCGCGATCACCGGGACCTCGCACCGCCCCACCGAGGCCGCCGACATCGCCAACGCGGTCGCGGACGCCGTCTTCGTGAGCAGCAACCAGGTCGCCAAGAGCACCGGCGTGCAGCTGGTCAGCTTCTCCCAGGCCATCCCGCCCGCCCACCCCGCCTCGCCCTCCCCGCGCATCGCCACCGCCGTCGGCGGCTGCGCGGGCGGACTGCTGGGCGGTCTCGCGCTGCTGGTCAGGCCCCGGCGGCGGCCCCGGGCCGCCGTCGCCGCCGTGCCCGCACCGGCCGGGGCGGGCGACGCCGTCGAGCGGGAGCGGGTCTGATGGGGCGAGCGCCGGCGGGGGTGACCGTCACGCTCTGCCGCGACCCCCGCGCCTTCGCCCGGCTGCGCCCCGAATGGGACGACCTCCGGCGCCGCTGCTCCACCGCCACCCCCTTCCAGAGCCACGCCTGGCTCGACTCCTGGTGGCTCTCGTACGGCACGGACGGCCGGCTGCGGACCCTTCTCGTCCGTCTGGACGGGCGGCTGATCGGGGCCGCCCCGCTGATGCTCGTCCACCGCCCGATGCCGCTCCTCGTGCTCCTCGGCGGCACCGTCTCCGACTACGGCGACATCCTCCTGGACGACGACCACCGCGGCCGGGCGGTCGCCGCCCTGGAGCGCGGACTGTGGCGCGCCGCCCGGCGCACCGTGGTCGACCTGCGCGAGGTGCGCCCCGGGGCCGCCGCCGAGCTGCTGTACGAGAGCTGGCGCGGCGGCCGGCGGCGGCTGGCCGACTCGGTCTGTCTGGAGCTGCCCGCCGCCCCCATGGACGGACTGGTCCAGCGGCTGCCCGCGCACCGCGCCCAGCGGGTCCGCGCCAAGCTGCGCCGGATCGACTCGCTGAAGATCGAGGACCGTACGGTGACCGGCCAGGAGGTTCCCGAGGCCATGGCGCATCTGCTGCGGCTGCACGAACTCCAGTGGCGGGGCCGGGGGGTCACCGTCGAGCATCTGCGGCCCCGGTTCGCCGAGCACCTGGCGCGCGCCACCCGCCGGATGGTGCGCGACGGCGAGGCGGATCTCACCGAGTACCGCCACGACGGCGAGGTCGTGGCGGCCAGTGTGGCGCTCTTCTCCGGAGCGCTGGCCGGGGGATATCTCTACGGGGCCGACCCGGGGCTGCGGGAGCGGCGGATCGATGTCGCCACGATGCTGCTCCGGCACGACGCCGACGCCGCCGCCTCGGCCGGGCGGCGGGTGCTGAGCATGCTGCGGGGCGACGAGCCGTACAAACGCCACTGGCGGCCCGAACCGGTCACCAATCAGCGGCTGCTGATGGCCCCGCCGGCGCTGGCGCCCCTGCTCCGGCTGCACGCCGCACGGGTGACCTGGCGCGCCCGCGCGGCGGGGGCGGTGCACACCCGCTTCCCCGCCGCGCAGGAGTGGCGCGCCCGGCTCAACGACTGGCGGGCGGCCAGGAGGTCCTGAGCCTCAGGACGCGCTCCGGTCGCCGGACCCGGACGGGCCGAAGGGCCAGCCGGTGGGCCAGGGAATCGTCACGCAGTACTTCCGCTGCGGGACCCAGGCGGTGACCCAGCTCCCGAGGTTCACCGGGACGCACCACTCACGGGAGTTGAGCCGGGGCGCGGTGGCCGGCACCGGCGCGGGTGCCGGCACCGGCGCCGCCGTCCCGGCCGGTGCCCCGGGCGTCCGGGTGGGAGCGGGTGTCGGACCGGCGGGGCTGGGCGTTGGTGCGGGTGCGGGCGTCTGCGCGGCTGTCGGTGTCGGTGTCGGTGTCGGTGTCGGCGTGGGTGTCGGTGTGGCGCTCGGGACGGGGAGCGGTACCGGCGCCACGGGAGGCGCGGTGACGACGGACGGGCCGGGCACCGGCGACGGTACGGAGGGTACGGAGGGTACGGAGGGCATGGGCGGTGTGGTCGGTGTGGCGGGCGCCTGTGGCGTGGGCACCGCCGTGGGCACCGCCGTGGGCGTCGGCACCGGGGTCGGTGCCGGGACGGCCGGGGGTGTGGGGAGGGCCGGTGGTGTCGGCACCGCGGGGCCCGGCTTCGCGGAGAACACCGAATGGAAGACCTTCGACGACTTGGGGTTGTCATCGCACTGCCAGACACCGTGCGGACAGTAATCCGTGATGGTTTGATACAGCGGCCGGTAGCGCTCGATCCAGTCGAGCATCCCCCGCATGTATTCCGGGTTGTCCCCGTTCCGGAACAGCCCCCACTCCGGGTACGAGATCGGTTTGTTGTGCGCCGCCGCGAATTCCACCTGGTGCCGGAGACCGTACGGAGCGTTTGCCTGCTCATCGAACGTCCGCCCCGGCGCCTGGTCGTACGAATCCATTCCGATGATGTCCACGGTCCGGTCACCCGGGTAGCACTCGGTCCAGGCAATCGCGTCGGTCCCCCGGTTCGGTGCGAAGTCGAACCGGAAACCCTGCCCCGGAACGGAACGCATCGCTGTGACAATACGATTCCAGTACGCCTTCCAGGCCCGGGGGTCGGGGCCGCAGCGATGGGTGTAGGTCGTGCCGTTCATCTCCCAGCCGAGCACGATCACCGTGTCCGGCACCCCCAGCTCCACCAGCCGGTTCGCCAGCGTCCTGAAGTGCTGATCGAACCGCCCCGCCGCGCCCGCCCGCAGCAGCCGCGCGACCTCGTGGTCGGGGACGCGGTCCTCGTTCCGCTCCAGCATGGGCACGTTGAGCACCAGCATCCGGCCCTCCGCGCCGCGCCGCCAGCGCGCCCAGTCCTCCAGAAAGCCGGGGCCGCCCTCGATATTGCTCCACCGGTCGCCCGGCAGATAGGTGTGCCCGACTCTCAGCTCCGTACCGCCGAGCCAGCGCGAGAGCTGATCCATCCGCCAGACGCCGGACGGTCCGTAGTCGAGATAGGCGCCCATCGCGACCGACGAGACACCGGTCGGCGGGGGTGACGCCTCGTCGGCGCGCGCGACGCCCGCCGTCCGTTCTCCGAATACTCCCGCGGAAACCAGCAGACTGGCGGCAACCGTCCCGATACAGGTTCCGGTGAACCGGCGCCGACGGGTCATGGCTCCTCCTCAAGAAAGCAGTGCGTGCTGTCCGGGCCGAGAAAGCCGTTGAGAAACACGGCGTACCCGACCGTAGACAGAAAGTCCTACTTATGTGCCGATTGACATCCCGTCAGCGCGCCATTCGCGAGAACGGGCCGGTTGTTCAGGACCATCCAGGTGAAAGTTGTGACGCTGATGCCCCCCTTCGACACCGGAGCCGCGCCCGAAGTGCCGTACGAAACCGGGAATACCGCCGGAGCCCCTTTCGACCCCCGGGTGCCCGCCCTGGTGCTCCGGCTCGACCCCAATCCCTTTCACCACGGCACCCTCGGCGCCGTGCGGTCCCTCGGGCGGGCCGGTGTCGACGTGCACGCCGTGGTCGAGTCGGCCCGCAGCCCCGTCGCCCGCTCCCGCTTTCTGCGCCGGGCGCACCCGGTCCCGCCGGGGCCCGTGGGGCCCGAGGAGTTGGTGGCGCTGCTGCGGCGGATCTCGGAGCGGATCGGCCGGCGCGCGGTGCTGATCGCCATGGACGACCTCGGCGCGATCCACACCGCCGCCCAAGCCGCCCGCCTCACCGACCGCTTCCACCTCCCCGACCAGCCCCCCGGGCTGCCGCGCCGCCTCGCCGACAAGGCCGAACTCGCCGGGCTCTGCGCCGAGGCGGGCATCGCGCACCCGACGACCGTGGTCCCCGAGGGTCCCGGGGAGGCGGCCGACGCGGTACGGAGCCTGGGGCTGCCGCTGGTGGCGAAGTGGAGCCACCCGTGGCTGCTGCCCCCGGCCGCCGGGCTGCGCAGCACGACCCTGGTGCGCTCCCCGGCCGCCGCCCGGGCCCTCTGCGAACAGGCGGGGGCGGCGGGCAGCCGACTGCTGCTCCAGCGGTACATCCCCGACGCGCCGGACACGGACTGGTTCTTCCACGGCTGCTTCGGCGCGGGCGGCCCGGACGGGCCCGTCCGGCTGCTCGGCGGCTCCGGGCGCAAGGAGCTGTCCTGGCCGGTGCGGACCGGCCTCACCGCGAAGGGCCGCTGGCAGCCCAACCCCGAGGTGGAGGCCGCCGCGATGCGGCTGGTGGCGCATGTCGGCTACCGGGGCATCCTCGATCTCGACTTCCGCCACGACCGCTCCACCGGCACCTATCAGCTCCTCGACGCCAACCCCCGGCCCGGGGCGCAGTTCCGGCTCTTCACGGACCCCGACGGGCTCGACGCCGTACGCGCCCTCTACCGCGATCTCACCGGGCAGCGGGCCGTCCAGCGCGAGGGCGGCGCGGGGCGGGTCTTCGTCGCCGAGAACTACGCGCTGCTCTCGGCGCTCGCCTCGCTCCGTGAGCCCCCGGGGCCGCCCGCGCCTCCCGCGTCCCGAGGGCCGGCCGCGCGGCGGGACAGCGCCGGTTCCGCCCCGGCGCTGGAGACCGCCTGGTACGCGGCCGACGACCCGAGGCCACTGCTCTCCATGACCCGCGCCTGGCTCGGCCGGGGGGCCGTCAAGGCGGTCGCCCGGCTGCGGTCCGCGTCCGCTCCCGCTCCCGCTCCCGTACCCGCCCCGTCCACCCCTCAGCGAGAAGGAACCCCATGTACGACATCGCAGTGATCGGCGCAGGCCCCTATGGGCTCTCCATCGCGGCCCACGCCGCCGCGGCGGGGATGAGTCTGAAGGTCTTCGGGCGGGCCATGGCGTCCTGGCGCGACCACATGCCCGAGGGCATGTACCTCAAGTCGGAGCCCTGGTCGTCCAATCTCTCCGACCCGTCCGGCGCGCACACGCTGAGGGACTTCGGCGAGGAGCACGGCTTCGACGCGGCGCACGGCACCCCGCTGCCGATCGCCGCGTTCACCGAGTACGGCATGTGGTTCGCGGAGCACGCCGTTCCGGCGGTCGACGAGCGGACCGTGACCCTGGTGGCCCCGGTGGGCGACGGCTTCCGGGTGGAGACCGCCGACGGCGAGCGCGTGCGGGCCCGGACGGTGGTCCTCGCGGTGGGCGTGATGCCCTTCGTCAACCTGCCCGGGCAGCTCGCCGGGCTGCCCGCGCCCCATGTCTCCCACAGCAGCGGCCACCGGGACCTCAGCGGCTTCCGCGACCAGGACGTCACCGTGCTCGGCGCGGGCCAGGCGGCGCTGGAGACGGCGACCCTCCTGGCCGAACAGGGCGCCAGGCCCCGGCTGGTCGCCCGCCGCTCCCGGCTGAACTGGAACACCCCGCCCGAACCCCTCCAGCGCGGGCTGCTGCGCTCGCTGCGGACCCCGCACAGCGGGCTCGGCACCGGCTGGACGAGCTGGGTCTGGTCCGAGACCCCCTGGGCGGTACGCCAACTGCCCGCGGCCACCCGGGAGCAGATCGCCCGCACGGCGCTCGGCCCGGCGGGGGCGTGGTGGCTCAGGGAGCGGTACGAGCGCCGGGTGCCGGCGCTGCTGGGGCACGGGCTGCGGAGTGCGGAGGTCCGGGGGGAGCGGGTGCTGCTGACGCTGCGGGCGCCCGACGGGAGCGCCGTGCCGGTGGAGACCGATCATGTGCTCGCCGCGACCGGCTTCACCCCGGATCTGGACCGGCTCGATCTGCTGGACACCGCGCTGCGGAGGGCGGTGGGGACGGTCGGGGGCGGGCGGGCGCCCGAGCTGACGGCGGGGTTCGAGTCGTCCTGCCCGGGGTTGTTCTTCGCGGGGTTGCTGACGGCGCCGTCGTTCGGGCCGGCGATGCGGTTCGTGCACGGTGCGAGCTTCACCGCGCAGCGGCTGGTGGCGGGGGTGCGCCGCCGCCTCCGCGACCGCCCGCCGGTCCGCCTCCCCCGCCCGGCCGAACCATCCCTCCCCCCACGCCAGCCGGCCCGCGACCGCTGATCGCCTCGCCGGCGGGGCAGCACTCTTTCGGCCTCGCCGGTGAGCCGGCACTCGTCCGGCCCGACGGCGGGGCAGTACTCCTCCGGCCTCGCCCGCGGGCCGGCACTCCTTTGGCCCCGCCGGTGAGCCGGCACTCGTCCGGCCCCGCCGGCGTGGGAGCCGCACCATTTCGGCCTCTCCGGCGATGGGGGCCGCAGCCGCACCACCTCAGCCCCTCCGGCGCGTGAGGCGCCATCCTCAGCCCCTCCGGCGCGTGAGGCACCAAGCCCTTCCGGTGTTGGAGCCGCGCCACTTCAGCCCCTCCGGAGACCTGAGCAACCCAGCCCCTCCGGCGTTTGAGGAGCGGGGGTTCGGGGGCCGGCCCCCGACCCGGGCCCGCAGGATGCGGGGACCTGTGGACCGGGGTCGGTCCTCAAGCGCCGGACGGGCTGGAGACGCACAGGCCCGGGCTCTCGTGGACCGGGTCCGTCCTCAAGCTCCCCCAGAGCCGCCTCTGGGAGGCACCCCCAGACGGGCCCGGGGCTGCCCGGGCCGCCCGTGGCGCGGGGCCGTCCTCAGCGCCGGACGGCCGGGTGGGTCCGACGGGCCGGGTGCGGGCCCTCCGGGGGACTTGGGGCGCGACACGGGCCCCACAGCGACCCCTTCCCCGGCCGAGCCGGTGATGATACGGAAAACGGTCTGCCGAAGGGGACCCATGCGTCACATGGCCTCCACCCTCCTGCTGTCGGCACTGGCACTCACCACCACCACCTCCTGCCAGAACCCCTTCGACAGCCCGCCCCACCCCCCCACCGACCACAAGCCCCGCCCCGCCATTCCCACCCCCGCCCCCGCGTGGTTCGGCGACTCGGTCGACCTCACCGGCCGGGGCTTCGGCGAGCACCTCCGCGTCTCCGTGCTCGGCCAGGTGGACCCCGCCGTCGCCACCCGCGCCGCCGAAGGGCCGGGAAGCGGCAAGCGGTGGTTCGGCGCCGATGTCTCCCTCCTCAACATCGGCGGCAGGCCCTACGACACCACCGGCGCCCGCGCCTGGGCCGTCGACGAGACGGGAAAACGCTATTCCCCGGTCACCACCGGAAGGCTCACCACCGGCGCCCCGCTGACATGGAACACGCTCGCGGTCGGCGAACAGAAACAGGGCTGGCTGGTATTCGAAGTGCCCGAGCGGTCAAGGATCGTACGGCTCCACACAGCCCTCGGAAACCACACCTCCGTCTGGCAGCTCCGCTTTCCCCCATCCAGGTGAACGCGGTCCCCGCACAAGCCGCACCGGGCATTAGGGTGCCGACCCATGACCCTTGCGAATTCCGCACGTTCCACCGTTCAGCGCAGCCATCTGGGCACCGTCTCCATGCTCGCCTGGACCGGTGACCCGGCCGGCGGCCACGACATGCCGTATCTGCTGGTGTACTCCCTCGGCGACGGGGAGGCGGGCCCCGAGGGCGGCACCGCGGCCCTGACGGCGCTGATCGAGGACGCCGGGCTGACGATCTCCGGGCTCACCGACGCCACCGCGGCGTCCTTCAACTCCCCGGTCCGGCTGCTGGTCGAGGGCGGCCGGGCCGTCCTCAACATGCCGGGGCTGAGCGCCCAGTGCCCCGCCCCGCCCGAGTGGCTCGCCGCCGCCGACGCACGCGGCCACGTCCATCTCCTCCTCGGCACCCGCCCCTGGCCCGAGGCGGTCCCGGGCGAGCCCGTCACCGAGGACGTCCTCCGGGCCCACCTCGGCGACGAGGAGACCCTGATGGCGGCGGCCCACGCCCTGCTGCCGGTGAGCAGGCTCCGCGGCTAACCGGCGGCGGTGTCGAAGGCGAAGGGCAGGGCCCGGACCCGGTTGTCGAAACTGGAGTCCACCAGTTCGGCCGCGCCCACCGCCCGCAGCCCGCGCGGGCGCGTGAGCAGTTCGGCGAAGAGGGCTTTCATCTCCTGGCGGGCCAGATGGGCGCCCAGACAGTAATGCGGGCCGCCGCCCCCGTACCCCAGATGCGGATTGGGGTCGCGGGTGATGTCGAAATCATCGGCGTTCTCGAACACGGCCGCGTCGCGATTGGCGGAGGCGTAGAAGAGCACCACCTTCTCGCCGGGGCGGAAAATCCTTCCGCCCAGCTCGCATTCGGCCACCACCGTGCGGCGGAACTGAATGATCGGCGTCGAATGGCGCACGATCTCCTCCACCGCGCCGTCCGCGTACCGGTCGAAGTCCGATTCCAGCAGGGCGCGCTGGGCAGGGTGCTCGGTGAGCAGAGCGAGGCCGTGGGCGATGGCGTTGCGGGTGGTCTCCACGCCGGCGACCAGGAGCAGGGAGAAGAAGGCGCCGAGTTCGCGCGCGTTGAGCGCCGACCCGTCGACATCGGCGCACACCAGTGCGGAGATCAGATCGTCGGCGGGGCGGCGGCGGCGCTCCCGGGCCAGCCGCGCCATCACCAGCTGGAGATGGGCGAGGGCCCGCAGCCCGCGCCCGGGGACGCGGACCCGGCGGCGTCCCACCCCGACGTTCTCGGAGGCCTCGTCGATCCGCCGGGCGATGTCCGCCCGGTGGTGGGCGGGGATGCCCATCAGATCGCAGATGATCTCGAAGGGCATCCGGGAGGCGATCGCCGGTACGAAGTCCCCGGGGCGGTCGCGGATCATCTCGTCCACGATCCGCCGCGCCACGGAGTGGATGTTCTGCTCGGCCGTCGCCAGCAGGCGCGGGGTGAAGGCGCGGGCGACGATCGCGCGCAGCCCGGCGTGTTCGGGGCCGTCCATGTTGACCATCGAGTTCCCGAAGACGGCCTTCGCCCAGGGGGCGGGCTCCGGGGTGGTGACGCCCGGGGCGCTCGCGAAGTGCCGGGGGGAGCGGCTGGCCTCGCGTACGTCGGCGTGCTTCACCAGCGCGTAGAAGCCCGGGCCGGGCCCGAAGCGGAGGGGGGTGCCGAGGGAGCGGAGGTGGGCGAAGGCGGAGAGGCGGTCGGGGCGGGGGAGGCGCCAGAAGGCGGGGTTGGCGAGGTCGGGCGGGACGGTCATGGGGGCTGCCTCCTGAGGGGGCGTGTGCCGGAGGGCCCATGCTGGCCCACGTGCCAGGGGGAGCCCGGCTGAACACGACCCCGCCTCCCTCGGATTCACCCCACCGCCGGGCATCCGCGAACGCCCCCCGGACCAAGCAATTCAGCCTGTCTGGGGGCACCTCCCGGAGGCAGCTCTGGGGAAGCTTGAGGACGGACCCTGTGCCACAGGTCCCCGCATCCCGCGGGCCACGGTCGGGGGCCAGCCCCCGAACCCCCGCGCCTCAAACGCCGGCGGGGCTGGGGTGTGCTGCCTCGGCGTCTCCGGCAAGGCTGGGTTGTGCTGCCTCGCTGTCTCCGGCGGGGCCGGGGTGTGTTGCTTCAGCCGCTCCGGCAGGGGCCGGGGCCGGGTGGGTGCCCTCAGACGACAGCGGGGCTGGGGTGTGCTGCCTCGCTGTCTCCGGTGGGGCCGGGGTGTGTTGCTTCAGCCGCTCCGGCAGGGGCCGGGGCCGGGTGGGTGCCCTCAGACGACAGCGGGGCCGGAGTGCGTTGCCCCAGCGTCTCCGGCGGGGCCCGGTTTGCTCCGGTTCGAGCGACGCCGAACCAACCAGCCCCTCCGGGGGCACCTCCCACGCAGCTCTGGGGGGGGTGCCAGGACGGGCCCCGGGGCCCAGGCCGCCGCACCCCCGCGAGGCCCGGTCAAGGGCGGGCGGGCCCATGGCTCACGCCCACCCCCATTGCTGCGGACAGGCGACATCCGCACCCGTTCCCCCTCCCCACTCGTTACCCGGGGAGCAGCACTCTCCGAACCCGCGCCCCCGAACTCCCCGCGCCGGAGGCCCGTTGTCGTGCGGACACTCCTCCGGACAGGACGGAACGAACCATGCGCATCCCCACCCGCCCGCTCACCCGGCGCACCGCCCTGCGGGCGCTCTTCACCGCCGGGGTGGTCGCGGGCACCGCAGGAGCTCTCGCGCCGGTGCTCGTGGGGCGGCGGGCCCCGGCGGGGCCCTTTCGCCGGGCGCCCGGGCCCGGGCGGGATCTGGAGCGGTTCGCGGAGATGTACCGGGGGCGGCACATCCAGGGCGGCGAGACCGTCATCGTCCCCGCCGGAGGAACCCCGGCCGGCGCGCCCCCGGGCGGCGGGGTGCCGAGCGTCGAGGTCCGGATCGACGGGCGGCCGCTCCACGTGATGCGCCGGGCCGACGGCAGCTATCTCAGCTCCGTCAACCACTACGAATCCTTCCCCACCCTGCGCGAGGTGGCCCGGGCCGCCGTGGACGACCTGGGCGGCGCCCGTCTCGCGCCGCACCCCGCCCACTGACGACCGAGGAGCCGCACCCGTGCACACCCGCAAGAACCAGCGGAATCTGACGGCCGAGGAGAAGCGGCGGCTGGTCGGGGCGCTGCTGGAGCTGAAGCGTTCGGGGCAGTACGACGAATTCGTCCGGATGCACGACGCCTTCTACGTCCCCGACGGCCAGAACCGGCCGAGGGCGGCCCATATGACCCCCTCCTTCTTCCCCTGGCACCGGCGCTATCTCCTGGAGTTCGAGCGGGCGCTCCAGCGGATCGACCCCGATGTCACCGTCCCGTACTGGGACTGGACCGCCGACCGCACGCCCGGTGCCTCCCTCTGGGCGGACGACTTCCTCGGCGGCACCGGCAGGTTCGGCGACCGTCAGGTGATGACCGGCCCCTTCGCGTACCGGAACGGGAACTGGCGGATCACCTCCCGGATCACCGACGGCAAGTATCTGACCCGCGATCTCGGCCGCCCCGCCGACCCGGTCCACCTGCCCACCGCCGGCGAGGTCCGCCGGGCCCTCGCCGACCCCGTCTACGACACCGCCCCCTGGGACTCCACCGCGCGCACCGGCTTCCGCAACAGCATCGAGGGCTGGAGCGCCGGGGGCGAGGAGCGCTGGCGCAACCACAACCGTGTGCACCGCTGGGTGGGCGGGCTGATGCTGGGCGCCACCTCGCCCAACGACCCCGTCTTCTGGCTCCACCACGCCTTCATCGATCTGCTGTGGGACCGCTGGCAGCGCGCCCATCCGCGCTCCGGCTATCTGCCGCGCACCCCGCCGGCCGGCTCCGACCCCCAGGCCGGGCGGGTCTTCGCCCTCCACGATCCGCTGCCGCCGTGGGAGGTGCGCCCGGCCGAACTGCTCGACCACTCCCGCGTCTACCGGTACGTGTGACGCCCGGTACGCAGAACCGCGGCCTCCCCCGCGGAAGCGGGGGGAGGCCGCGGTGCTCGGGGAGGTGCGGTGGATCAGTGGCCGTACGCGCTGCCCTCGGAGGCGTTGACGCAGGTGTTGCCGAACGTCGGGTTCAGCAGCGCGATGATGTTCACGGTGTTGCCGCAGACGTTGACCGGGATGTGGACGGGGACCTGCACCAGGTTGCCCGACAGCACACCGGGGGAGTGGGTGGCAGCGCCGTGCGCTCCCGCGTCGGCGGTGGCCATACCGGCGCCGCCGACCAGGAGGGCGCCCGAGCCGGCGACGACGGCAGCGGCCTTGGCGAAACGCGACATCAGTTCTCCTTGCAGTTCTTCAGAACAGCGGCCACAGGGCCTGCGGCCTTCACGCTCCTTCAACGCCGCAGGCCGTGGGCGGTAACGGATGATCGCCAAAGTGACCGCCCATGCCGTAGTGGCACACGTGTCGGAACGTGACCAGCCGCCCCTCCCGGGCGTTGCACAGCGCATGATCCAGTACAAGAAGGCCGCCGCCGTCGCGGCCGCCGCCTGTGCCCTGGCCGTCTCCGCCGCCGGTGCGGCCCAGGCCGCCACCGCCCACCAGCCCGCCGCCAAGCCCTCGGCCACCGAGGTCGACCGCAATCTGCTCAAGCCGCCGCCGGGGGGCGCGCTCGCGCCCGTGACCGACATCGTCGGCAAGATCGTCCCCGGCGGGGTCTCCGGCGGCCTCCCCTCCTGATCCCCGTACGGCCTATCCGCGCGGTGTGCGGCGGACGGAGCGGCCCGCCAGGACCTCCGTCCGCACCCCGTCCTCGATCACGAACCGCCCATCGATCAGCACGTGCGGGATGCCCGTGGGCAGCGTGCGCGGGGCCGCGAAGGTCGAGCCCGCGGCGACCGTCTCCGGGTCGAAGAGCACCAGGTCCGCCCGGTGTCCCTCCCGGACGACCCCCCGGTCGGCGAGCCCGAGCCGGGCCGCCGGGCGGGAGGTGAGATGGGCGACCGTCTCCTCCAGGGAGAGGATGCCCAGCTCGCGCGCGTACCGGCCCAGATAGTGCGGGAAGGTGCCGTACGCGCGCGGGTGCGGCTTCTCGCCCTGGAGGATGCCGTCGCTGCCCCCGGTGTGCACCCGGTGGCGCATGATCGCCCGGACGTTCTCCTCGTGGCCGACGTGCTGGAGGATCGTGGAGCCGAGCCGGTCCTCGATCAGCAGCCGCCGCGCGGTCACCCAGGGCGCCTCCCCGCGCTCCCGCGCCGACTGCTCGACGGTGCGGCCGACATGGGCGGCGAGCGCCGGATCGGTCACCCCGGAGATCTCGATCGTCTCCCACTCCACCGGCACCCCGTGGCAGCCGTCCGAGCCGGTCACCTCCAGATCGTGGCGGATGCGCTCGGCGGTCGGCCCGTCCGCCAGCCGCGCCAGCAGCGCGTCGGGCCCGCCCTCGGCGGCCCAGCCCGGCAGGATCGCGGCCAGCGTGGTGGAGCCCGGGGTGTACGGATAGGTGTCGAGCGAGATGTCGGCCCCGGCCGCCAGCGCGGTGTCCAGCAGCTCCAGCAGATCGCCCGCCCTGCCCTTGTTGACGCCGAAGTTCATCGTGGCGTGGGCCAGGTGCAGTGCGCAGCCGGCCTCCCGGGTGAGGGTCACCATCTCCTCGTACGCCTGGAGGGCCCCGGCCCCGTACGAGCGGTGGTGCGGGCAGTAGAAGCCGCCGTAGGAGGCCACCACCCGGCACAGCTCGGTCAGCTCCGCGTCCTTCGCGTACATCCCCGGGGTGTAGGTCAGCCCCGAGGACATCCCGACCGCGCCCTGCTCCATGCCCTCGGCGACGAGCTGCCGCATCCGGTTCAGCTCGGCCTCGCCGGCGGGGCGGTCGTCCCAGCCCACCGCGTACATCCGGACCGTGCCCTGCGGGATCAGATACGCGGCGTTGACCGCGATGCCCCGGTCGAGGCGGTCCAGGTACTCGCCGACGGTGCGCCAGTCGAAGTCCACGGAGTCGTCACCGGGCCCGCCGCCGTTCCAGCCGCCGATGGCCCGGCGCACCTCGTCGAGGGTGCGGTCGTCCACCGGCGCGTACGACAGCCCGTCCTGGCCGAGGACCTCCAGCGTCACCCCCTGGGCGGTCTTCGCCAGGTGCTCGGGGTCGCGCAGCAGGGCGAGATCGCTGTGGGCGTGCATGTCGATGAAGCCGGGGGAGAGGGCGAGCCCCGCGGCGTCGAGGGTGCGGGTGCCGTCGAGCGCCGGCTCGCCCGCGCGGCGGATCGCGGCGATCCGCCCGGCGCGGACGCCGACATCGGCCCGGAAGGAGGGGCCGCCGGTGCCGTCGATGACCCGGGCGGCCCGGATGACGAGATCCATGGTGCGAGATCCCCGGCCTAGAAGAACGTGCGGATGTAGTCGGTGACCGTGCCGTCCGCCTCGACCAGCGGGATCAGCTGCCACTTGTCGAAGGAGGTGCAGGGGTGCGAGAGGCCGAGCCCCAGCCAGTCGCCGACCTCCAGCGCGGCGCCGGGCGCGGTCTCCACCCAGCCGTGCTGGTCGGAGAGACCGGTCACGGTGATGCCGTCCGCCGCCCGGATCTCCCCGGTGCGGCCGTCGCGGACCACCTGGGCCTCCGGCAGATCGAGGTCGTACGCGGCGTCCCGCTTGCCCGCGTTGAGGAACGCCTGCCCCGGGCTCGGCCGGGAGACCACCTGGGCCCAGAGCCGGAACGCGGGCTGGAGGGCACCCTCCTCCGGGACCCGGTTGAAGGGGGTGAGATGGCGGTAGTGGCCGTCGTCGTGGGAGACATACGCCCCCGAGCGCAGCAGCTTCAGCACCGGCAGGGAGAGCTGCGGGATCTCCGCGAAGACATCCGCGACCGCGTCGAACCAGGCGCTGCCGCCCGCGCTGACGACGATCTCGCCGGAGTCCGCGAACCGGCCCTCCCGGTCGAAGGCGGCGGCCAGCGCGACGAGGCGGCGCAGCCAGGCGCGGACGTTCCCGTTGTCGGCGCCCGGCACCTCGCCCTCGTACCCGGCGACGCCCACGAGCCGCAGCGCGGGGGCGGCGGCGACGGCATCGGCGACGGCGGCGCACTCGGCCTCCGTACGGGCCCCGGTGCGGGCTCCCTCGCCCGCGCCCAGCTCCACCACCACATCGAGGGGCCGGGGCGCGCCGGCCCCGGTGAGCGCCTCGTTCATCAGCTCGGCACCGCGCACGGAGTCGGCGTAGCAGATGAAGCGGAAGTCGGGGTCCGCCAGCTCGCCGGCGAGCCAGCGCAGGGCGGCGGTGTCGACGACCTCGTTGGCGAGGAAGATCCGCTGGATGCCGTGGGCGCGGTAGACGCGGGCCTGGTGGGGGACGGCGGCGGTGATGCCCCAGGCGCCGTGCTCCAGCTGGCGGGCGAAGAGCTGCGGGGACATGGAGGTCTTGCCGTGCGGGGCGAAGACCAGGCCGTGGCGCTCGGAGTAGGTCTGGAGCAGGGTGAGGTTGTGCTCGACGGACGCGGCGGAGAGGGCGAGTACGGGGGTGGTGAAGCCGCCCGTGAAGAGGGAGCGCCGCTCGGCCGCCAGCTCGGCGACGGTCAGTCCTTCGGCGTCCGGGGGCAGCGCCTTGAACCGGTGGTCGACGCGCTCCCGCCCGAGTGCGGCGAGGTGGTCGTCGGGCATGGGGTCCTCCCTGTCGTTGCACTGTGTGCAACACTCATTGCGTATATCGCTCGATGGTGTCTAACATCCGGCGCAGTGTCGGGTCAATGGACCCGACCACACCAGACCACCGCGAGGAGCCCCAGGGTGAGCAGCCTGACCGGAACCGAGGCCGTGGATGTCGCCGATGTCATCTGCCTCGGCGAGTCCATGGTCACGTTCCTGCCGTCGCAGCCCGGACGCCTCGCGGACGTGCCCTCCTTCGCGCGCGCGATCGGCGGGGCCGAGTCGAATGTGGCGTGCGCGCTGGCGGCGGCGGGGCACCGGGTGAAGTGGGTCAGCCGGGTGGGGGCGGACGGGTTCGGGGATCATCTGATCCGGGCGATCGGGGGGTACGGGGTGGACACCTCGGCCGTCGGCCGGGACCCGCGCCGTCCGACCGGGATCTACTTCCGGACCGCGACGGACCGGGCCACCGATGTCCACGAGGTGGTGTACTACCGGCGGGGGTCGGCGGCGTCCGCGATGTCGCCGGAGACCGTTCCGGCGGGGGTGCTGGACGCGACCCGCGTCCTCCACCTCTCCGGGATCACCGCGGCGCTCTCGCCCGAGTGCCTGGCCCTGATGCGCGCCCTGACCGCGCGCCGGCCCGGGCGGCCCCTGGTCTCCTTCGACCTGAATCACCGGCCCGGTCTCTGGGGGGAGTCCTCGGGCGCGGAGATTCTTCTGGAGCTGGCCCGGGGCGCGGACCTCGTCTTCGTCGGCGAGGACGAGGCCGAGGAGGCCTGGGGCCTGGTGGGCCCCGCCGCCATCAGGGAGGCCCTCCCCGACCCCGCGGTCCTGATCGTCAAGCAGGCTGCCCGGGGTGCGACGATGTTCGCCCGCGAGGAGGGGGTTCGCGGGGGCCGGGTGGGTTCGGCTCCGCCGGTGACCGGGGGCCCGCTCATCTCGGCCCCTCCGGTGACCGAGGGCCTGTCCGCCTCGGCGTCGCCGGCGTCCGGGGGCCCGTTCACCTCGGCGTCGCCGGTGACCGAGGGCCCGTTCACTTCAGCCTCTCCGGCGTCCGGGGGCCTGTCCGCCTCGGCGTCGCCGGCGTCCGGGGGCCCGTTCACCTCAGCGTTGCCGGTGGACGAGAGCCCGTTCACCTCAGCCCCTCCGGCGTTTGAGGAGCGGGGTTCGGGGCGGAGCCCCGACGAGGTGCCGGCTCCCGGGGCGGAGGGTCCGTCCTCAAGCGCCGGACGGGCTGGGGTGGGCCCCGCCTCTGGGCAGCGGCCTGACGGGGTGCCGGCTCCCGGGGCGGAGGGTCCGTCCTCAAGCGCCGGACGGGCTGGGGTGGGCCCCGCCTCTGGGCAGGGGCCTGACGGGGTGCCGGCTCCTGGGGGCGAGGGTTCGTCCTCAAGCGCCGGACGGGGCGGGGTGGGACCGGGTTCTGGGCAGCGGCCCGACGGGGTGTCGGCTCCTGGGGGCGAGGGTTCGTCCTCGAGTGCCGGGTCGGCCGGGGTGGGGCCGGGGGCGGGGCAGCGCACCGGCGTCGGGGACACCGTCACCTTCGTGCCCGCGCCCCGCGTGGACGTCACCGCGCCCGTCGGCGCCGGCGACGCCTTCGCCGCCGGCTTCCTCTCCGCCACCCTCCGCTCCCTCCCTCCCCGCGACCTCCTCCGCCACGGCCACCTCTGGGCCGCCGCCGCCCTCACCGTCCCCGGCGACCTCACCACCCCCCCTTCCACCGCGCACGCCGACCGCCTCGTGGCCCTCGGCGACGCCGACTGGGAGAGACTTCGTCTCGCCCCCGGCTGGACCTCAGCCGCGGATGAGGAGGTACGCACCCCATGAGCCAGACCGTCGACCGCGCGCTGAGCATCCTGCCGCTGCTCGCGCAGGGCCCCGCCGACCTCGGCCAGGTCGCCGACCGCCTCGGCGTCCACAAGTCCACCGCGCTGCGCCTGCTGCGCACCCTCCACGACCACGGCCTCGTCTACCGCCAGCAGGACCAGCGCTACCGCCTGGGCGCCCGGCTCTTCGCCCTCGCGCAGGAGGCCGTCGAGAACCTCGACGTGCGCGACATCGCCCACCCCCACCTCGTCACCCTCAACGAGCAGATCGGACACACCGTCCATCTCGCCGTGTACGAGGAGAGCGAGGTGCTCTACATCGACAAGGTCGAGAGCCGCTACCCGGTCCGGATGTACTCCCGTATCGGCAAACCCGTCGCGATCACCGTCGCCGCCGTCGCCAAACTCCTCCTCGGCGATCTGCCCGAGCACGAGCGGCGCGCCATCGCCGAGAAGCTCGACTACCCCCTGTACACCTCCCGTTCGACGCCGAACGCCGCAGCCTTCCTCAAGGAGCTGGCCGCCGTCCGCGACCAGGGGTGGGCCACCGATCTCGGCGGCCACGAGGAGTCCATCAACTGCATCGGCGCCCCCATCAGGGGCGCGGCCGGCCGGGTCGTCGCCGCGATGTCGGTCTCCGCGCCGAATGTGGTCGTCACCGCCGAGGAGCTGCTCACCCTCCTCCCGCTGGTGCGCCGCACCGCCGACGCCATCAGCCGGGAGTACTCCGGCTCCGGCACCCCGCACTGAACCGTCCGACCCCGTAGAGACACGACCAGCCCGAAGGAACCCGCATGACCGAGAAGACCGCGATCACCCCCGCGACCCACACCGCCCCGCCGGCCAAGTTCTCCCACGGCGTCCGCAAGGGCAACATCCTCCAGGTCGCCGGCCAGGTCGGCTTCCTCCCGGCCGTCGAGGGCCAGGCCCCGACCCCGGCGGGCCCCACCCTGCGCGAGCAGACCCTCCAGACCTTCGCCAACGTCAAGGCGATCCTGGAGGAGGGCGGCGCGAGCTGGGACGACGTGATGATGATGCGCGTCTACCTCACGGACGTGGACCACTTCGCCGAGATGAACGAGATCTACAACGCCTACTTCGAGGAGCAGGGCCTCAAGGCCCCCGCCTCGGCCCGTACGACGGTCTATGTCGGGCTGCCCGCCGGGCTGCTCATCGAGATCGACGCCCTGGCGGTCCTGGGCTGATCCGGCCCCCCGCCGCGCGCGAGCGGGCCGCCCGGTGCCGACCGGGCGGCCCGCTCGCCGCGTACCGCCGCCGTCAGGCGCAGTACTGCGCCTCCTTGCCGATCGAGCGGTACATGCAGTCCGAGTTCTCCAGGAGCTGGAGCACCGCGTCCCGGTTGCGGCTGGTCTCCCGTTCGATCACCTCGTCGGGCGGGTAGAACCCGCCGCCGCCGAAGCTGCCCGGGTACATCTCGAAGGTGTAGCCGAAGATCCTCTGGTTGCCCCACAGCCAGTCGTCGATCGAGCCGTCGGTGATGTAGAGGTCACTGGCCTGCTCGGGCGTGTAGCCGTTGCTGGCCGCCATCTTCTGCCCGACCGCGGCGAAGGCGTTGCGGTCGTCCTGGGTCATGCCGGGCGCGGTGTCGGCGGTGGTGTAGCCGTACGGCCAGAGCACCAGCTCGCTGTAGGTGTGGAAGTCGATACCGGTCCTGATCTGCTGCTGTCCGCCGACGACCCGGCTGCGGACGAAGTCCGCGACGACCTTCACCTCGGGCGCGGACTCGGCCGCGCGGCCCCGGTAGGTGTCCGAGCCCGGAGAGGTGGACGAGCCGCCGCAGCAGCCCCAGCGGAAGTTCCAGTTGCGGTTGAGATCGGTGCCGACCGCCGTGGAGCCGGTGTTCGGCTGGCGGTTCTTGCGCCAGCTGCGGTAGCTGCCGGTGGCGATGTCGTACTCGCCGCCGTCCGGGTTGACGTCCGGGACGATCCAGATCTCCCGGCTGTTCACGGCGTTGGTGACCCGGGAGTCGGTGCCGTAGTCGTCGCCCAGCTCACGGATGAGATAGAGCGCCATCTCCACCGTCAGATGCTCACGGGCGTGCTGGTGGTGGGTGAAGAGGACCTCGGGCTCGTTCTCGTCGGTGGCGACATTGTCACTGATCTTGACGGCGATGATGTCCCGGCCCTGGTGGCTCTTGCCGATGACCCGCTTGCTGATGATGTCGGGATGGGCGGCGATCCGCTGGTCGATCGCCGTGTTCATCTCGGCGTAGTTGTGGTAGCGCGAGTCCGCGGGCGGGAAGTCGAGCGCCTGGACGGGGCCGCCGGCGGTACGGGCCGGCGGGCCGGGCAGCGCGGTCAGCCGGTGGCCCAGCGCCCGCAGCCGTTTCACCTGCGCGGAAGTGGCGCTGACGACGGTGGAGTGGTCGCCGGCCTCGTCGACGGTGGCCCCGCTCGCCGCGATGGCGGTCCGGGAGGCGACGGTGGTCTCACCGCTGATCCGGTACTGCCGGGTCTGTTCGTCGGCGGTGGCGGCCGGTGCCCTGGAGGCCGGTGCCCCGGGGTCCGGTGGCGCCGCACTGGCGGTGAAGGGGGCCGCCACCGCGAGCGCCAGCAGGGCGCTGAGCGTGGCGGCCTTCCGGCCGCTGCCGCGTATCCGAAGTCGCATGCTGTCTCCAGGATGTGGACTGGGAGGGTGGAACCGGCGCGTGCATCGTGCGAACAGGCGCCCACATCCTGTTGGACCTGACATGCCCGGGTCAAGAGGGCGGGTGGGCCGGCCCGGGCCGGCGGGCGGACCGGCCCGTAACGCACAGCAGCGCCCCCGCGGATGCGGTGGCGCTGCCATGGATGTCGTACGACCCTTGGCGTGGGGGTGGACGGGTTCGTACGACTGGTCCGGTGGCGGCCCGGGGGCCGCCGGTGCGGGGCGGGGCCGGTGTGGGACCGGCCCCGCCGTCAAGCGGTTACGGCAGGGTCTTGATGTGCGCCCCGACCGAGTTCGACCAGGCGTTTCCGGCCGTGGCGTCCCAGTTCGTGGACCAGGTCATCGCACCGCGCAGATTCGGGTAGGTCTTGGCGGGCTTGAAGGTGCCGCAGTTGGTGCCCTTGGTGAGGCAGTCCATCGCGTTGTTCACGACGGTGGGGCTGACATAGCCGCTGCCCGCGCCCCGGGTCGAGGCGGGGACCCCGATGCCGACCTGCGAGGGGTCGAGACCGTTCTCCAGCTGGATGCAGGCCAGCGCGGTGAGGAAGTCCACCGTGCCCAGCGAGTACACCTTGCCGTCGCAGCCCAGCATCGAGCCGCTGTTGTAGTTCTGCATGTTGACGACCGTGAGGATGTCCTTCACGTTGAGCGCCAGCTTGAAGTACTCGGTCGAGGTGGACTGCATGTCGATGGTCTGCGGGGCCATCGTCAGCACCATGTTCGGGCCGGCCTTGGCGGAGAGCTGGCGCAGCGCCTTCGTCATGTAGGTGGAGTTGATGCCGTGCTCCAGGTCCACGTCCAGACCGTTGAAGCCGTACTCCTGCATCAGCGCGTAGGCGCTGTTGGCGAAGGCGGTCGCGGAGGCGTCGCTGTTGACCGTCACATTGCCGATCTCGCCGCCGACGGAGATGATGACCGACTTGCCGGCCTGCTTCTTGGCGGCGATGTCCTGCTTGAACTCGGCGACGTTGGCGTAGCCGAGCGCCGGGCTGAGGTTGAAGGTCAGCTCGCCGGGCGTGGTGGTGGAGTCCGCGAAGGCGACCGCGATGATGTCGTAGGCCGACTGCACGTCACGGAGCTTCTGCACGGTCGCGCCGTTGTTGAAGTTCTGCCAGTACCCGGTGATCGCGTGCTTGGGCACCACGGGGTTCGGCTGCACCGGTCCGTCGCTGGTCCGGCCGGAGACGGCCGTGGACTTCACGGACTCGCCCGCGCTGTTGGTCGCCGTCACCTGGAACTGGTACGAGGTGTTGGCGGTCAGCCCGGTCACGGTGGCCGATGTGCCGGTCACCGACTGGACCTTGGCGCCGTCGCGGTAGACGTTGTAGCCGGTCGCGCCGGCGGCCGCACCCCAGTTGAGGGCGATGGAGGACGAGGTCACCGCGCCCAGGGCCAGCCCGGAGGGGGCCGGCGGGATCACGGGCTCCGGCTCCTGGCCGCCACCGCCGTCGGGGCCGAAGACGCTGACGTCGTCGACGTGGTAGGCGGGGGTCCCGTACCAGCCGTGGGTGTAGATCGTGACGGACGTGGTGCTCGCGCCGGTGCGGAAGCTGGTGTTGAGCTGGCTCCAGCCGGCGCTGCCCTGGGTCCAGGTGGAGACGTCGGTGGTGCCGGTGCCGCTCGCGCCGAGGTAGGCGTAGCCGCCCTGGGTCCAGGCGCTGAGCTGGTACGTCGAGTTGGGCTTCACGGCCACGGTCTGGGTACAGCGGGCGTTGTTCTGTCCGCCCGGTGTCGCCTTGAGGGCCGAGGCTCCACTGCGCACGGGAGTGGAGACGTTCACGCCACTGCCGCCGGCACAGGTCCAGCTGGAGAGTCCCGACTCGAACCCGGCGTTCTTGGCGACATTGATGTCCGCCGCCTGCGCTGTTCCTGTCATGCCGGTGACGGTGAGCCCGGCCCCGACTGCGAGGGCCAGGGCTCCGCCGAGCCATCTCCGCGAGCGTGTGGTGCGGTCCACTTGCTGCCTCCAGTGGGGGAGTTGGGGGGAGGAGGGTGAGAAACGGTGGCCACCGCTGGGTCGTAAAACTGGTCCAGACCAATGAGGTTGTCAAGCCCTCAAGCAGTGATTGGTGCCGTGGAAGCGCCATCGGTTTTCAGCCATACCCTGGGGTGCGCACTCCCGCGCGCCCCTGCTATGGGCGTACAGATCGTCATCCTTTGGTGAGCTTTGGCCTGTGCGGAGCGTGCGCGCCCCGGGGCTCTGGGTTCAGCAAGGTGTTCTCTGGTTTCACCGTCGCGGATAAAGTGCTCGTGCAGGAGCAGCGAGCAGTACGTATCTGCGGTCACGGGACCACCGGTGACCGGAGCCGAACGGGGAACCAGCGTGCCGACCGCAATAGCTGTCACCAGCGCAGATCTGGTGCTACCGCCGATGGACCAGCACACGCCCACGGCGGCTCTGCTTCCGCCGCCGGACGCCCAGCCGCTCCAGGACGCCCTCACCGCCACGTCCGTCCTGCTCGAACAGCACGGGTACGTGGTCGCGCTCTATCCGTCCTGTCTGCCGCTCGCCCATGAACGGCGGCTGCACACCGTGCGGTCCGCCCTGGAGACCAATCGGCTGGCGCTGCTGAAGGTGGACCTCCCGCCGCTCGGTATCGCGGTCCTCGTCCGCCAGCTCCGTCAGCTGTCGGTCTGCGACTTCGGCCCCGGAATTCTCGCATCGGCGGCCCGGCTGCTCTCCCACTACGTTTATGCGGGGGCGCTGCTCAATTCCGTCACCCGGCTGGACCGGGTGCCGGTGAGTCTGAAGTCCCACGCCAAGTCATGGGTTCCGGGCGCGCAGTTCGGGGTACTCGCCAACCCCACGCCGGAACTGGTCAAGGTGGGCGGCGGCGGGCGGCTCGGCGGGCCCGCTTTCACCACCCGGCTGGTGGTGGCGGAAGGACAGCTCCAGTCGGAGTGGATCGAAAAGACCCTGGCGCCGCAGTGGCAGACACAAGGAGTGGAGGAGACCGCGCTGCCCGCGGATTCCCCGCTCTGGTGGGGCACCGGCAAGCTGACGGAATTCGCCGCCTTCCTGCCGGACATCTCCACCCTCTATCAACTGGTCGCGTCCGTACGGAGAGAGGTGTGCACCTGGTGCGGAATCGAACTCATCGGTGACCGCTGCGGATTCTGCTCGGCGACCCTGCCGGCGGCGGGCCCGGGCGGGGACGCCGGCGTCCCCCACCACGGCGCCCCCGCGCACCACGGGCCGTGAGTACCGCGGAGATCACCGCCGTGACCTGCCGGATTCAGCGCTTGACCCGCTTTCCGCCGCACCGGTAGGCACGATGAACCCGACGCCACCCGCCCGTCCGGCGTGCCCCGCCCGCCGGACGGGGCGGGCGCCGCGCCGGGTGTCCCGCTCAGTCCGCTCCGTCAGCCCCTGTCTGCGAAGTCCGCGGATTCGCGGGGAGAGCCCATCCGGGCGATCCGGCGCATCCGGCACACCCGGCGAATCCAGCGCATCCAGCGAAGTCAGCGAACGAGGTTGTCCAGCACATGAATTCACGCCAACGACGCGGTGTCATCCTTCTGCTTCTCTCGGTGCTGTGCGCCATCGGTGCGTTCGCCGGCGTGATATCGGTGATCAATGATGTGAACTCGAAGGTCGGCCCCGAGGTTCCCGCCTATCGGGTGAAGTCCGATGTCGCGCCCTATACGGCGCTGCGGGCCGACCAGTTCGAGAAGGTCAGCATGCCCGAGCGCTGGCTCTCGGACAGCGCCGTCACCGATCTCTCGGCGGTCAGCGGAAAGATCGCCGTCACCCAGCTGAAAAAGGGCTCACTGCTCCAGAACGACATGATCGTCGACCGGCCGGAACTGGCGGCGGGGGAGCAGGAGATCGCCATCATGATCGATGCCGCCACCGGGGTGGCCGGCAAGATCACCCCGGGCGACCGGGTCAATATCTTCGCCACCTTCGCCGGGAAGACCCAGGACGACGCCGACCAGTCCCGGATCATCGTGCCCGGCGCCCGGGTCATCGACGTGGGCCGGCTCACCCCGCTCGACCGCCGCGACGACGACCGCGGCGGTTCCCGCGAGGCGGTCCCCATCACCTTCGCCCTCGGCACCAAGGACGCCCAGCGCGTCGCCCACGCCGAGTCCTTCGCCGAACACGTCCGGCTCGCCCTGCTCGCCAGGGGCGGCTCCTCCGCACTGCGCCCCGGGGACAGCACCTACACCCTCGACGAAGACAAGAACAGGTGAGGGCTGTATGACCACACGCATCCTCCCGGCGGTCGGCGAAGCCGACGCGGCCCGCTCCATCACTACCCTGCTGGCCCAGCTCCCGGACGCGGAACCGGCCACTCCGGTGGGGGACTCCACCTCGCTGCTCGATCTGCTCGCCCGGCTGGCCGCCGAGTCCCTCGACGAGCTGCCCGAGGTCGTGCTGGTCCATGAGCGGATCGGCCCGGTGCCCGCGCTGGAGCTGATCCGGGAGGTCGGGCTGCGCTTCCCCTCCGTCGGCGTCATCCTGGTCACCGTCGACGCGGGCCCCGGTCTCTACTCGGCCGCCATGGACTCCGGCGCCCGGGGCCTGGTCGCCCTCCCCCTCTCGTACGAGGAACTGGCCCAGCGGGTCCAGGCGGCGGCCGGCTGGTCCACCGGGGTCCGGCGCCACCTCGGACACAGCGGTGACGTCTTCACCGGCCCGGGCGGCACCGTGGTCACCGTCAGCGGCGCCAAGGGCGGTGTCGGCGCCACCGTCACCGCCGTCCAGCTCGCCCTGGCCGCCCAGGCGTCCGGGCGCACCGTCGCCCTCGCCGACCTCGATCTCCAGGCCGGCGATGTGGCCTCCTACCTGGATGTGCAGTTCCGCCGCTCGATCGCCGACCTCGCCGCCATCCAGGACATATCGCCCCGGGTCCTCCAGGACGCCCTCTTCGCCCACCAGACCGGGATCGGGCTGCTGCTCTCCCCGGCGGAGGGGGAGCGCGGCGAGGAGGTGAGCGACCGGGCCGTGCGCCAGATCGTCAGCGCCCTGCGCAACCGGTACGAGGTCGTCGTCATCGACTGCGGCACCCAGATGAACAGCGCCAACGCCGCCGCCGTGGAAATGGCCGATACCACCCTGCTGGTGACGACTCCGGACGTGGTTTCCGTACGCGCGGCGAAGCGCATGGTCCGCCTCTGGGACCGGCTCCAGATCCGCAAGGCGGAGGAGACGGTCACGGTCGTCAACCGGCACAACCGGGCCACCGAGATCCAGCCGCCCCTGATCGAGAAGATCACCGGCACCCGGGTCGCCCGGACCGCCGTCCCCGCCGGGTACAAGGAACTCCAGTCCGTGGTCGACGCCGGCCGGATGCAGGATCTGGAGCCCAAATCCGCCGTCAAACAGGCCCTGTGGGCGCTCGCGGGCGAACTCGGGCTCGTCAAGGAGCGGGAGACGGACCAGAAGCAGGGCAGATTCAGGGGAGACCGGGGTTCGATCGGCCTCCGCAGGACGCGGTCCCGGCGATGACGGTGAGGGGGTACGGAGGGCGATGAGGTCTCACGTACGGCACGGCGGCCGGGGCGCGGCCCGGGAGCGGCCGGGAGCGGCGGGGCGGTGGGACGACCGGGGGCAGGTGGCGGTGGAGTTCGCCGGCACCCTGCCGGTCATCCTGGCGACCCTCGCCGTCCTCTGGCAGGGCGCGCTCATCGGCTACACCTTCTCCCTGGCGGGGAACGCGGCGGACGCGGGCGCCAGGGCGGGCGCGGTGGACGGACCCTCCGCCTGTGACGCCGCGGTCCGCGAGGACCTCCCCGACGCCTGGCGGGTCGAATCGAGCTGCCGGCGGGGCGATGGACTGTTCCGGGCCACGGTGCGGATCTCGGTCCCCATCCTCTTCCCCGGCGCGGCGAACTTCCCCTTCGATGTCGACGCCGAGGCCGCCGCGGTCGACGAGCATCCGCGGGGGGCCCTGTCATGAGGCCCGGGGAGGACCGGGACCGGGGCCAGGCCGCCCTGGAGTTCGCCGGGGTGATCACCCTGCTGATCCTGGTCGGCGTCGCCGCCATCCAGCTCGGCCTGGTCGCCTACACCGCCCAGCAGGCCGGCACCGCCGCCCGTGCCGCCGCCCGGGCCGAGGCCCAGCGGGACGGCGCGGGCACGGGCCCGGCGGCCGGTCTGGCCGCGATCAGCGGCTGGCTCGCCGACGGCGCGCGGGTGGAGGCCGGCTGTGCCCCCGGCTCCGAGGTCCGGGCGACGGCCACCGTCGATGTCCCCGCCCTGCTGCCCGTCCTCGACTTCGGACCCGCGAGCCGCACCGTCACGATGCGCTGCGACTGAGGCCCGCGCGCACCACCCGTACCAACCGAGGCCGGCGCGCACCACCCGTACCACCGGAAAGACCGAGCAGCACCTGGGAGATGAGTCCATGAGCCTGCGGGCGCGCATCAGCAGCCCCGAGCCGGTCAACGGCCACAGCGAGGAGAACCGCCTCGTCATCGTCTACCGCGCCAAGCTGCTGGAGGAGATCGACCTCGCCGAGATGTCCGCGCTCGCCGCGGCCGAGCGGCGGGCCCGGCTGGAGCGGGTCCTCGGGCACATCATCAGCCGGGAGGGCCCGGTGCTCTCCAGCGCCGAGCGCGCCCAGCTCATCCGCCGGGTCGTCGACGAGGCCCTCGGCCTCGGCATCCTGGAACCGCTCCTGGAGGACGCCTCCATCAGCGAGATCATGGTCAACGGACCCGAGCAGGTCTATGTCGAGCGCGGCGGCCGGCTGGAGATGCTCCCGCTCCGCTTCTCCTCCGCCGAGCAGCTCATGCAGACCATCGAGCGGATAGTCTCCACCGTCAACCGCCGGGTCGACGAGGCCAACCCCATGGTCGACGCCCGCCTCCCGTCCGGCGAGCGGGTCAATGTGATCATCCCGCCGCTCTCCCTCAGCGGCCCCATCCTCACCATCCGCCGCTTCCCCCGCGCCTTCACCCTCCAGGAAATGATCGCCATCGGCTCGCTGGACGAGCAGATGACCCTGCTCCTCGCCGGTCTGGTGCGGGCCAAGTTCAATGTGATCGTCTCCGGCGCCACCGGCACCGGCAAGACCACCCTCCTCAACTCGCTCTCCGGGCTGATCCCCGAGGGCGAGCGGATCGTGACCATCGAGGACTCCGCCGAACTCCAGCTCCAGCAGTCCCATGTGATCACCCTGGAGAGCCGTCCGCCCAACGTCGAGGGCAAGGGCCGCGTCACCATCCGCGACCTCGTCCGCAACTCGCTGCGCATGCGGCCCGACCGCATCATCGTCGGCGAGGTGCGCGGCGGCGAGACCCTCGACATGCTCCAGGCCATGTCCACCGGCCACGACGGCTCCCTCGCCACCGTCCACGCCAACAGCGCCGAGGACGCGCTGATGCGGCTCCAGACCCTGGCCTCCATGTCCGAGGTCGATATCCCCTTCATGGCGATCAAGGACCAGATCAACAGCGCGGTCGATGTCATCGTCCAGCTCACCCGGCACGCCGACGGCTCCCGCCGGGTCACCGAGATCGCGGTGGTCGACTCCTACGGCCGGGAGGAGTACCGCATCGTCTCCGTCTGCCGCTTCCACGCCCAGCCGATGTCCGCCGACGGGCGCATCCACGGGCAGTTCGCGTACTACCCGGTGCCCCGGCGGGTCGCCGAGCGGCTCTATCTGAAGAACGAGCCGCTGCCCCCGGTCTTCGGGGTCGCCGACTCCGAGGACCAGCTCGCCGTCCGCCGAACGGTCGTCTGACCCCCCGTACCCCATCGAAGAGGTCCCCGCCCGACATGGACAATCTCCCGCTTCTGACAGCCGGGGTCACCCTGCTCGCCGGTGTGCTCGGTGTCATCGGCGTGCACACCTACTCCTCGGGCCGGGCCCAGCGGCAGGCCCTGGTCGACCGCATGAGCCAGAGCGGCCCCGCCGGGAGCGCGACGGGCCGGCGGCGGCGCTTCCGGCGCTTCGACCGGCGGCTGCGCACCACCCGGCTCGGCCGCCGCATCGAACGCGAGATCGCGGCCACCGGCCTCGATCTGACCCCCGGTGAGTACGCCGTCCACGTGCTCGCCGTGCTGCTCGCCCTCTACTTCACCGTCGGCGCGGTCTTCACCCCCTTCTTCGGAGTGCTGGGCGCCGTCGTCGGGCTGTGGGGCGCCGGGGCCTTCCTCGGCTGGCAGCGGGCCAAGCGCACCGAGGCCTTCATCAACCAGCTCCCCGAATTCACCCGCGTCCTCACCAACGCCACCCAGGCGGGCCTCGCCCTGCGCACCGCGCTCGCCATGGCCGCCGAGGAGCTCGACGACCCGGCGGGCCAGGAGCTGGGGATCGTGGCCGATCAGCTCGCCGTCGGCCAGAGCCTGGACGACGCGCTCGGCGCGCTCGGCGAGCGGCTGCCCTCCCGCGAGCTGAGCGTCCTCGTCACCACCCTGATCCTCGCCAACCGGGCGGGCGGACAGGTCGTCACCTCGCTGCGGAACCTCACCCAGTCCCTGGAGGAGCGGAAGGAGACCCGCCGCGAGGTCACCACCATGCTCTCGCAGATCAAGGTCACCGCCCTCGCCGTCCCCCTGCTGGGCCTCGGCTTTCTGCTGATGATCAACGGTATGACCCCGGGCGCCCTGGACCGGATGACCGGATCGTTCGCCGGGCAGGCCGCCACCGTCATCGCCTTCGGGCTCTACGGACTGGGCGCGTTCCTGATCCGCCGGGTCTCCCGCATCCAGATCTGAGAAGGGAGGACGACACCATGGGACTGCTCCTCGCCGCGCTCCTCGCCGTCGCCGTCCACGGCGTCTTCCACGGCATCCGCATGTACCGCGCCGACGCGAAACTCCCCGGCGATCTCGCCCTCGCCCTGGAGGTGGGCGCCACCCGCACCACGGCCGTGGGCTCGGCCATCGACCGGCTCGGCATGCGGTACGCCCCCGCCGTGCTGCGGGCCATGGGCCCCAAACGGGTGGACGCCCTGCGCCGCCGGCTCGACATGGCCGGCAACCCGCACGGCCTGACCGTCGACCGGTACGCCGCCCGCCGCGCCGTCTACGGCTTCCTCGGGGTGCTGGCCTCGCTGTCGATGCTGCTGCGCGGACAGCCGGTCTTCGCCGTGCTGCTGCTGCTCTTCGGGCTGCTGTGGACCGATGTCATCCTCAAGGCGGCGATCCGCCGGCGCCGGGCCGACATCGAACGGACCCTGCCCGACTTCCTCGATGTCCTCGCCGTCGTCGTCTCCGCCGGGCTCGGCTTCCGGCAGGCGCTGGAGCGGGTCGCGGAGAAGTACGAGGGCCCCTGGGCCGATGAACTGCGCATCACCCTGCGCCAGATGGACATGGGGGTGAGCCGCCGGGACGCCTTCGACCAGTTGCGCCGGCGCAATGACTCGGACCAGGTGTCGATGTTCGTCACCGCGCTCCAGCAGGGGGAGGAGCTGGGCGCGCCGATCGTGGAGACCCTCATCCAGATCGCCACGGACATGCGCCGCACCGACGCCCAGAACGCCCGCCGCGACGCGGCCCGCGCCGTGCCCAAGTCGACGCTCGTGGTCACCCTGATCATGCTGCCCGCGACGATGATCCTGATCATCATGAGCTTCTACTACGGTTCCGGGGTCGATCTGGGGGAGGTCCTGGGAGGCTGAGACAGGGCCACCGCCCCGGCCGGGCACCCCGCCGGGGCCGTGCCCGCGAGGCGGCACCGGGGACGAGCGGCCACGAGCGACCACGAGCGGCGCACGGGAGGTGAGACATGGGGCACGACCAGCGGCGGTTCTCCGGGGGGAGCCCCCGGCCGGGGCCCGGGGCGGGCCGGGAGCCGGACCCCGGTCAGCCGGCGGCCTCCCCCTCGCTCCCGCTCCAGGTCAACGCCCTCCAGGCGCTCTGCCGCCAGGTCTTCGGATTCCGGCTGGCGATGATCGCCCTGGCCGTCCCCTTCGCCCTCGCGGGCACCAGCCCCGGGCCCGCGAGCTGGCTGGTCGGGGCCGCCGTGCTGGTCACCTTCATGACCTCGTACGTCCTGCTGCGCGACTGGGAGCGGTTCGGGCCCGTCCTGCTGCGCCACCCCTGGCTGCTCGGCGCCGATATGGCCTTCGGGGCCCTGCTGCTGGTCACCGCGTCCCCGGACTCCACTCTCGCGTACGTCACCATCTGCACCCCCCTCCTCGCCGGGCTGATCTCCGGCTGGCGCGGCGCGGCCGTCTTCGCCGTGCTCCAGTCGCTGATCGTCGCGGGGGCGCACGCGGTCAACGACCAGACGGACGCGCGGTTCACCGCGCTGCTCCTCCCCGGGCTCTGTGTGCTCGCCGGGGCGCTGGGCAGCACCCTGCGGCGGCTGATGCTGGGGTTCGGCGCGGCCGGCCAGGCGCTCTCCGAGGCCCGGGCCCGGCTCGCGGTCGCCGGGGCCGTGGAGCGCGAGCGCGCCCGGCTCGCCCGGGAGATGCACGACTCGGTGGCCAAGACCCTGCACGGCCTGGCGCTCGCCGCCGACGGGCTCGCCCACTCCGCCGACCGGATGGACCCGGTGACCGTGCGGGACCGGGCCGAGCTGGTGGCGCGGGCCGCGCGGCGGGCGGCGGCCGAGTCCCGGGAGCTCCTCTCCGATCTGCGCCGCGAGTCGGGTCTCGACGGCGAGGGCGTCGACCTGCTGGCCGAGCTGCGCGCCCGTACGGAGGACTTCGCCCGTCGCGGCGGGGTACGGGCGGCCTTCCACCGGATCGGCCCGGCCCCGCCCGGCGTGCCGCCCGCCGTCGCCCGGCACGCGCTGACCATCGTGGCCGAGGCGATGGAGAACGCCCACCGCCACGGCGGCCCCGGGCGGGTGTCCGTCTCGGCGGGGGTGACCGGGGACCTCCTGCGGATCAGCGTGTACGACGACGGCCCCGGACTGCCGCCCGGCACCACGCTCCACGGACTGCGCCGCTCCGGCCACTTCGGGCTGGTCGGCATGGTGGAGCGGGCCGCGTCCATCGGCGCCCGGATACGGATCGGCCGGGGCCTGGCGGCACAGGGCACGGAGGTACGCCTCGAACTCCCCCTGGCCGCGCTGGACCGGCCGTCCCCGGTGACCGGCCGCGACCCCGCGCCCACGGCCGACCCCGCGCCACGCGGGCCCCCCGCCGGACCCTCCGCCGGGGGCACGCCCCCGTACCCGCGCTCCTCCATCGCCGGAGGGGCTTGACGCAGCCCCCGCGTCCACACGGTCCGCCGCCCGGCGGCCCGGCCCCGTTCCCCCTGTCCAAGCTGAGCCGAGACCCCGTCACCGTGTTCCGAGAGGAGGCCGCCATGCCGGACGACCACGACGTTCACCCCCCTGTCCCGGGGGCGCACCGGACCGTACCGCCGCATGCCCCACCGCCCAGGTCCCCGTACCCGCCGCCGACGAGAGTGCGGGTCGTCGTCGCCGATGACAATCCGGTCGTACGGGCGGGTCTGACCGCCCTGTTGCAGGGCCGGGCCGGTCTCGACGTGGTCGCGGAGGCGGCCGACGGGCGCGAGGCGTGCGAGGTGGTGGCCCGGCACCGGCCGGATGTGGTGCTGCTGGACGTCCGGATGCCCGGGACGGACGGTCTCGCGGCCCTGCCGTCACTGGTCCGGCTGGCGCCGGTGCTGATGATGACCTACAGCCGGGAGAGCGAGGTCGTCCACGAGGCGCTGCGGCTGGGCGCGGGCGGCTATCTGGTCCACGGCGAGTTCACCGCCGAGCAACTCGTCGCCGCCGTGCGGGACATCGAGGCGGGCGGGGCGCCGCTGTCGCGCTCGGCCGAGGGCGCGCTCCTGGCCGGGGTGCGCGGGGAGCCCCAGGGAGCCTCGGTCCGCCGGGGAGAGGGTTCGCGCACGGGTTTTTCTGCCCTGGTGAAAACATCTGCGAACGCACACACTGTGCCGGGAACCGCCGCAAAGGATCACTATATGACCCGCACATCTCCTGGATTGCGGCCCGATTCCCCTCTCCGGGAATGTGCTCAACGGTCTTCGCTTACGCAAGCGAATGTGGGACATTCATCGGTGGGGACCCGCGCGGCCGACGGGCTGCGGGGTGTGATCACCGAGCTGAGCCGGCGGGAGGTGGAGGTGATGGAGCTGATCGCGTCGGGTCTGACCAATCAGCAGATTGCCGCCTTCTGCTTCATCAGCCCGAAGACGGTCAAGAACCACATCAACCGGATCTTCGCCAAGCTGAACGCGGGCAGCCGGGGCGAGGCCATCGCCGTCTGGCACGGCCTCGCGCGCAGGGGGGCCGGCCCCTCATGAGCGGACCAGGATGGCGCGGACGGGCGGTCCAACGCCCGCACCGGAAACGGAGTTGGGCCCGAGGGCCCATTCCCGGCGGGGCGCTCGCGGCGTACATTTCTCACGCTGCCCTCCGGACCGGCCGAGTGAACGCGGTACCGGTGGGCCGCGCCATGCACTCGTACGAGCCGGCCGGCGCCCCCGCCACCGGCGCCGGAGGGGAAGCCCATGCCGAATGTGACGCTGAAGGCCGCGATCAGGGCCCGTCTGTTCATCGCGTCGCGGATGGCGGCAGCCGCACGGGCGGCACAGGACCGGCGCGAGGCGGGGCAGGGCTCCGTCGAGTACGTCGGAGTGATCGTCCTGGTGGCCGCGATCATCGCGGCACTCGTGGGTTCCGGAGTGGCGGAGGACATCGCCAACGGTCTGACGACCAGGGTCGGCGAGATCCTGGGCGGCGGTGGCGGCGGCGGCGAGTAGCCGCCGCGGACCGGAGCGCGCGTGAGGCAGGGCAGGCAGCCCCCATCTACATCGCGATGGTGGCGGGCCTGCTCTTTCTCGCGCTCGCGTTCTTCGCCGTGGGCCAGGCGGGCGCCACGCGCAACGGCGCCCAGTCCGGCGCGGACGCCGCCGCGCTGGCGGCGGCGCAGGAGTCCCGCGACAGCCTCGGCGAGGAGCTGACCGAGGGGATGTTCGATCCGGACTTCCTCCGGGACTTCCTGGGCGGCGGCGCCGAGGAGTCGTCCGGGTCCGGCTGCGCGGAGGCCGCCCGGCTCGCCCAGGCCAACGGCACCACGCTCCTCGGTGACGGCTGTGCCCCGCTGGACGACGGCCGCTGGGGCTATGCCGTCACCGTCGAGTCGGCACCGCTCGGCGACACCGTCCTGCCCGGCACCGAGGACGACCGCGCCGAGGCCACGGCCACCGCCGTGGTGGAGTCCCGCTGCACCTTCACGCCGTCCGAGGAGCCGCCGTCGTCACCCCCGCCCGGCGAGGGCGACGGCCCCGGCGAGGAGAACGGGGGCCAGGAGGGTGAGCCCTCCGTCCCGCCGGAGGAGGAACCGGTCTCGCCCGGCACGCTCTCCTGCGACGGTGAGTCCCTCACCATCGATCCGGAGCAGCCGGACCGGCTCCCTGACATGTCCGACCTCTTCACCGTCCGGCTGGACGGGGACTGACCGTCAGCGAACGCAAAGGAACAGCACTGATGAGAATTCGGCACGGAGCGCACGCGCAACGGACAGTGACCGCGGTCCTCGTGGCGGCGGCGCTGTCGCTTTCCCTGACGGCCTGTGGCGGCGGGGACAGCGGCTCGGACGGCTCGGAGGGGTCGGACAAGAAGAACACCGGGGCCGCGACCACTCCGCGGCAGCCCGGACAGCCCGACGAGGGCGAGGGCACCACCGAGCCGCAGAGCGAGGAACCGCTGGCCGTGATCGACGGCAGCAACGGATTCCAGTTCACCGTCCGCAGCGCGGTCCGGGACGCGGGCGGCTTCCTCACGGTCTCCGGCGCCCTCAAGAACAACGCCACCAAACGGCAGGTCCCGCCCGTCCAGTGGAATGGACAGGAGAGCCAGGTCAGGAAGACCGGACGATCCTTCGCCGGAATGACGCTGGTGGACAAGTCGGACAAGAAGCGCTACTACGTCCTCCGTGACACCGACGGCTATCCGCTCACCACCACCGGCCTGAGCGCACTCGACGCGGGCCAGAGCGTCGACTTCTTCGCCCAGTTCCCGGCGCCCCCCAAGGGGACGGAGTCGGTCGATGTGCAGATCCCGCTCATGCCCAGCGCCTCGATCGAGATCAGCTGATGGACGCCGTGACCACGACCGCGCGGCGGCGAACGCGCACGGCGGGCCGGCGGCCGGCGGCCGTGTCGCTGGCGGTGGTGCTGCTGCTCACCGGGTTCCACCTCGACTCCGCCTCGGCGTCGCCCGGCTCCGGTGCGCCGGCCGTCGACGACCCCAGCGTGCCGCCGGGCACCGAGCCGGTCTCCACGGCGCCGGAGATCGACGGTGACAACCCCGGGCTGAGGATGCGCGACGGCGCCACCCTGGCCCAGTCGCGGGTGCTGGACATCGTCTCCATCGTCGAGACCGAGGGCGGGGAGGAGCGCCGTGAGGAGACCCCGGTGTCCCTGAAGTTCGCGCTCCAGGCCGAGGTGCTGTTCGGCAAGGACAGCGCGGAGCTGACCTCCCGGGCCAGCGGACGGATCGCGGCCATCGCGGCGGAGATCAAGAAGCACAACGGCCGGAAGATCCGGGTCTTCGGCTTCACCGACAACCTCGGTACGTACCAGCACGGCCGGGTGCTCTCCAGGAAGCGCGCCGACGCCGTCCACGGGCTGCTCAGCGATCAGCTGAACGACCCCGCGGTCTCCTACGAGGTCCGCGGCTACAGCGAGGACTACCCGATCGCCGAGAACTCCACCGAGGAGGGCCGCCGCAAGAACCGCCGGGTGGAGGTCTCCTTCCCCACCGGCGGCGCCAACTGACCGATGGGACCGGTCCGATAAGATGTAACAGCCCGCAATTGTGACGCCAGCTATACGTGACACGGTCGGCCCGCAGTACGCTGCGGGCCGACTGTCGAACGAGTGGGCTGAGGGGCGCGCGGATGAGGCGGGGCAGGACGGCGACGGCCGGCCGGGTGGTGGCACGGGCCGGGGCGCTGCGGGCCGGGATCGTCCTCGGGACCGTCTGCGCGCTTCTCCAGTCCGCCGTCACCTCCGCCGGGGCCTCGGCGGTGAGCTGGACCTCCGCGTACCGCACCGACCCGAAGGCGCAGGCCGTCCGGGGCAGTACCGACGCGGGCACCCCCGGCCCCCATCTCAGCCGGGGCACCTACACGGACACCATCTCGGCGGGGCAGCGGAAGTTCTACCGGGTGGAGCTGGACGACACGTCGAACGCCTATGTCTCCGCCGTGCTCGCCCCGCCCGCCGGCCGAGGGGTCGCCGCCACGGACGGGATACGGGTCTCGCTGCGGTCCGCCGACGGCGCCGAGTGCAGCGTCACCAATGACATCACCTTCGGCGGTGCCACCTCGCTGCCCACCGCCGACTACTCGACCCGGCGCATCGGGCGCGGCCGGGAGTGCCAGACCGCGGGCGACTATCTCTACTCCGTCGAGTGGATCGGCCGCGCCGGCGGCTCGAACGCCAGGGGCTGGACCGTCGAGCTGAAGTACATGACCGAGCCGGGGCTCAAGGGCGGGGGCACCGGGCCGAGCGCGCCGGCCACCTGGCACTCGCACACACCCGATCATGTGACGGGAGCGGCGAAGGGGGTCACCGGGGGGTCCGGGTTCAATGACGCGTCGCCGGTGGTGCACGGGGTGTGGAAGGACTCGCTGGGGCCCGGGCAGAGCCGGTTCTACAAGGTTCCGGTGGACTGGGGGCAGCAGCTCTTCGTGGACGCGGAGTTCGGCGGGGTGTCCGCCGGGCAGGCGGCGGCCGTGAACAAGGGGGTGCGGGTCACCGTCTTCAACACCGCCCGGGGTTTCGTCGAGGACAACGGGGCCCACTATCTGGGCCGGCCGGCCAAGGTCTCGCTCGCCACCGTGCCGGCCGCCTATGCCAACCGGGTCATCGACGAGGACGACACCAGCGCGATGCGCTTCTCGGGCGTCTACTACATCCGGGTCGCGCTCGACCGGAAGGTCGCCCGGTCGGTGCCGGTGACCCTGCGGGTGGGGGTCGAGGGGGAGCGCCAGCGGGGCCCGGCCTATCTGAGCGACCCGGTCGCGAACGGGTTCGGCATCAGCGAGGAGGACCGGGAGGACGCCCTGGGGGAGGACGACGAGACCCGCGAGACGCTGATGACCGTCGTCGGCTTCACCGGGATCGGGCTGGGGTCCGCGCTGGTGCTCGGACTGCTCTGCTGGACGGGGGCGGTGCGGCTCGGTCTCGGTCGCGGCAGGGGGCGGCACGCGTCCCCGCCCGCGCACTAGGTCGTCTCTTTCGGATCGTGCCGGGCTCGCGAGCCCCGGTGCCGCGCCCCGCCGCGTTGTCGTCGGTCGCCGGCGCTCCGGGTGGGCTCCCTCCTCCGCCTCGCGATCCACGGCACCGGACCCCGCTCACCGATCCGGCCCGATCCGAAAGAAACTCCCTGGGTCAGGGCTGCTCGATCCTGAGCAGGGCGCCCCGGGTGATGCCCCACGCGGCCATGGCTCCGCCCCGGGCCTCCAGGGCGTAGCGGGCCCGCAGCCGGGGGCGGCCGAGGCGGCCGGGCGGGAGGGTGTGGAGGTCCAGGACGCGCAGGCGCTGGTCGAGGTAGGCGACGTCGATGGTGAAGCGCATGCCCAGGGTGTGGATGCCGCTGCACGGGGCGAGCAGGATCGCGCCCTCCACGGTGTCGCGGCCCAGCAGCCCGCGCCGCCGGGTGCGGTGGCTCGCCGCGATCTCCAGCACCACCGGGCCGCCGCGCCCCCCGATCCACAACTCGGCTTCCCCGTCCCGCCATTCCCGCGATCGCCTCATCCCCCGACGGTACGCCCCTCCCGACGGGGTGGGGGTGGCCGTGCGCCCCGGGTATCCCGGGCATTCTCAGCCCGCTGGCACCAACGGCCTGTCCGGTGTTCGGGCACGGCCCATGTGCCACAGGTGACCCGCACAAATCCGGCCCGTCCGGCACCTCCGGCCCGTCTTGGGGTGCCTCCCGGTGGCAGTTCTGGGGGAGTCTGCGGACGGACCCTGTGCGCCAGGACCCCACACCCCGCGCGCCACGGCCGGAACCCACCCCACCCTCCAACCCTCCTCTCCCCTCCCTGGGCCCCCCGGGCCCAAGACCGGGTGGGCGCCCGCCGCCTAGCCTCGAAGGCGTGGACGTCACGCTGATCCCCGTCGCCGCCCTGTGGGGCACCACCACAGGTCTGCTCGTCCCCCGCGCCGCCTTCCGGCTCTCCGTCGAGCCGGAGGAGACCTGGCGGGACACCTGCCCCTCCGGCCACCCCTTCACCGGGCCCGCGCGCGGCTGGCTCGGCGGCCCCCGGTGCGCGCCCTGCGCCCGCCCCGCCCCGCCCGGCGCGGCAGCCGTCCCCGTGGTGACCGCGCTCGTCTGCGCGGCGCTCGCCGCCGCCACCGGACCCCGCCCCGAACTCGCCGTCTGGCTCCTGCTGGTCCCCTTCGCCGTGCTGCTCGCCCTCGTCGACCGGCGGGTCCACCGGCTCCCCGACCGTCTCACCCTCCCGCTGGCCGCCGCCGCTGCCCTGCTCCTGGGGCCGGTCTCGCTGCTGCCCGGCGCGGCGGGCTCCTGGCCGGCGGCGCTCCTGGGCGGTCTGACCCTGGGCGCCGCCTACTTGCTGCTCTTTCTGATCCACCCCGGCGGCCTCGGCTTCGGCGATGTGAAACTGGCCCTCTCGCTCGGTGTCGTCCTCGGCTGGCACGGCTGGCCGGCCCTCTTCGCGGGGGCGTTCGCGGGGTTCCTGTTCGGTTCGCTGTACGGAGCGGGGCTGATGCTCCTGGGCCGCGCGGGCCGCCGGTCGGTGATCCCCTTCGGCCCGTTCATGACCGCAGGCGCCTTCGCCGGGGTGCTGCTGGGAGCCCTCTCCGCCACCACCTGAACCCAGGCCCCCGGGACACGCCCCCGGCTGACGCGCCGAGCCCTCCTCACCCCCGTCTAGAGTCCGGATGTATGCGGACATTTTCTGACAGCCTGACGGTGCGGCGCGCGCTGCCCCCCGGGCCCCCCGGGCCCGCCGCCCCGGAACCCGGATCACGCCCCGCCACCCGCCGCCCCGCCGCCCTCCTCCCCTGGAGCTGGGCGGCGGTCCTCTTCGCGCTCTACACCACCGTCGCCGTACGCCGCCACACCCTCCTCCGCACCACCGGCTACGACCTCGGCATCTTCGAACAGGCCGTCCGCGCCTACGCCCGACTCCGCGCCCCTGTCGTCCCGTTGCGCGGCGAGGGCTTCAACCTCCTCGGCGACCACTTCCACCCCGCGCTCGCCCTCCTCGCCCCCCTCTACCGCGTCTGGCCCTCCCCCCTCTGTCTGCTCACCGCCCAGTCCGCGCTGCTCGCCGTCGCCGTCGTCCCGCTCGTGACCTGGGCCCGGAGCACCCTGGGATGCCGAGCGGCCCATGCCGTCGCGCTCTGCTACGGACTGAGCTGGGGCATCGCGTCGGCCGCCGCCTTCGACTTCCACGAGGTCGCGCTCGCCGTCCCGCTGCTCTCCTGTGCCGCCGTCGCGCTCGGGCGGCGGCGCTGGCGCGCGGCCGTCGCCTGGGCGGCACCCCTCGTACTGATCAAGGAGGATCTGGGGCTCACCCTCGCCGCCGTCGGCTGTGTCATCGCCTGGAAGGGCCCCCGCCGCCTCGGCGCCCTCACCGCCGGCGCCGGAGTCCTCGCCTCCGCGATCGAGATCAAGGTGCTGCTGCCCGCCTTCCACCCGGCGGGCGGCTACGCCCACGGCGGCAACCTCGGCGAGGGCGCCCACGCCTCCCTCCTCGCCACCGTCGTCCTCGGCCCGCTGGACGCGCTCCGGCCGGACATCAAGGCCATGACCCTGATCCTGGTCTTCGCGCCCGCCGCGCTGCTCGCCCTGCGCTCCCCGCTCGCACTGCTCACCGCCCCCACCCTGGCCTGGCGGATGCTCTCGCAGAACGGCTTCCACTGGGGCACGTCCTTCCACTACAGCGCCGTGCTGATGCCCGTGGTCATCGCCGGGCTCATCGACGCGCTGGGCCCCTGGCGCAGGGGCGGACATCCGCTGGGCGCCCGCCACGTCAGGGCCTCGCTGGCCACCGCCCTCGCGGTGACGCTCGTGATGCTGCCGTCGTTCCCGCTGGCCCAGCTCGCCCAGCGGGCCACCTGGCGCACCACCGCCCATGTCGAGGCGGCCCGCACCCTGCTGGCGCGCATCCCCGACGGCGCGTCCGTCGCCGCGTCCAACCGGCTGGTGCCCCAGCTCACCTCCCGCTGCGACGTGGTGCTCTTCCCGGCCTTCCCGGTCGACGCCCGGCTCTACGCGTACCACCGGAAGAGGCTGCCGCGCCCGACCGCCGAGTGGATCGTCCACGACAGCCGGGCGCCCGAGGCCTGGCCGTACCGCACGGGCCACTGGCCCTATCCCCCCGAGCAGCAGGCCGCCGAACTGGCCGCCGCCCAGCGCTCGTACGGCTACCGGCGCGTCGCCGTACGGGACGGCATCACCCTGCTGCGGCTGCGGCCGGCCGGCTGACCGCGCCGCGGCCGGCGTCACGCGCCGACCGCAGAACGGAGAGAGAGGCCGCTTCCTGTCCGCATGGGGCCGGGCCCGAGGCGGGCCGGGGAGGGTGGTCTACTGGCGGGATCATCAGTGCTGACGATCCCGGAGGGTGGCCGTGACCAGGATCAGGCCGGCGTACCAGTGCGGTCTCGACGCGGCGATGGATGTCGTCGGGGGCAAGTGGAAGGCGCTCATCCTGTGGGCGCTGCACGACGCCGGGACCCTGCGCTTCGGGGAGCTGCGGCGGGCGGTGGCCGGTGTCAGCGAGAAGATGCTGATCCAGCAGCTCCGGGAGCTGGAGTCGGACGGTGTCGTCCACCGCGAGGTCCACCGGGAGGTCCCGCCGCGCGTCGAGTACTCGCTCACCGCGCTGGGGGAGGCCCTGAACACCGCGCTGCTGCCGCTGGGGCTCTGGGGCGAGACCCATATGGAGGAGATCATCGCCCGCAGGACGAAGGACTCCGCCCCGGCCTCCGGCTCCACGGCCTGAGCATCCCCCTGCCGGCCCTGCCAGCCCTGCCAGCCCCGCCCGTTTCGCCGACCCGCCGGCCCTGCCCACGGCCACCCCGCCCGGCCGCCCGCGCGCTGCCGGGCCAGAGCCCGCAGCACCCCCCGCGCCGGTCGTGCCCGCCCCGGCCCGCCCCGGTGGCGGCCGTCAACCCCGCGCACCGCGGCCGGGGTCCCTCTTCGGGGGTACGGGCCCGGGGACACGCCCTGACCGCCGGCTCTCCGTCCCCGGCGCCGAGGCCGCCGATCCCGGGCCCGAGAGGCCCGGAACCCCCGGGATCACGGGCCCCGGGCCGGTGCTCTTTGGCCATTCGCGCCCGCCGCGACACGCGGTCGCCTCCCGGTGGCGCGCACCACGACCTGCGACGCGTTATGGTGGAAACCCCCCCTCGGGCCGGTCCGTATCCCCCCCCACGGACCGGCCCGGTTTCTTTTCCGGCCCGGGGGCCGGCGCCATCGGGCTCCGGGCGCCGCCCGGCCTCAGCCCCGCTTGGCCCAGATGTTCGCGCCCTCGGTGTCCACCGCGAAGACATCGATCTCCGTCAGCTCGTCCGCGCTCAGCGGTGCCCCCGCCAGCGCCGCGACATTCTCCTCCAGCTGCCGCACGCTCGAAGCGCCGATCAGCGCGGAGGTCATCCGCGGGTCCCGCAGCACCCAGCTCAGCGCCAGCTGCGCCAGCGACTGCCCGCGCCGCTCCGCGATGGCGTTCAGCCCGTTCAGCCGCCGCACGACCTCCTCCGAGAGCAGCCCCGGGTCCAGCGACTTCCCCTGGGTGGCCCGCGAGCCCTCCGGGATGCCGTGCAGATACTTCCCGGTGAGCACCCCCTGCGCCAGCGGCACATAGGCGATGCACCCCATGCCCGCCGTCTCCAGGGTGTCCAGCAGCCCGTCGTCCTCGGTCCAGCGGTTGATCATCGAGTACGAGGGCTGGTGGATCAGGGCCGGCACCCCCATCTCCCGCAGCAGCCGCGCCGCCTCGGCCGTCTGCTCCGAGTTGTAGGACGACACACCGGCGTACAGCGCCTTGCCCTGCCGTACCGCCGTGGCCAGCGCGCCCATCGTCTCCTCCAGCGGAGTCTCCGGGTCGAAGCGGTGGGAGTAGAAGATGTCCACGTACTCCAGCCCCATCCGCTTCAGCGAGGCGTCGAGGGAGGACAGCAGATATTTCCGCGAGCCCCACTCGCCGTAGGGGCCCGGGTGCATCAGATAGCCGGCCTTGGTGGAGATGATCAGCTCATCGCGGTAGCGGGCGAAATCCTGCGCGAAGAGCTTGCCGAAGTTCAGCTCGGCCGAGCCGGGAGGCGGGCCGTAGTTGTTCGCCAGATCGAAATGGGTGACCCCCAGATCGAAGGCCCGGCGCAGGATCGCGCGCTGCGCGTCGAGGGTCCGGTCGTCACCGAAGTTGTGCCAGAGGCCGAGGGAGATCGCCGGGAGGCGCAGCCCTGAACGGCCGGTGCGCCGGTACTCCATGGTGTCGTACCGGTCGGCCGCAGCGAGGTATACAGAGGGATCAGTCACACCTCCCTCTTTATCACGGACTTGTGACAGACCGGGTTGGGCCGGTCTGTCCCTTCCGCAGTAGTGTGGCCGTTTCAGGGATGGCGCCACGGCGCCGGAGACCGCCGTACATCTCCGGCCGGACCGCACCATCCGGTGCGCCGGTCCACCGGCGCGCCGGCCGCGGTTCCGCCCGCGAGCGCGGCCCCGGCTCCGGGCCGCGCCCCCGAGCCGCGCCCCGGCCCCGGGCGTCCGGGGCGGGCGACCCGGCCTCCCGGCCGGAACGGCGAGCCGGGGCGACCGAGCCGAGACAACCGAGCCGAGACAACCGAGGTGGACTCCGTGAACCTGCGTGACCTGGTGTACCGGCTCTACGCCCGCAGGGTGGAAGGCCGGCTCGACCACGCCCAGGTGCCCAAGCACATCGGAGTCATCCTGGACGGCAACCGCCGCTGGGCCAAGGCGTCCGGCAGCTCCACCGAGGCGGGCCACAAGGCCGGCGCCAGCAAGATCCAGGAGCTGCTGGGGTGGTGCGCCGAGACCGAGGTCGAGGTGGTCACCCTCTGGATGCTCTCCACCGACAACCTCGACCGGCCCGAGCGGGAACTGCGCCCCCTCCTCGGCATCATCGAGGACGCCGTGCGCGCGCTCGCCGCCGACGGCCGCTGGCGGGTCCACCACGTCGGCACGCTCGATCTGCTGCCCGCCCGCACCCAGACCGTGCTGAAGGAGGCCGAGCAGGCCACCCTCGGCCACACCGGGATACTCGTCAATGTCGCGGTCGGCTACGGCGGCCGGCAGGAGATCGCGGACGCGGTCAGCTCCCTGCTGATGGAGTACGCCGACAAGGGCACCACCGTCGCGGAACTGGCCGGAATCGTCGATGTCGAGCACATCTCCCGGCACCTCTACACCAGCGGTCAGCCCGACCCCGATCTGGTCATCCGCACCAGCGGGGAGCAGCGTCTCTCGGGGTTCATGCTCTGGCAGAGCGCCCACTCGGAGTACTACTTCTGCGAGGTGTTCTGGCCCGCCTTCCGCAAGGTCGACTTCCTCAGAGCACTCCGTGATTACGCGGCCCGCCACCGCCGCTACGGCGGCTGAGCAGCACGTCACCACAGCCGATCACCCTCTGTTCATCCAGTCGTAGCCCCACGCCGTGGCATGGCGGCGGGTGTTCGAGGGAATATCCCTTCCAGGTCGACGTCCGATCCACGAACGTCGTATCTCAGTGAGTGGCGCTGTCCACTCACCCGGGAGGCCCTTTGCACACGAAGGAACGCACCCCCTGTGCGGACCACGCGGAGGGCCGGCGCTCGGCCCACGCATCGTGGCCTGAAGCCCGGCTTCTCCCCCCGCCTCCGGCGGGGAGGTCCCCCGCGCCCTGCGGCGGGGAGACCATCTGGCCCGCGACGGCGTCGCACCGCCGACCTCATCCGAGGGGGTACGTCCTTCCGTGGTGAACAGCACAAAGCGCCGGCTGCCCGACAGGCGCACTTATGTTCTCGACACCAGCGTCCTGCTGGCCGACCCGAACGCCCCGACCCGGTTCGACGAGCACGAGGTCGTGCTCCCGATCGTGGTCATCACGGAACTGGAGGCCAAGAGGCACCATCCGGAACTGGGTTACTTCGCCCGCCAGGCGCTGCGCCTGCTGGACGACTTCCGTATCCGGTACGGACGCCTTGACGCCCCCATTCCCCTGGGCGACCTCGGCGGCACCCTCAGGGTCGAGCTCAACCACTCCGACCCCGCTCTGCTTCCGGCCGGGTTCCGACTGGGTGACAACGACTCACGGATTCTGGCGGTGGCGAGGAACCTCCAGGCCGAGGGGTACGACGTCACCGTCGTCTCCAAGGACCTGCCGCTGCGCATCAAGGCCTCGTCCGTCGGTCTGCTGGCCGAGGAGTACCGCGCGGAGCTGGCCATCACCGACTCCGGCTGGACCGGGATGTCGGAGCTGACGCTCTCCGCCGAACAGGTGGACCTGCTCTACAGCGAGGAGAGGGTGTACGCCCCGGAGGCGGACGGGCTCCCGGTGCACACCGGGCTGGTCCTCCAGTCCGAGCGCGGCAGGGCGCTGGGCCGCGTCACCGCCGACGGCAGCGTACGGCTGGTGCGCGGCGACCGGGAGGCGTTCGGGATTCACGGCCGCAGCGCCGAGCAGCGGGTCGCGCTCGATCTGCTGCTCGACCCCGAGGTCGGCATCGTCTCCCTCGGCGGCCGGGCCGGCACCGGCAAGTCGGCGCTCGCGCTCTGCGCGGGCCTGGAGGCGGTGCTGGAGCGCCAGCAGCACCAGAAGGTGATGGTCTTCCGGCCGCTGTACGCGGTGGGCGGGCAGGAGCTGGGCTATCTCCCCGGCACCGAGGCCGAGAAGATGAGCCCCTGGGCCCAGGCGGTCTTCGACACCCTCTCCGCGGTCGCGGGCCGGGAGGTGATCGAGGAGGTGCTCGGGCGCGGGATGCTCGAAGTCCTCCCGCTCACCCATATCCGGGGCCGCTCCCTCCACGACGCCTTCGTCATCGTCGACGAGGCGCAGTCCCTGGAGCGCAATGTCCTGCTGACGGTGCTCTCCCGGGTCGGCGCCAACTCCCGGGTCGTTCTCACCCACGATGTGGCACAGCGGGACAATCTCCGCGTGGGGCGGTACGACGGAGTCGTCGCCGTGGTCGAGAAGCTGAAGGGCCATCCGCTCTTCGCGCATGTGACCCTCACCCGGTCCGAGCGTTCGCAGATCGCCGCACTGGTGACCGAAATGCTGGAGGACGTCCAGATCTGATGCGGTGGAAGGACTGGCGACGCCGCCCCTGGAGCGCAGAAGCGTACTGGGGCGGCGTCGTGTTGTGCGGCTCTTTCCAGGGACCTCCACACCCAAACGAGTGTGATCTATCCCACGTATCGAAGAATTGCCTTGCGGTGGCCGGTTCCGGCAGAGTCTTGCTTCCGTCAGGCCCCGCACACGACAGAACAACCCCACCGCCGGTGCACCGTACCGGTGAAACAATTCAAGACCTGCCGTCGTGTGCCGCCCGCAAGCTGTTTCGGCCACTCCCGCAGCGGAGTTGACCACGGGCCAGCGCCTCCTGTGACCCAACGCAGTGGGAGGCCCGTGCCAGGGGCACGATTCGCCCGCAGGGTCACCTGCGCGGGTGATGCTGGAAGGAAATCGTGTGAGCCGGATCTCGGTCCGGGGATTCGCCGTGGCGTCAGCCACCGCGGTCACCACCGTCGGAGCCGTCGTAGGCGTCGCGTCGGGCAGTGCTCAGCCCGCGAACGACAACCTGGAGACGGCCGCCGCCGACGCGACCCTCCTCGCCGATATACCCATGGGTCAGCAGGCCCAGGTGCAGGTCGCGTCCATCGCGGAACAGGCCAGTGCCCAGGCCGCCGTCGCCGACGCCGCCGCCAAGAAGGCCGCTGAGGAGGACGCCCGCCACCAGGCCGCCAAGACCGCGAAGGCGAAGAAGGAAGCCGCCGACGCGAAGGCCGAGCAGGAGCGCCTGGCCGAGGAGAAGGCCGCCAAGGAGAAGGCGGAGCGGGAGAAGAAGGAGAAGGAGGAGCGGGCCAGCCGTGCCGCTGCCCGCGACACCGTCGGCACCGCCTCCGCTTCCGCCCCCGCGAAGGGCTCCTACACGGTCGCCGAGGTCCAGGCCATCGCCCGGGGGATCATCCCCGCCGGACAGTTCCAGTGCTTCAGCAACATCGTGCAGCGCGAGTCCACCTGGAACTACAAGGCGGAGAACCCGTCCTCGGGTGCGTACGGACTGGTCCAGGCCCTGCCCGCCACCAAGATGGCGACCGCCGGCGCGGACTGGCGGACCAACCCCGCCACCCAGATCAAGTGGGGCCTCAACTACATGAACGAGCGGTACGACAGCCCTTGTGGCGCCTGGTCGTTCTGGCAGGCCAACCGCTGGTACTAGGACCTTCCGTTTGGATCTTGCTGGGCTCGCGTGCCCTGGCACCGCGCCTCGTCGCGTCATCGGAGCCCTCCACCGTTTCCCCGGTGGAGGGCTCCGATGCGTGTACCGTCGTCGGGAGTTCATGGGGGAAGAGGAAGAAACATGGCGAAACTGCCGGGCTGGCTCTCCGACATCGGATCGGGGCTCAGCCGGATATCCGAGCGGCTCGACGAACGCCGCGCCGACACCGGCGAGGACGACGAGCGCGGGCGGCACGGCGCGTCCGACGGGACGGACGGCGCCGCGCCGCTCAGTGTCCCCGCGCCTCCCGCGTACGCGCCCGATGTGCCCGCCCGCCCGGAGCCCGTCACCGTCATCCCCTGGGGCATCCGCGTCGCGGCCGAGGCCGGCTGGCGGCTGCTGGTGCTGGCGGGCACGCTCTGGGTGCTGATGCGCGTGATCAGCGCCGTGCAGCTCGTGGTGCTCGCCTTTGTCTCCGCGCTGCTGATCACCGCACTGCTCCAGCCGACCGTGGCCCGGCTGCGGCGGCTCGGACTGCCGCGCGGGCTCGCCACGGCGGTGACGGCGGTCTCCGGGTTCGTCGTCATGGGCCTGGTCGGCTGGTTCGTCGTCTGGCAGGTGATGGACAACCTCGACAACCTGTCCGAGCGGGTCAGGGACGGTATCGGGGAGCTGGAGCGATGGCTGCTGGACAGCCCCTTCCATGTCACCGAGAGCCAGATCAACGGCATCGCCAAGAACCTCAGCGACACCATCTCCACCAACACCCAGGAGATCACCTCCGCCGGGCTCCAGGGCGTCACGGTGATGGTGGAGTTCCTCACCGGCCTGCTGCTGGCGATGTTCTCCACGCTCTTCCTGCTCCACGACGGGAAGCGCATCTGGCACTGGACCCTCAAGCTGGTCCCCACCCAGGCCCGCGCCGGGGTCGCCGGGGCCGGGCCGCGCGCCTGGCGGACCCTGACCGCCTATGTGCGCGGCACGGTGATCGTCGCGCTGATCGATGCCATCTTCATCGGTCTGGGCATCTACATCCTCGATGTCCCGATGGCCGTGCCCCTCGCCGTCTTCATCTTCCTCTTCGCCTTCATCCCGCTGGTCGGCGCGGTCATGTCGGGCGCGCTCGCGGTGGTGGTCGCGCTGGTCACCCAGGGGGTGTTCACGGCGCTGATGGTGCTGGTCGTGGTGCTCGCCGTGCAGCAGATCGAGGGGCATGTGCTCCAGCCCTTCATCCTGGGCCGGGCGGTCCGGGTCCACCCCCTCGCGGTCGTTCTCGCGGTGGCGGTGGGCGGGGTGACCGCCGGGATCGGCGGCGCCGTGGTGGCCGTACCGCTGGTGGCGGTCGTCAACACGGTCGTCGGCTACCTCCGGGCGTACAGCAGGGAACAGGCGCTGAACGCCGTCGCCGCCCGGCCGCCGGAGCCCTCCGACCCCGCTCCCGCTCCCGCCACCGCCATGGCCGCCGTGCCCGCCCCGCCGCCGGGGCCGCGGGAATGATCTCCGACCTCGAACTGATCGGCGAGGACGGGGAGCCGGTGCGCCGCGCCGGGTCCCCGGGCCGCCCCGCTCCCGGCCGCGACCCCGGCGGGGACCACGACCACGACCGCGACCACGACCCCGGGGAGCCCGCCGGCGCGCCCCGCCGCACGCCGCCCCGGGCCTGGCTCTGGGCGCTCGGCGGTGCCGTGGCCGCCTCGGCGGTCTGGGCGGGCGGGCTCTGGGCGTACACCTCGCGCGCACCGGACCTCCAGGGCTACCGGGCCAGCGGCAACCTCTGCGAGGACGCGGCCATGCCGGAGCTGACCTCCCTCTACGGGCAGAAGACGGGGGCGGAGGAGAGCGGGCGCGAGGACCCGGCGATGGACAGGGCGCACTGCTGGTTCAGCTTCGGCGGCCAGGGGAACGGCGACCCGGCGATGGAGATGACCGGCAGCGGCTCGATCACCTACACCCTGCACAAGCGGACCGACCCGGAGCCGCAGTTCGACGCGTCCGTCGCCGCCGAGGAGCTGAACGAGAGCGAGGACCACGAGCTGGTCCCGGTCGGGGGACTCGGCGAGCGCGCCTTCTTCGTCCAGAGCGTCGACAAGGACGTACCGTCCCTCCACGTGCTGGACGGACGGGCGACGATCAGCATGCGCATCTCCTCGCCGAGAGGGGCGGACGGGGAACTGCGCCCGGCGGATGTCGCACGGCTGGAGCCGCTGGTGAAGGACGACATGGCGGCGCTGATGGAGCGGCTCCAGAGCTCCGGGGCCGAAGAGGGCTGACGCCGGGACCGAGAAGGCCCCGCCGCGTGTCGCGGCGGGGCCTTCGTCCGGTACCGCGCCGTTACGGCGCGAGCACGGCCTCGGCGTCGAGGGTCGTGCCCACGGCGGTCACCACAGAGGCGATCTTGAACGCCTCCTGGATGACATCCCGCTCGACCCCGGCCTTGCGGAGGACCTGCTCATGCGAGTCCAGGCACTGGCCACAGCCGTTGACGGCGGAGACGGCGAGCGACCACAGCTCGAAGTCGACCTTCTCCACGCCCGGGTTGCCGATGACATTCATCCGCAGCCCGGCGCGCAGGGTGCCGTACTCCGGGTCGGAGAGCAGATGCCGGGTCCGGTAGAACACATTGTTCATGGCCATGACGGCGGCGGCGGCCTTGGCGGCGGTGTACGCCTCCGGCGTCAGGTTCGCCTTCGCCTCGGGCTCCAGCTCCCGCAGCGCGATCGGGCTGCGCGAGGCGATGGCCGTGGCGAGGACGGTGCCCCACAGCTGCTGCTGCGAGAGCTTGTCGTTGTTGCCTATGACCGAGCCGAGGTTCAGCTTCAGATCCTTGGCGTACTCCGGCAGGGCGGACTTCAGCGCGTCGAGGGACATGGGTCACTCACCGGCCAGCAGCGCGACCGGGTCCAGGGTGGTCTCGCCCTTGGTCCAGTTGCACGGGCACAGCTCGTCGGTCTGGAGCGCGTCCAGCACCCGCAGGACCTCCTTGGGGTTCCGGCCCACGGAACCGGCGGTCACCATGGTGAACTGGATCTCGTTGTTCGGGTCCACGATGAAGACGGCCCGCTGCGCGAAGCCGTCCGCACCCTCGATGCCCAGGTCGCGCATCAGCTCGTGCTTCGAGTCGGCCAGCATCGGGAAGGGCAGGTCACGCAGGTCGGCGTGGTCCTTGCGCCAGGCGTGGTGCACGAACTCGGAGTCACCGGAGAACCCGAGGACCTGGGCGTCACGGTCGGCGAACTCGTCGTTCAGCTTGCCGAACGCGGCGATCTCGGTCGGGCAGACGAAGGTGAAGTCCTTCGGCCACGCGAAGACGACCTTCCACTTGCCCTCGTAGGACTTGTGGTTGATGACCTCGAACTCCTTGCCGGTCTCCAGGGAGACGCAGGCGGTGAGCTCGAAGGTGGGGAACTGGTCGCCGACAGTCAGCACGGTGTTACTCCAGGGTGTGCGTGAGGGTTTGGACAAATGCACCCTGTCATATCCGCGATCACGGGTGAAATCGATCAATCGGGTCAGTGTGATTCGCGACCCCGATCAATCTCTGTCGTCGCGGCGCACCGGGAGATGGCTCGACCGGGTGGTTTCGCCGACGGTTTCGTATCCTCCTCGCGGTCGGAGAGTAGTACGTACGGTCATGGGGATCGGTGACCGGCACCAGAAGAAGGATGTCGAGGCGGCGCTGAGGAGGGCGGAGGCGGCGGGGCTGAAGGTGGCGCGCACGGGGAAGGGGCACCGCTGGGGTTATGTGGTCTGCTGCCCGTGCAGTCGCAGGCACACGGTGTCCTGCACCCCGCAGAACCAGGGGGAGGAGGCCCGGGACATTGATCGATTCACTCGGAGGCATGCGAGCTGTGCGTAACTGGTACTTCCATCTGGTCCTTCAGGACGCTCTCACCGAGGAGCAGGACGACACCCTGACGGAGTTGGCCGGCTTCCACGACGGGCGCATCCATCTCCAGGAGGGGCCCGGAGACTCCCGTTTCACGTGCTCCTTCGAGGCCGACACGCTGACCGAGGCCATCGCGGACGCACTGAGCCGATTCGTGGACCTGCCCGGCGTCCTGGTGCGCGGCGTCGAACTGGACGAGATCGCGCTGGAGGAGAACGGCATGGCGACACCGGCCGTGGTGCGGGCGCCCCGGTAGCACCTCTCGGCGAGCAGGGTTCTCGGCGAGCAGGGTGAACGCCCGCTCGGCGCCCGAGTGGATCTCCTCCGCCGGTGGCTCGTCCCCGGTTCCCCGCACCGCCGCCGCGCCGCTCACGCCGGCCCCCGCTCCCGTACTCGTGATCGATTCTTTCCACCGCCGCGCGGGCGATTAGACTCGGCCACCGCGATCGGAGGAAGTTATCAATGAGTGGAGCGGGCCGGGGCAAGCAGCCCAGCGTCGCGCAGTTGCGCGCCTTCGCCGCCGTCGCCGAGCATCTGCACTTCCGGGATGCCGCGTCGGCCATCGGCATGAGCCAGCCCGCGCTCTCCGGGGCCGTCTCCGCGCTGGAGGAGGTGCTCGGCGTCCAGTTGCTGGAGCGCACCACCCGCAAGGTGCTGCTCTCCCCGGCCGGTGAGCGGCTCGCCGCCCGCGCCAGGGCCGTGCTCGACGCCGTCGGCGCGCTGATGGAGGAGGCCGAGGCGGTACGCGCCCCCTTCACCGGGGTCCTGCGGCTCGGCGTGATCCCCACCGTCGCGCCCTATCTGCTGCCCCATGTCCTCCGGCTGGTGCACGACACCTACCCGGATCTCGACCTCCAGGTCCACGAGGAGCAGACCTCCTCCCTCCTGGAGGGACTGACCTGCGGACGGCTCGATCTGCTGCTGCTCGCCGTGCCGCTCGGGGTGCCGGGCGTCACCGAACTGCCGCTCTTCGAGGAGGACTTCGTCCTGGTCACCCCGCAGGACCACTGGCTCGGCGGACGCGAGGACATACCCCGCGAGGCGCTGCGCGAGCTTCCGCTGCTGCTCCTGGACGAAGGCCACTGCCTGCGCGACCAGGCGCTCGACATCTGCCGGGAGGCGGGCCGGGGCGACGGCACACCGGTCACCACCACCGCCGCCGGGCTCGCCACCCTGGTGCAGCTGGTGGCCGGCGGGCTCGGTGTGACGCTGCTGCCGAGGATCGCCGTCGAGGTGGAGACCGGGCGCGGCGGCGGGCTCCAGACCGCCTGCTTCGCCGATCCCGCGCCCGCCCGCCGGATCGCCCTCGCGATGCGCGCGGGCGCCGCGCGCCAGGAGGAGTTCGAGCAGTTCGCGGCGGCTCTGCGGGCCTCGCTGCGCCCCCTGCCCGTACGCCTGACCCGCTGAGACCCGCCCGGGCCGCCCAGGCCGTCCGACCCGAGCCGAGCCGGGCTGAGCCGTCCGACCCGAGCCGCGCCGGGGCGCGGCTACTCCGTACGCAGCCCGTCCGGGCGCGTCATCCGCCACAGCGCCGGCAGGCTCACCACCGTCACCAGCAGAATCACCCCCGCGCCCGTCCCCGCCACCGGCAGGAACAGCCACCAGTCCGTCAACTCCTTGTTGATCAGCCTCAGCAGCACCGCGCCCAGCACCAGCCCGCTCGCCACCGCCACCGCCGTCCCCAGCACCACCGGCAGCGCGGTCTGCCACAGCAGCGACCGGGCGAGCGTGGCACGGCGGGTGCCGAACGCCACCAGCACCGGGAGCAGCCTCCGGCGCTCCCGGAGCCGCTCGATCTGGGAGATCAGCATCGAGGCCGCGATCAGCACCATGGTCCCGGTGGCGCCCGCGAGCAGCCCGTTGTGGATGCTGGTGTACTTCTGCTCCTGCCCGGGCGTCCTGATCGTCCAGACCGCCAGCGAGGGGTCGATCCGGGCGGCCGTGTTGCGGATGTGCTCCTGTGCCTCGGGAACGTTCTCGTCCGCCTCGACCAGCACCCTGGTGCTGCCCTCGGAGAGCCGGCCGGTGTCGAGCGCGCCGGGTGTCGCGTACAGGCCGTCGTGCTGCCAGGCCGTCTCCGCCGGGCGGTGCGGCGTCACCGTCGGGGTGTTCCGGGGCAGGTTCCACCGCAGCCGTTCGGGGCCGGGGCCCTCCAGCAGGAGCACCCCTCCCGTGCGGGCCATCCGGTCCACCCAGGTCCTCGCCTCCGGAGACCGGTTGCTGCTGAGGAGGAAGACGTCCCCGTCGGCGCAGGAGGCGATCCTCGCGAGCCGTGTGAGCACCCGGCAGTCGGCGATGGTCAGTCCGGCGGACCAGGGCTCCCGCGAGTCGTCCGGGTCCCGCCCCTGCGCGTACACCGAGGTCTCGACCATGCTGAGGGCCTCGCTGACCCCCTCCGTCGCGCCGAACTCCGCGCTCATCCGCCGGGCGGTCCCGGTGCTCGGATAGTCGGCGGAGATCTCCAGCTGGTGCCAGAGCGGATGGCTGCCGTTGTTTCTGCGGAAGTCGTCGTGCATCCCCGCGAACACCATCTGGAGGGCGATCGCCCCGGCCACCGCGACCATGATCCCGCTGACCGACCGGGCCGCGGCCCCGCTTCTGAGCTGGAGCCCGCGCACCGCGAGCTGCCAGGAGACCGGGCCCCCGCGCAGCCGCCCCACCACCGCGTCGACCACCCACGGGAAGAGCGCCGTCACCCCGAGGAGCACCAGGATCGCCCCGGCCGCGAGCGGGCGCGAATGGATCGTCCCCGGGGCCTGGCGGGCCGCGACCGCGTCCGACGCCAGCAGGACCGCCACCCCCAGCACCGGCAGCAGCAGCCGCCACCACAGCCGCCGCCGGCGCGGCGCCGCGTTCCGTACGACCCCCAGCGGCTCGATCGTCACCGAGCGCAGCGCCACCAGCGTCACCAGCACCGACCCCACGGGCACGGCCAGCAGCACCAGCGCTCCGAGGCCGGGCACGGGCACCACGTCCGAGGGGAAGGCGCTCAGCCCCCAGATCCGTACCGACCCGGCGAACAGCCGGGCCAGGGCGAAGATCCCGAAGCCCACCGCCAGCCCCAGCGCCGAACCGAAGAGGGCCTCGCCCGCGGCGATCCGGCGCGTGGTGCGGATGTCCGCGCCGACCAGCCGCAGCGCCGCGAGCCTGCGGTCGCGCAGTTCGCCGCTGAAGCGGACGCCGGTCGCGATGAAGACCGCCACCGGGGCCAGCAGCACCACGCAGATCAGCGTCGCCAGCGCGGTGAACACGGGGGCGACCGGACCGTAGTCGATGCGGGGACCGCCGTAGCCGTCGGTGCGGGCGCCGCCGTTCTCGGCGGTGATGGTCGCGCTGCCCGCGTAGAACAGCAGCTCGCCGGGGTCGACGAGACCGGACTTCCCGATGGTGCCGACCGTGCGGTGGTCGAGCCGGCCGGCGAGCATCCGTCCTTCGGGCGAGCCGAGCAGCCCGGCGAGCGCCGGGGAGACCAGCATTTCGCCGGGACCCGGCATCCGGCCGGCACCGGGCGGCAGCGCGGGCCGGTCGCCGTCCGCCCGCAGCAGATGGCCGCCGACCGTCCGCCCGCGGTACTCGGTGCCGGCCTGCGCCCACACCAGGGAGGTGGCCGAGGGCTCGAACGGCTCCGCCCGCAGCATCCCGGCCGGGGTGCGGGCGTCCAGCCGGTCGTCGCGGCTGTCCATGATCTGCGGCAGCGAGGAGGCGATCAGCAGCAGCGCGACACCGAGTCCGACGCCGGTGGCGGTCAGCGCGTTGCGAATCCACCCCTCCCGGCCGCCGTGCGCGCCGAAGCGGAGCCCGAGGCAGAGATCCCGCAGCCACACCGTGACCGGCCCCCGCCGTTCGTGCACCGGGGGCGCGATCGGCCTCCGGTCGGCGGACAGGGTCACAGGGCGTGGTCCACGTCGCGGGTCCGTCCGTCGCGGACGACGATCTCGCGGTCCGAGTAGGCGGCGACCCGCGCCTCATGGGTGACCAGCACGACGGCGGCGTTGGTGGAGCGGGCGGCCTCCGTCAGGAGCTGCATCACCCGCTCCCCGCTGTACGAGTCCAGTGCCCCGGTCGGCTCGTCGGCGAAGACCACCCGGGGCGAGGTGACCAGCGCCCGGGCGACCGCGACCCGCTGGCCCTGGCCGCCGGAGACCTCCCCGGGGCGCTGGTGCCCGATGTCCTCGACCTCCAGCCGCTCCAGCCACTGCGCGGCGGTCCGCTCGGCGGCCCGGCGCCGGGCACCGGCAAGGCGCAGCGGCAGCGCCACATTCTCCGTACAGGTCAACTCCGGCACGAGCTGCCCGAACTGGAAGACGAAGCCGAAATCCGTCCGCCGCAGCGCGCTGCGCCGGGCGTCGTTGAGCGCGGTGAGGTCGCGCCCGTCGTAGCGGACGGTGCCGCTGTCCGGCGGGACGATCCCGGCGAGACAGTGCAGCAGGGTCGACTTGCCGGAGCCGGAGGGGCCCAGGACGGCGACCACTTCGCCGGGGTGGATGGAGAAGCCGGCCCCGTCGAGTGCGGGGGTGCGGCCGTAGCTCTTGTGCAGGTCCTCGGCGACGAGGAGAGAGCCTGCGGGGATCATGCGCCGGGTTCCTTCCGGAGGCGCCGGGAGCGCTCGGGATGTACGGGGGTCATGCGCGGGTCCCCCCGGTGGTGCCGGGGCGGGTCCCGGAGGCGCCCGGTCCGCCGGGGCCGGGAACACCGGGCCGGTGGGCGCCCGGTCCGGGAGCACCGGGTCCGGAGGCGTCCGGTCCGGGGCCGCCGGGGGCCTCGGGGGAGGCCGTCCCCGTGCCGATCTCCGCCGCCAGCCGGGACAGCCGGGCCGAGGTCAGCTCCAGCCACCGCAGATCCGCCTCCAGATGGAAGAGGGCGTGGTCGCAGATCAGCTGGTCGGCGAGGTCGCCCCCGCGCTTGCGGTCGGTCAGAATCCTCATCAGCCGCAGGTGTTCGGTGCGCTGGCGGTCGAGCAGCTCGGTGGCGCTCCGGCCGGTGAGCAGGGCCAGCACCACCTTGGTGTACAGCGTCGACTGGAGGTAGGGCTCCGGCTTCTCGGGCTGTGCGAGCCAGCGCGCGACATCCGTGATCCCGGCGGCGGTGATGGCGTACCGCTTCCGCTCGGGGCCGCCCCCGGCCTCGACGCCGTCCACCTCGACGAGACCGTTCCGCAGCAGCCGGGACATGGTCGAGTAGACCTGGCCGTAGTGCAGCGGCCGGTCGTGGCCGAACTTCTCATCGAAGGCGCGCTTGAGGTCATAGCCGTGGCGCGGACCGGACTCCAGCAGCGCGAGGAGGGTGTGACCGATGGACATGCACCGCACTGTACGGGGTGTGTATAGCCGGGCTGTAGAGGACGCCGGGACCCGCGCCACGGCCGTGGCGCGGGTCCCGGGTCTCACTTCTCCGGCGGTTTCGGCGGCCGGCCCCGCTTGGGGATGGGGGCCGCGCCGCCGGGCAGCCGCCCGTGCTCCGCCAGTGCCCGCCGGAGCAGAAACTCGATCTGCGCGTTGGCGCTGCGCAGTTCGTCCGACGCCCACCGTGCCAGCGCCTCGTACACCGCCGGGTCGAGCCGCAGCAGGACCTGTTTGCGCTCCGGGGGCGGGGTCACTGGTAGAGGGTGCCCGTGTTGAGGACCGGCTGGGCCGAGCGGTCACCGCACAGCACCACCAGCAGATTGGACACCATCGCGGCCTTGCGCTCGGAGTCCAGCTCCACGATGTCCCGCTCGGTGATCCGGTTGACGGCCTCCTCGACCATGCCCACCGCGCCGTCCACGATCAGCCGCCGGGCCGCGACCACGGCACCGGCCTGCTGGCGCTGGAGCATCGCGGAGGCGATCTCGGGGGCGTACGCGAGGTGGGTGAAGCGGGACTCGATGATGAGGACGCCCGCCGCCTCGACCCGGGCGTGCAGCTCGACGGCGAGCTTCTCGGTGATCTCCTCGGCGTTGCCCCGGAGCGAGAGGCCGCCCTCGTCGTGGGCGTCGTAGGGGTACTCGATGGCGATGTGCCGGACGGCGGCCTCGGTCTGGGTGGAGACGAACTCCAGGAAGTCGTCGACCTCGAAGAGCGCCTGGGCGGTGTCCTCGACCTTCCACACCACCACGGCGGCCAGCTCGATGGGGTTGCCGTAGGCGTCGTTGACCTTGAGGACGGCCGTCTCGTGGTTCCGCACCCGGGTGGAGATCTTCTCCCGCGAGGTGAGCGGGTTGACCCAGCGCAGTCCGTCGGTGCGGATGGTGCCCCGGTACCGGCCGAAGAGCTGGACGACCCGGGCCTCGCCGGGGGCGACCATGTTCAGCCCGCCCATCGCGAAGAGCGCGCCGGCGACGACGACCACGCCGGCGGCGATCAGGGCGATCTTCGCCGCCGCCGCGCCGGAGACCGCGCCGGCGACGATCATCCCGGTGCCGACGAGGACGCCGAGCAGCCCGAGCAGCAGGGCGAGCCCGCCGCCGATACTGCCGGCCGCGAACTCCCGGACCGTGGGTGCCGGCATGTCCGGGAGGTCCTCGTGGGTGGTGGTGCTGGTGGCGGTCATGCCGTCCCCCGTCTCGTTCCGTGTGCCCGCCCGGCCGCCCCGCGGCGGAGCGGCGCGGCCGGGCACGCTAGCGATCGGCTAGCAATGTGATTACACATTAATCGATATCGCAACCTTGTGCACCTCTCGTGAGTCGGTTCCAGGGAGCGGGGTGCTGATTGTCACGTCCGGAAAGTCCGGATCGGTCGACCTTTGTCATAGCGACCGGTGTTAGTTTGCTGAGCTGGTTATCCGTGGGACCCGGGGCGGGAACGCCGGCGCGGTCCGACGGCGCGGCCGGCGGACTGCCCGCGGCGGTACGGCACTTGTGGACGAGACCGAAGAACCGAAGAGCGGAGCGGAACGAGCGATGGGCCGAGCGGAGGCGCGACGGGCGCGGGAGAGCGAGACCCGGGCGGCCAGGAAGGCCGGGAAGCCCAAGGGCATACGGCGCTTCTTCACCTGGAAGAAGATGCTGGGCACGTTCCTCGGCCTCTGCCTGCTCGGCATGGGCGCCTTCTATGTCGTCTATCTGATGGTCCCGGTGCCCAAGGCCAATGCCGAGGCCGAGCTCCAGAGCAATGTCTACAAGTACAGCGACGGCACGATCCTGACCCGCACCGGTCAGATCAACCGGGAGATCGTCGGCCTGGAGAAGATCCCCAGGGATGTCCAGCTCGCCTTTGTCGCGGCCGAGAACAAGTCCTTCTACAAGGACCACGGCGTGGACATCAAGGGCACCACACGCGGTCTGCTCAACACCATCACCGGCAAGGGCAAGCAGGGTGGCTCGACCATCACCCAGCAATATGTGAAGAACTACTACCTGGTCCAGGACCAGACCTTCAGCCGCAAGCTCAAGGAACTGGTGATCTCGCTCAAGGTCGACGAGGAGAAGGACAAGGACTACATCCTCGCCGGCTACATGAACACCAGCTTCTACGGGCGCGGGGCGTACGGCATCCAGGCCGCGGCCCAGGCCTACTACGGCGTCGACGCCCCCGAGCTGAGCCTCGAACAGGGCGCCTATCTCGCGGCTCTGCTCCAGGCCCCCAACCAGTACGACTGGGCGCTGGCATCGGACGGCAGCAAGAAACTCGTCACCGAGCGCTGGCACTACGTGCTGGACAACATGGTCGAGGAGGGCTGGCTGGACAAGTCCGCCCGCGACGGCATGCGGAAGTTCCCCGTGCCCAAGGCCCCCAAGGCCGCCCCCGGGATGGAGGGCCAGGTCGGCTATCTCGTCGACGCCGCCAACACCGAGCTGGAGCGGCAGGGCATCAGCGACAAGGACATCAAGGCCGGCGGCTGGACGATCACCCTCAACATCGACAAGAAGCGCCAGCAGGCCCTGGAGAAGGCCGTCGAGCGGCAGCTGGAGGCCAAGCTCGACCGCAAGGGCAACAAGAAGCACGCCACCGTCCAGGCCGGCGCCACCTCCGTCGACCCGGAGAACGGCGAGGTCGTCGCCCTCTACGGCGGTATCGGCGCCACCGAGCACTGGCTCTCCAACGCCACCCGGCGCGACTACCAGCCCGCGTCCACCTTCAAGCCCGTCGTGCTCGCCTCCGCCCTGGAGAACGAGGCCAGGACCCAGGAAGAGCTGCCGATCGGGCTCAACACGATCTACGACGGCGACAGCAAGCGGCCGGTCGAGGGCAGCGATGTCGCCTTCGCGCCCGAGAACATCAATGACAAGGACCATGGGCCGATCACGGTCCAGGAGGCCACCAACAACTCGGTGAACTCGGTCTACGCCCAGATGATCGTGGACGTGGGTCCCGCGCCCACCAAGAAGACCGCCCTCGACATGGGCATGCGCGACGGCGCCGGCTGGCCCGCCCAGCCCGCCATGTCGCTGGGCACGATGAACGCCTCCACCTGGGACATGGCCGGGGTGTACGCGACCCTGGACAACCACGGCAAGAAGGTCACCCCGACCATCGTGAAGTCCGCCGAGCACCAGGTCCGCAAGGCCGACACCAAGAAGGGCACCGGCGACCAGGCCATCAGCCGGGAGACGGCCGACACCGTGACCCGCTCCCTGGAGGGCGTCGTCAAGGAGGGCTCCGGAATCCAGGCGGCCGGTGACTACCAGGCCGCGGGCAAGACCGGCACCTCCGAGAACAACAAGTCCGCGTGGTACGTGGGCTACACACCCAAGCTGGTCACCGCCGTGGCCCTGTTCGGCGAGAAGTCCGACGGCACCGGCCAGGTCACCCTGACCGACACCATCAACCCGGGCCGCGCCAACGGTGGCGCCATCCCGGCCCAGATCTGGAAGGCGTACACCACCGGAGCGCTGGTCGGCGCCGACGCGGACGCGAGGTTCGATCTGAAGGTGAAGAAGCCGGTGCGGACCGCGCCGTCCTCGTCGCCCCCGGAGCCGTCCTCGCCGCCGCCCTCCTCGCCGTCGCCCTCGCCGACGGAGTCGGAGAAGGAGGAGCCCGAGGCGTCGACCTCGCCGCCGCCCTCCCCGACGCGGTCGTCCTCGCCGCCCTCGTCGCCGTCCGCGCCCTCGTCGCCGACCTTCAGCCAGTCGCCCGGCCCGACCACGTCCTCCTCGTCCTCGCCGCCGGGCACGGGCCAGCCGGGCGGGCCGGACGAGCCGGTCACGGGAGCCGACGGCTTCCGGCGCTGACCCGGACGGAGAGCCGGGAAACACCACGGTGCCTGTGCCACCCGCCTCCGGGTGGCACAGGCACCGTGCCGTTTCGCTCCTCCGCGCCCTGGGCGGTCAGCCGCCGTTGACCTTCTTGGCGATCCTGTCGCCGGTCTCCCGGTCGATGTTCCGCCAGTACTGGAACGCCCGCTCCAGCACCGGGCCGGAGACGCCCTGGCTCAGATGCCCGGCGACATTGGAGACCAGCCGCTCCCGGGCCGCGTCGTCCATCACCTGACGGACCAGCGTGCCCGCCTGGCCCCAGTCGTCGTCCTCGGAGTGCAGGGTGTACGCGTGGCGCACCATCTCGCCCGCGCTCGCCCACCCGGCCGGCTCGCCGTAGCGGTCCACATCGGCCGCCGGGCCGCCGAAGGAGTTCGGCGCGTACGGCATCGAGGCGTTCGACGGGAAGTACCGCATCGGGCCGTCCTTGGAGTAGGAGTTCACCCCCGAGTGCGGCCGGTTCGGCGGGAGCTGGTTGTAGTTCGGACCGATCCGGTACCGGTGGGTGTCCGGGTACGACATCATCCGGCCCAGCAGCATCTTGTCCGGTGACGGCCCGATGCCCGGGATCAGATTCGAGGGCTCGAAGGCGGCCTGCTCGATATGGACGAAGTAGTCCTCCGGGTTCCGGTTCAGCGTGAACCGGCCCACGTCGATCAGCGGGTAGTCGCCGTGCGGCCACACCTTCGTCAGGTCGAAGGGGTTGAACCGGTACCCCGGCGCGTCCTCGAACGGCATGACCTGGACCTTCAGGCTCCAGCTCGGCGCGTCGCCCTTCTCGATCGACTCGTACAGATCCCTGCGGTGCCTGTCCGCGTCGTGCCCGGCCAGCTCGTCGGCCTCCTCCTGGGTGAGGAAGTCGATGCCCTGATCGGTCTTGAAGTGGTACTTCACCCAGAACCGCTCACCGCCGCCGTTCACCCACATATAGGTGTGCGAGCTGTAGCCGTTCATGAAGCGGTACGACCTCGGCACCCCCCGGTCGCCCATCAGCCAGGTCACCTGGTGCGCGGTCTCGGGGGAGAGGGTCCAGAAGTCCCACTGCATCTCGTTGTTGCGCAGCCCGGTGGCCGGGTGGCGCTTCTGCGAGTGGATGAAGTCCTGGAACTTCTGGGGATCGCGGACGAAGAAGACCGGCGTGTTGTTGCCGACCATGTCGTAGTTGCCCAGCTCGGTGTAGAACTTCAGGGCGAAGCCGCGCGGGTCCCGCCAGGTGTCCGGGGAGCCCTGCTCACCGGCGACCGTGGAGAACCGGGCCAGCAGCTCGGTCCGCGTGCCCGGCTGGAACACCGCGGCCCTGGTGTACTGGCTCACGTCCTGGGTGACCTCGAAGAAGCCGTAAGCGCCCGCTCCCTTGGCGTGCACCACCCGCTCGGGGACCCGTTCACGGTTGAACTGGGCCATCTTCTCGATCAGATAGGCGTCGTGGAGCAGAATCGGGCCGTCGGGGCTCACGGTGAGCGAGTGCTCGTCGCTCTCCACCGGGTTCCCGGCGTTGTTGGTCGTGTACGGGGCCTTGGGGGGTGACTCGGTCACGAGCGTCCTCCCGTCCATGGGGAATGAGGGTGTGGTCGCTTCGGCCGTGTTCCCCAGTCAACTCCGCCGACACCTTGTCGGCAACATTTGCCCGGACGCGGGCCCGCCCCCGGCGGGCCCGCACGGGGTCCGCTAGGGGCGGGTGGGCAGCTCGAACCAGACCACTTTCCCGCTGGAGAGCCGGGTCGCCCCCCACCTCCTCGCCAGCCGGTTCACCAGGAAGAGCCCGCGCCCGCCCTCGTCCGTGTCCCGCGCCTTGCGCTGCCGGGGCAGCTGCGGAGAGTCGTCACCGACCTCGCAGCGCAGTACGTCCGTACGGAGCAACCGCAGGGTCACCGGGCGCTCCGCGTACCGCACCGCGTTGGTGACCACCTCGCTCACCAGCAGCTCCACCGCGTCGCTCATCTCCTCCAGGCCCCACCGGGAGAGCGCCCTGCGGGCGAGCCGGCGGGCCCGGCCCGGGGCCGCGTCCTCCGGCTCCAGGAACCAGTAGGCGACATCACTGGGCGCGATCCCGTCGAAACGGGCCGCGAGCAGCGCGATGTCGTCGTCCCGGTCGCCCGGGCCGAGCATGTCCAGCACGTCGTCGCAGAGCGCCTCCAGCGGCGGCGAGTGGTCCGGTCCGGTGAGCTGGGCGGTCGCGGCCAGCCGCTCCCGGAGCTGCTCGATCCCGGTCCACACGTCCCGCAGCCGGGACTCCACCAGACCGTCGGTGTACAGCAGCAGCGTCGCCCCGGCGGGCGCGTCCAGCTCCACGGCCTCGAAGTCCACCCCGCCGACCCCGATCGGCGCCCCGGGCGGCACCCGCAGCACCTCGGCCCGCCCGCCCAGGTGCAGCAGCACCGGCGGCGGATGGCCCGCGTTCGCGATGGTGATCCGGTGCGCCACCGGGTCGTACACCGCGTACATGCACGTCGCCATCCGGTCCGTGCCGAGCCGCTGGGCCTGCTCGTCCAGATGGTGCAGCACCTCCTGCGGCGGCAGATCCAGACCGGCCAGGGTCTGGGCCGTGGTCCGCAGCTGGCCCATGATCGCCGCCGAGGTCATCGAATGGCCCATGACATCGCCGACGACCAGCGCCACCCGGCTGCCGGGCAGCGGGATCGCGTCGTACCAGTCCCCGCCCACCCGCGCGGTCTCCGCCGCGGGCAGATAGCGCGAGGCGAGCCGCACGCCGGTGGGCTGCGGCAGCGAGTCCGGCAGCATGGTGCGCTGGAGTTCGTCCGCGATGTACGCCTCCCTGCCGTACAGCACCGCCTTGTCGATGCCCAGCGCCGTGTGCGTCGCGAGCTGGGCGGCGACCAGCAGATCGTTCGGCTCGAAGGCCGGCCGGTCGGGACGCCGCAGGAAGACGGCGGCACCGATCACCCGCCGGCGGCCGCGCAGCGGGGCGAGTATGGCGCGGTGGCCGTTGGGCACGGTCCGGTCCGCGCCGAGCAGCTCGGGCAGGGCCGCCCGTGCCGCCGCCGAGTCGCCGAAGACGGGCCGCACCCCGCGCAGCACCTCCGACAGCGCCCCGCCGGAACGCACCTCACACAGCTCCGCGGCCGGTGTGAGGTCGTTGTGCGGGTCGATGACGGGGATGGGGGAGGCGGCGCCGAAGTCGGCGATGTCCTCAGCTAAACGCAGCCGGTCCGTCCGGCGCAGCCGTAGCACGAAGGGCGAGACCGGGCGCTCGTCGCCGACCGGCAGCGGATCGCGCAGATAGACCAGGATCGCGTCGGAGAAGGTGGGCACCGTCGCCCGGCAGAGCCCCAGCACGATCTCGTCCAGGTCTATGCCCCGGGCGATCCGGCGGGTGGCGGCGCCGACGAAACGGAGCCGGTCCCCCTCGCGCCGCGCGGTGGCCGCGAGGTCCTGGAGGTCCTGTGGCGGGCCGTTGGGCGTGGGGACGGCGGGCCCGGGCACGGCTGTGGCGCCGGCCGTCTCCGCCCGGGGCCGGGTGCGTTCCTGCGGCCGGGCAGCCAAGGGCTGCCGGCCTTCGTGGGAGGTGGGCTGCTCCGTCACGCGTGGGCTTCCGTCCGTCTGGGCCGGGTGTGCGATGCGAACGCCTCGTGAGGCGGTATACCCGCTCTACGGGTGGCGTCGACAGGGCGGCGCGCATCCGGCACGGCTCCACCCCCTAGAAGTGACTCGTGGTGACTTGCGGTCAGATCCGTTGCTGCGCTCCATGATTACCGAACACCTGCCGAACGGCGCAGCCCTGCGGACGACGATCCTACGTTTGCCCCCAGGGGGCGTATCAAGAGTCTCACGACGCCGTATGCGCCGGAGCGAGTTCCCGGACGGGAGTCGGACATCTTGCGGGGGCGGTGCCGCCCGCCCTCCCGGGCCCGCCCGGCGGCCGGCGTGCTCATGACGCCAGCCGGGCCGGCAGCCGGCCCCAGTCCGCCGGCAGCTCGGGCACCCGCCAGCCGGGGTCGGGACGCCAGTTCTCCCAGCCGTCCGAGAAAGGGCTCCCCCAGGCCCTGATGGACGCCACCGCCGCCTCCCCGGCGGCCCGCACCCAGCGGGCCTTCTCCGGGGTGATCAGGCCGACCCGCTGGGCCTGCTCGAACTCGTCCTCGTCGAGCCAGGACCAACTGCGGTCCGGCAGGACCGAGATGTCCAGAAAGTGGTCCTCGGAGTCGATCCCGCCAGCCCATCGGGTACGCGGCTCCTCCAGGTTGACGTACCAGCTCCGGAACTCCCAGCCGGCGTTCCAGAACAGCCACACCGACCAGGGGTCCCCGGGCCGCGCCAGCTTGAGCACCCCGCTGCCGAACCAGCGGCCCCGCACCACCGTGCGCGGGGCCGTGTAGCGGGTGGCGAGCGGCTGCTCGTGGACGGGGGTGCCGTCCACGAGCACCGGTTTGACGCACTCGGTACCCGGTGCCATCCAGACCGCGAGTATCTCCTCGGTGTCCCGCACCACGGTCACGGGGCGGCAGATGTCCACCTGTCCACGCCCCGCCGGGTCCGGGGCATGGCCGCGATAACGCCAGAGGATGTGGTCCCCGGGGTTCCAGCGTGCGATGCGTTCCGTGCCTGTCATGAGCAGATTTTAGGAGTACGCGCCCGTCCGCGCAGCGATCCGGATCACGGGCGCGTCATCCGCAGCACGTCCAGGGCCTCGTCGAGCTGCTCCAGGGTGAGGTCGCCGCGCTCCACGTACCCCGCGTCCAGGACCACTTCGCGGATCGTCCGGCGCTCGGCGAGCGACTTCTTGGCGACCTTCGCGGCCTCCTCGTACCCGATGTACTTGTTGAGCGGGGTGACCACCGACGGCGAGGACTCGGCGTACTCCCTCGCCCGTTCGGCGTTGGCGGTGACCCCGTCGACCGTGCGGTCCGCGAGCAGCCGGGACGCGGCGGCCAGCAGGCGCACCGACTCCAGCAGATTCCGCGCCATCACCGGGAGCATCACATTCAGCTCGAAGTTCCCCGCGGCCCCGGCGACGGCGACGGTGGTGTCGTTCCCGGTCACCTGGGCGGCCACCATCAGCACCGCCTCCGGGATCACCGGGTTGACCTTGCCGGGCATGATCGAGGAACCGGGCTGGAGGTCGGGCAGGTTGATCTCGGCGAGCCCGGTGCGCGGCCCGCTGGCCATCCAGCGCAGATCGTTGGCGATCTTGGTGAGGGAGACGGCGACCGTGCGGAGCTGCCCGGAGGTCTCCACCAGCGCGTCCCGCGCGCCCTGGGCCTCGAAGTGGTCCCGGGCCTCGGTCAGCGGCAGCCCGGTGGCGCGGGCGACCTCGGCGATCACGGCCGCGGAGAACCCGGGCGGGGTGTTGATGCCGGTGCCGACGGCGGTGCCGCCCAGAGGCAGTTCGGCGAGGCGGGGGAGGGCCGAGCGCAGCCGTTCCACCCCGTACCGGATCTGCGCGGCGTAGCCGCCGAACTCCTGGCCGAGGGTGACCGGGGTGGCGTCCATCAGATGCGTACGCCCGGACTTGACCACCTCCGCGAACTCGGCGGACTTGCGCTCCAGCGCGGCGGCCAGATGTTCCAGCGCCGGGATCAGATCGGCGGTGACGGCGGCGGTGGCGGCGATGTGGATGGAGGAGGGGAAGACGTCGTTGGACGACTGGGAGGCGTTGACCTGGTCGTTGGGGTGGACCGGGCGGCCCAGGCGCTCGGTGGCGAGGGTGGCCAGCACCTCGTTGGTGTTCATGTTCGACGACGTGCCGGAGCCGGTCTGGAAGACATCCACCGGGAAGTGGTCGTCCCACCGGCCGTCGGCGACCTCGGCCGCGGCGTCCGCGATGGCCTCGGCGACATCCGCGCCGATCACGCCCAGCTCGGCGTTGACCCGGGCGGCGGCGCCCTTGATCCGGGCGAGGGCCTCGATGTGCGCCCGCTCCAGACGCTGCCCCGACACCGGGAAGTTCTCCACGGCCCGCTGGGTCTGGGCCCGCCACTTGGCGTGGGCGGGGACCCGCACCTCGCCCATGGAGTCGTGCTCGATGCGGTAGTCGTCGCCGGCGTCGGTCATGGCTGCGCTGCCTCCTGTGCTGGGTTCGGCGGGGCCCCGCCCCGCAGTGGGGTGAGCGCCCGTCCTGTCACGGCTATTCCCATCTCCGCTACCGACCAGTAAATACCTGGGGTAACACAACCCTGTGGAGGCACCATGACACGCACGAGGCAACGACTTCACCGCCGTCACCGACTCCGCCGCACGACCGCGACGGCGCTGGCACTCGCCGCCGGGCTCCTCGGGCTCACCGCCCCCGCCCCCGCCGCGGCCGCGCCCCGGGACGCCGGCGCGAGCACTTCCGCGCCCCTGCCGCCCGCCCTGGAGTCCCTCCGCGCCGCCGAGGCCGTGAAGCTCTACGGCAGCCCCGCCGAGCGCCCGCTCGCGGAGCGCCGCACCGGGCTGATCTCGCTGGGCGACAGCGAGATCTCCGGGGAGGGCGTCGGGAGCTACGAGCCGGGCACCAACGGGCCCGACAACTGGTGCCACCGCTCACCGGACGCGGCGATCCACCGCACCGGGATCTCGGCCGACGTCACCTACAACGTGGCCTGCTCCGGGGCGTCCACCGCGAACATCCGCATCGGCGGCACCCGGCAGTACGCCGATGAGCCGGTCCAGAGCGACAGCCTCGCCATCAAGGCGCGCAACACCCGCATCAAGATGGTGCTGCTGGTGGCCGGGGCCAACGACGACCTCCAGTTCGGCCCGGTCATGACCGACTGCGTCGTCCGCTACGTCACCCTCCAGGGGCCCTGCGAGCCGAAGTACGCGGGCGGCTGGCAGGCGCGGGTGGACGCTCTGGTGCCCAAGGTGGAGGGGACCATCCGCGATCTGCGCACGGTGATGCGGGACGCCGGGTACGCGGACGGCGACTACCGGCTGGTGGTCATGGGGTACCCCAGCCCGATCGGGCCGGACTTCCGGGACAACCCGAACTTCCCGGGGAAGGTCGCCTGCGGCGGGCAGGGATACGACTCCGACACCCGGTGGGGCCGCGACTCGGCGGTGCCGGCCTTCGCCCGGGGGATACGGCAGGCGGCCCGCTCTGCGGGTGCGGTGCACCTCGACAACTCGCGCCTCTTCCACGGGCACGAGGTCTGCTCGGACAACACCTGGGCCCGCGGGCTCTCCATCGACCTGGGGGCCTTCCCCTGGGACGAGAACTCGGTCCGCCAGTCCTTCCACCCCAACGCCCGGGGCCACGCCGCCTTCGCGTCCTGCCTCACCCGGCTGTACGCCTCCGGACTGCGCGAGGCGAGCTGCGCGGATGTCGCCTCCGGCGGGCGCCCGGAGCTGTACGAGGGGGTCTGGGACGAGCTGTACCGGCCGCTGCGGAACGGGGCGACCGGGGAGTGTGCCGATGTGTCGGAGGCGGTGAGCCGCAAGGGGACCGCCGTGGTGGGGTGGGGGTGCCACGGGGGCCGCAACCAGGGGTGGTGGTACGACCCGGGGCGGGGGTCGCTGCACACGGAGCTGAGCCAGGACCGGTGTCTGGATGTGCCCGGAGGGGAGTACCGGGCCGGGGCGCGGCTGATCGTCTGGGACTGCTCGGGCGCGGCGAACCAGCGATTCGCCCGCACCGGGGCGACCATCCGCCCGTCGTCGTCCCCTTCCCTCTGCCTCACCCACCCGTCCCCCCGAGCCCCCCTCACCCTCCAGCCCTGCACGGATTCCCCCACCCAGAACTGGACCTGACCCGGCGGCCCCGGGGACCTGGACATGGGGCCGGCCCCGCCGGCGTTTGGGCCGCACCACTTCAGCCCCGCCGGCGAGCTGAGGCACCAAATCCAGCCCCGCCGGCGTTTGGGCCGCACCACTTCAGTCCCGCCGGCGAGCTGAGGCACGAAATCCAGCCCCGCCGGCGTTTGAGGCGCGGGGGTTCGGGGGCTGGCCCCCGACCCGGGCCCGCACGGTGCGGGGTCCTGTGGCGCGGGGTCCGTCCTCAATCGCCGGACGGGCTGCATCTTGCACGGTGCGGGGTTCTGTGGCGCGGGGTCCGTCCTCAATCGCCGGACGGGCTGCATCTTGCACGGTGCGGGGTCCTGTGGCACGGGGTCCGTCCTCAAACGCCGGACGGGCTGAGATTGCCCGGGTCTCCTGGGGCACGGGGGCCGTCCTCAAACGCCGGACGGGCTGGGGGTGTCGGACGGGCCGGGCCCGGCGCGGAGGCTAGGACAGGCCGGGGCCGCGGAGGGGGATGGAGGTGAAGGTGGGGGACGGGGCGGGCTCGGTGAAGAAGTCGTTGCCCTTGTCGTCGACGACGATGAACGCCGGGAAGTCCTCCACCTCGATCCGCCACACCGCCTCCATCCCCAGCTCCTCGTACTCCACCACCTCCACCTTCTTGATGCAGTCCTGCGCCAGCCTCGCCGCCGGCCCCCCGATCGACCCCAGATAGAACCCCCCGTGCGCCCCGCACGCCTGCGTCACCTGCCGCGACCTGTTCCCCTTCGCCAGCATCACTTTCGACCCGCCGGCCGCCTGGAACTGCTCGACGTACGAGTCCATCCGCCCGGCCGTCGTCGGGCCGAAGGAACCCGACGCGTACCCCTGAGGGGTCTTCGCCGGACCGGCGTAGTACACCGGGTGGTCCTTCAGGTACTGCGGCATCTCCTCGCCCGCGTCCAGCCGTTCCTTGATCTTCGCGTGGGCGATGTCCCGCGCCACCACCAGCGGCCCCGTCAGCGACAGCCGGGTCTTCACCGGGTAGCGGGTCAGCTCCGCCAGCACCTCGTCCATGGGGCGGTTGAGGTCGATCCGCACCACGTCCTCGTCCGAGAGGTGCTCGTCGGTGGTGTCGGGGAGGTAGCGCGCCGGGTCCTTCTCCAGCTGCTCCAGGAAGACCCCCTCGGCGGTGATCTTCGCGACCGCCTGGCGGTCCGCCGAGCAGGACACCGCGATCGCCACCGGCAGCGACGCGCCGTGCCGGGGCAGCCGCACCACCCGGACGTCGTGGCAGAAGTACTTCCCGCCGAACTGCGCGCCGATCCCGATCCGCTGGGTCAGCTCGAAGACCTTCTGCTCCAGCTCCTTGTCCCGGAAGCCGTGCCCGAGGGGCGACCCCTCGGCGGGCAGTTCGTCCAGATAGTGCGCCGATGCGTACTTCGCGGTCTTCAGCGCGAACTCCGCCGAGGTGCCGCCGACCACGATCGCCAGGTGGTACGGCGGGCACGCCGCCGTCCCCAGCGAGCGGATCTTCTCCTCCAGGAACTTCATCATGGCGGTCTCGTTGAGGACCGCCTTGGTCTCCTGGTAGAGGAACGACTTGTTCGCCGAGCCGCCGCCCTTGGCCATGAAGAGGAACTTGTACGCGCCGCCGTCGGTCGCGTACAGCTCGATCTGCGCGGGCAGGTTGGACCCGGTGTTCTTCTCCTCCCACATGGTGAGGGGGGCCATCTGCGAGTAGCGGAGGTTCAGCTTGGTGTAGGCGTCGAAGATCCCGTGCGACAGCGCCTCCTCGTCACCCCCCGCGGTCAGCACGTTCTGTCCGCGCTTGCCCATCACGATCGCGGTGCCGGTGTCCTGGCACATGGGCAGCACCCCGGCCGCCGAGATGTTCGCGTTCTTCAGCAGGTCGAGGGCGACGAACTTGTCGTTGCCGGACGCCTCCGGGTCGTCCACGATCCGGCGGAGCTGCGCGAGGTGCGCGGGCCGCAGATAGTGCGAGATGTCCTGCATGGCCTCGGCGGCGAGGGTTCGCAGCGCCTCCGGCTCGACCTTGAGGAACGTACGTCCGTCGGCCTCGAAGGTGGAGACACCCTCGGCGGTCACCAGCCGGTAGGGCGTGGTGTCTTCTCCCAGGGGGAGCAGATCTGAGTACGCAAACTCTGGCATTGCGGCCATTCCTCACTCGGCAGACTTGACGGACAGCGGCGCGGCTCCCAGCGTAGAGCGCGCTCCCGCGCGCCCCTGCGGTGAGGTAAGGCTCAGTGGACCGGGGCAGCCCGCGCCGTGTTGCCCCTGGTCGCGATCTATCGCGTTTGGATACCCTGGCTCCGTGGACCTCGAAAAGCAGCCCCAGAAGCCTGTCGTCCCCGCTGAGCCCGGCGCCACCCCCCGTGCCTCCGATGCCATCCGCGCGTCCGACGCCGACCGCGACCGGATCGCCGACATCCTCCGGGACGCCCTGGCGGAGGGCCGGCTCGACCCCGAGGAGCACTCCGAGCGGATCGACGCCGTCCTGCGGGCCAAGACGGTCGGCGAACTCCAGCCGCTCGTCCAGGACCTGCCCGCGGCCCGCAAGCAGCCCGAGACCGCCGCGTACGCGTACCAGGCCGGTGAGCCGGGGGAGGTCGCGGAGAACCTGGTCGCCGTCTTCTCCGCCTCCGTCCGCAGGGGCCGGTGGCGCGTCGGCCCGCGCACCAACGCCTTCTCCCTCTTCGGCAGCATCGAGATCGACCTCACCCAGGCGCTCTTCGAGCAGCGGGTCACGGTGATCAACGCCACCTCCATCTTCGGCAATGTGGAGGTCCGGGTTCCGGAGAACATCACCCTGCGCGGAAATGGCAATGGGATTTTCGGCAATTTCGAGGTGCGGACGCTGGAGTCGGCCGACCGCGAGGCCCCCACGGTGGTGGTCAACGGGTACTCGGTCTTCGGGAACGTCGAGGCCAAGGCGAAGCGCGGAAGCCGGGTCGCCGATCTCCAGCACCGCGTGCGGAAGTACTTTCTGGGCTGACGGCTCCGCTCCGGAGCGATTTTTTCGGCCATGAGCGCCCGCGCAGGATTCCCGGCCCCGGGAAGCGTGTACCACTCAGTGCATAGGAGTGCGTACAGCGGGTAGGGAGAGCTGCATCGTCTCTCGCTCGCGAAGCCGTCGTCAGGAGTAGACCGTGCTGCAACTGTCGTACCAGTCCCTGCAGGTGACCGCTGTGCCGTCCCAGCGGGTGCCGGCCAGGGAAGACCAGGACGGACCCTGGCACGCGGAGGCGGTGTGCCGTCGGGACGAGGCCGGGCTGTTCTTCGCGCCGTCGAAGGAGCCGACGGCCGCGCGGCTGTCCCGTGAGGAGGCCGCCAAGCGGGTCTGCGCCCGCTGCCCGGTGATGGTCGAGTGCCGGGAGCACGCGCTGCTCCAGCCGGAGCCGTACGGAGTGTGGGGCGGGCTGACCGCGGCCGAGCGCCGGGTGGTGCTGGCGCGGCGCAGGCGGCGTGATGTGGACGTCAAGAAGGACCGGTCGGCGGCCTGAGCCGGGCATCCGGCCAGGGGTCGCCCACCGCACATGGGCGACCCCCCTCACTGTGGTCCGTCGGTCAGCCGGTTCGTGTCGTTCGTTCGCCGGTCCGTCTGTCCGTCTGTCCGTCCGTTCCCGGGGCAGGAGCGGCTACTGCGCCCGGTCGAAGTCGACCTGGCTGTAGGCGCGCAGCTTCGACAGCCGGTGGGTCGAGTCGATCTGCCGGATGGTGCCCGACTTGGACCGCATCACCAGCGACTGCGTCGTCGCGGTCTCCCCTCCGTACCGCACTCCGCGCAGCAGCTCGCCGTCGGTGATCCCGGTCGCGACGAAGAAGACGTTGTCCCCCTCCACCAGGTCGTCGGTGAGCAGCACCCGGTCCAGGTCGTGGCCCGCGTCCAGCGCCCGCTGCCGCTCGGCCTCGTCCTTCGGCCAGAGCTTGCCCTGGATGGTGCCGCCGAGGCACTTGATGGCGCAGGCGGTGATGATGCCCTCGGGGGTGCCGCCGACGCCCATCAGCAGGTCGACGCCGGTGCCCTCGCGCACGGCCATGATCGCGCCGGCCACGTCGCCGTCCGAGATGAACTTGATCCGGGCGCCGGTCTCGCGGATCTCCTTGACGATGGACTCGTGGCGCGGCCGGTCGAGGATGACGACCGTGACGTCCTCGGGGGCGGAGCGCTTGGCCTTGGCGACCCGGCGGATATTGACCGAGGCGGGGGCGTTGATGTCGACGAAGTCGGCGGCCTCCGGGCCGGTGACCAGCTTGTCCATGTAGAAGACGGCGGACGGGTCGAACATCGCGCCCCGGTCGGCGGCGGCCAGGACCGCGATGGCGTTGGGCATGCCCTTGGCGGCCAGCGTCGTGCCGTCGATCGGGTCGACGGCGATGTCGCACTCGGCGCCGGTGCCGTCACCGATGTGCTCCCCGTTGAAGAGCATGGGCGCCTCGTCCTTCTCGCCCTCGCCGATGACGACGATGCCGTTCATCGAGACGGTGTGGACCAGGGTGCGCATGGCCTTGACGGCCGCGCCGTCGGCGCCGTTCTTGTCGCCGCGCCCCACCCAGCGGCCGGCCGCCATGGCGGCGGCCTCGGTGACCCGCACCAGCTCCAGGGCGAGGTTGCGGTCGGGGGCCTCGGGGGAGACCTCCAGCTGGGACGGCAGACTGTGCTCGGTCATCGGAGCGCACCTTTCTGTACGGCGACGGCCGGAATGAGGGTGGTGTGGAGGAGTCCGGGAGCGCCCCCGGGACCACACATTATCCGTACGTCGACAAAATGAGCAGAGGCCCCCACGTTTGAGCACGGGTGGTGGATGCGACGATAGGCGCGTGGCAGGTATGCGAGGCAGACAGACAATCCGCGACATGGTCCTCTCCATGGCGGCCATCGGCGCCGTCGTCGGGACGATCTACATTTTCCTCCCGAACGATGACAACGGCGATCCGCTGAAGCGGGTCGAGTACCGGCTGGAGCAGGTCACCGCCCAGCGCGCGGCGCCGTATCCGGTGTTCGCCCCCCAGGGGCTGCCGAAGGAGTGGAAGGCGACCTCGGTCTCCTTCCGGGGCTCGGAGTCCGACGCCTGGCACCTCGGCTTCCTCGACCCGCAGAAGCAGTACGTCGCGGTCGAGCAGTCCACCGAGGACCCGAAGAAGTTCATCCCGCGCGTCACCCACCAGGCCGAGGACACCGGGAGGACGGAGCGCGTCGGCGCCGAGGTCTGGCAGCGCTGGGAGGGCGGGAAGTACGACGCCCTGGTGCGCGAGGAGAAGGGCGGCGCGACCACGGTGGTGACCGGGACGGCACCTCTGGAGCGGCTCGCCGAGATGGCGGCGGCCCTGGAGGCGAAGCCCTCGCAGCCGGCCGCCGAGGTGAAGTCCTAGGGAGTTTCTTTCGGATCGTGCCGGATCGGTGAGCGGGGCTCGCGAGCCCGGCACGATCCGAAAGAGACGACCTGGCCGCCGGTCGGCGGTGGGTGTGCGACAGGGCCGCCGCGCCCGGGAGGGGTGCGGCGGCCCTGTCGCGTACCCGTGACGGGTCAGACGGTGGTGACCACGTCGGAGTAGTCCAGGCGGGGGTTGCGCGGGAAGCTGGCGTCCTCGCCCGGGCGGCCGATGTTGACGACCATCAGCGGGGTGTGGTCGTCGTCCAGGAACTCCTTCCGCACACCGGCGAAGTCGAAGCCGGTCATCGGGCCCGCGGCGAGACCGGCCGCGCGGACGCCGACGATGAAGTACGCGGCCTGGAGCGCGGCGTTCAGGCTCGCGTTCTCCTCGCGGACCGGACGGTCGCCGAAGATGACGTCCTTGGCCTGCGGGAAGTGCGGCATCAGCCGGGGCAGCTCCTCGTGGAACTCGTTGTCCGCGGCGAGGATCGCGACGAGCGGCGCGGTGCTGGTCTTGGGCCGGTTGCCCTCGGACATGTGCGCGACCAGGCGCTCCCGGGCCTCGGCGGAGCGGACCAGGATGACCCGCAGCGGGTTCTGGTTGAACGCGGTGGGGCCGAACTTGACCAGGTCGTAGATCGCCTGGACCTGCTCGTCGGTCACCGGCTCGTCGGTGAAGGTGTTGGCGGTGCGGGCCTCGCGGAAGAGGAGGTCCTGCGCGACGGGGTCGAGGACGAGGGGCATGCGGCGCACCTTTCGGGGCGGGGAGTGGCGTACGGGAGGGTGTAACCGTAGCGCAGTAGATTAAATTTCAACTAATTGTGGGGCGTGGCCGGACTCACATGCCGCACGCACAGCCGCCGCGCCCCTCCCGGCCCCGCTCCCGGGGTCACCGCGGGCCGGTGCCGTCGCTCTCCGCGCTCTCGCCCTCGCTCTCCGGGGTGCGGAGCGCCGCGTCCAGCCGGGCGCGGGCGCCCTCCAGCCAGTGGCGGCAGACCCTCGCCAGCTCCTCGCCGCGCTCCCAGAGCGCGAGCGACTCCTCCAGGGTGGTGCCGCCCGCCTCCAGCCGGCGCACCACCTCGATCAGCTCGTCCCTCGCCTGCTCGTAGCCGGGCGCGGTCCCGTCGGAGCCGCCGGCCGTGCTGTCAGTCATGTGATCCATTTCCATGATCTCGGGTTCTGTGACCTCGGGTGGGGTGTCATTCCCGGCGCGGGGGCCGGTGCGGGGGCCGGACCGGGGCGCGCCGCTCACTCCGTCACCCGGACGGCGAACTCGCCCGCCGAGACCCGGGCCCGCAGCGCGTCCCCCGCCGCGACCTCATCGGGGGAGCGGACCACCGCCCCGTCCTCCCGCTGGAGGACCGCGTACCCCCGCTCCAGGGTCGCCGCCGGGGAGAGCGAGAGCACCCGGGCTCGGGTGTGCGCCAGCTCCGACACGGCCCGGTCCAGCAGATGGCCCAGGACCCGCCGGCTGCGGGCGACCAGGGCGTCCGTCTCCGCCTCCCGCTGCTCCACCATCCGGTGCGGATGCTCCATCGAGGGGCGGCCCAGGGCGTGGGCGAGACCGCGCTCCTCGCGCTCCAGCAGCCCCTGGACCGTCCGCAGCGCGCGGTCCCGCAGCAGCCGCACCCGCTCCAGCTCCTCGCCCACGTCGGGGACGACCTTCTTGGCCGCGTCCGTCGGGGTGGAGGCGCGCAGATCGGCGACCAGGTCGAGCAGCGGGGAGTCCGGCTCGTGGCCGATGGCGGAGACCACCGGCGTACGGCACGCGGACACCGCGCGCACCAGCGCCTCGTCCGAGAACGGGAGCAGATCCTCGACGCTGCCCCCGCCGCGCGCCACGATGATCACATCGACCTCGGGGATGCCGTCCAGCTCCTGGACCGCGGCGACCACCTGGGCGACCGCGCGCACCCCCTGCACGGCGACATTGCGCACCTCGAAGCGGACAGCGGGCCAGCGGCGGCGGGCGTTCTCCAGGACGTCGCGCTCGGCGGCGGAGGCCCGGCCGCAGACCAGGCCCACCCGATGCGGGAGGAAGGGGAGGGGTTTGCGGCGCTCGGGGGCGAAGAGGCCCTCGGCGCCGAGGGAGCGCTTGAGCTGCTCCAGCCGCGCCAGCAGCTCGCCGACGCCGACGGGCCGGATCTCCACGGCCCGCAGGGAGAGCTGGCCGCGCGGCGCGTACCACTCGGGTTTGGCGTGCACGACGACGCGGGCGCCCTCCGTGACGACGCCCGCGACGGCGTCGAAGACCTGGCGGTAGCAGGTGACGCCGACGGAGATGTCGTGGGACGGGTCGCGGAGGGTGAGGAAGACGACTCCCTGGCCGGGGCGGCGCGAGAGCTGGGTGATCTGGCCCTCGACCCAGACCGCGCCGAGCCGGTCGATCCACCCGCCGATCAGCCGGGACACCTCGCCGACGGGGAGCGGCGTCTCGGGCGACGTATTCAAAGCCATCCCCCGAGCCTAACGGCCCCCTCGGACACCCCTCCCGCGCCATTCCCCACGGGCCCTTCTCCGGCCGCCCCGTCATCCGAGGACGGCTCCGCACCTCGGGTGCCTTGGGCTTCCCAGCCGGAGCGGGGGTTCGAGGACGGCCCCTGTGCCGCGGGAGCCCCGCACCCTGCGGGCCCGGTTCGGGGGCCGGCCCCCGAACCCCCGCTCCTCAATCGCCGGAGGGGCTGAGGTGGTGCGCCCCAGCCGCCGGCGGGGGCTGGAGGTGCGGCTCAAACGTCAGGGGGAAGCCGAGGTGTACGGCTCAAACGGCGGCGGGGCCGGATGTGGTGCCTCAGCTCGTCGGCGGGGCCGGATTCCGTGCCTCGGCCCGGTCGGCGGGGCTGGGATGGTGCGGCTCAACCGGGGCTGGGATGGTGCGGCTCAACCGGGGCTGGGATGGTGCGGCTCGATCTCCCCCCAGAGCTGCCTCTGGGGGAGGCACCCACCGGCGCGGCTGGGCCGGTGCGCGGCCCTCAAACGCCCGCGAGGCCCCGCGCATCAGCGCTCCGGGGCCCCCGGGGGGCTGGGGCGGCCCCAGAGGAAGGCCAGCACCACCAGGCCCACCCCCAGCCACACCACCCCCACCACCTGCGACGTCCCCGAAGCCTCCACCATCACCGCGATCAGGATCGCCGCCCCCACCGCCGGCGCCACCAAATGCCTCCACCACCGCGGCGGCCCCTCCATCCGCCGCACCACGAACCACCCCACCACGCTCGCGTGCAGCAGCACGAACGCCGTCAGCGCCCCGATGTCCACCACCGACACCAGGTGGTCCAGCCCGTCCGCCCGCCGCGCCGCCCACACCGCCGCCACCAGATTCACCGCCGCCGCCAGCAGCAGCGCCACCCTCGGCGTACCCCGGTCGGTGCGGGCCAGCACCTTCGGCAGCCGCCGCTCCCGCGCCATCGCGAACAGCAGCCGCCCCGCCGCCGCCTGCCCCGCCAGCGCCGCGAACGCCGCGCCGATCGCCTTGCTCACCGCGATCAGATCGTGCAGCCAGGACCCGACCGAGACATCCACCGCGTCGTAGAACGCCGACCCCTGCCGGGCCGGATCGGCCGCCAGCTCCGCCGACGACACCGGCTCCAGCAGCGCCACCAGATACGTCTGGACGAAGAACAGCACCCCCGCCAGCCCCAGGCAGAACAGCACCGCCCTGGCGACCTTCCGCGACCCGCCCGTCACCTCCTCCGCGAAGGAGGCGATCGCGTCGAAGCCCAGATACGACAGCACCGCCACCGACACCGCGCCGAACACGGCCGTCATCGAGAAAGCGGTGTCCCCGGTGAGCGGCGAGAGCCAGTCGCGCCGCGCCCCGTCCCGCGCCAGCACCACCACCGCCGACACCACGAAGACCACCAGCACCACGATCTCCATCGCCAGCACCGCGAACCCCACCCGGGCCGCCGCCCGCACCCCCCACAGATTCAGCAGCGTGGTCACCACGACGGCGATCCCCGTCCACACCCACCGGTCCACCTGGGGGACCAGCGCCTCCATCGCGATCCCGGAGAAGAGATACGCGACGGCCGGGATCAGCAGATAGTCCAGGAGCGCCATCCACCCGGCGATGAACCCGGGCCCCTCGCCCAGCGCCTTCCGGGCGTAGGTGAAGACCGACCCGGCCTGCGGGGCGACCCGCACCATCTGGGCGTAGCTGAGGGCGGTGAACGCCATCGCGACGGTGGCCACCGCGTACACCAGCGCGACCGCGCCGTGCGACTTGGCGTCGAGGGTGCCGTACACGCCCACGGGGGCCATGGGCGCGATGAAGAGCAGACCGTAGACCACCAGATCCCGGAACCCGAGACTCCGCCGAAGCTCCCCTCCGGCCGGGACCGCGCCCGCGACCGCGCCCGTGTCCTGGCCCCTGCCCTTGGTCATCCGGCCCTCCGTCCGTCGCGTGCCGTCCCAGTCTTCCCCCAGGCACCGGCGGCTCGCCTGTTCTGAACGGCCTTACGATGGGTCCATGACTGCTACGTCTCCCGCCCGCCGCGTCCTGCTCGCCGCTCCCCGTGGCTACTGCGCGGGCGTGGACCGCGCCGTGATCGCCGTTGAGAAGGCCCTGGAGCAGTACGGCTCGCCGGTCTATGTCCGCCACGAGATCGTCCACAACAAGTACGTCGTCCAGACCCTGGAACGGAAGGGCGCGATCTTCGTCGAGGAGACGGCGGAGGTCCCCGAGGGGTCCATCGTCATGTTCTCCGCCCACGGCGTCGCCCCGGTCGTCCACGACGAGGCCGCCGGCCGCAACCTCGCGACCATCGACGCGACCTGCCCCCTGGTCACCAAGGTGCACAAGGAAGCCGTCCGGTTCGCCAAGGAGGACTACGACATCCTCCTCATCGGCCACGAGGGCCACGAGGAGGTCATCGGCACCTCCGGCGAGGCCCCCGACCACATCACCCTGGTCGACGGCCCCGACGATGTGGCCAAGGTCGAGGTCCGCGACGACTCCAAGGTCGTCTGGCTCTCCCAGACCACCCTCTCCGTCGACGAGACGATGGAGACCGTCGACCGGCTGAAGGAGAAGTTCCCGCAGCTCATCTCCCCGCCCAGCGACGACATCTGCTACGCCACGTCGAACCGCCAGATCGCGGTCAAGCAGATGGGCGCCGACGCGGACCTGGTCATCGTCGTCGGCTCGAAGAACTCCTCGAACTCCGTCCGGCTGGTGGAGGTCGCCCTCGGCGCCGGCGCCCGCGCCGCCCACCTGGTCGACGAGGCGGCCGAGATCGAGGAGAGCTGGCTGGAGGGCGTCTCCACGGTCGGTCTCACCTCCGGGGCCTCCGTGCCGGAGATCCTCGTCGAGGGCGTGCTGGAGTGGCTGTCGCAGCGCGGCTTCCAGGACGTGGAGCTGGTGAAGGCCGCCGAGGAGTCGATCACCTTCTCGCTGCCGAAGGAGCTGCGCCGCGATCTGCGCGCGGAGGCCGCCGAGCTGATGGCGAAGGCGGCCGGGACCGCGCAGGTCCCCGCCTCCGTGGCCTCGTCCGACGAGTAACAGCCGGGCGCTGCCCGTAACGTTGGCTCCATGAACGTCTTCGGAGTGGACATCGGCGGCTCGGGGATCAAGGGCGCTCCCGTGGATCTGGACCGCGGCGACCTGGCCCAGGAGCGCCACAAGGTGCTGACCCCGCACCCGGCGACACCGGACGCGGTGGCGGACGGCGTCGCCGAGGTGGTGCGGAACTTCGGGTGGTCGGGCCCGGTCGGCATCACCTTCCCCGGCGTGGTGACCGGGGGCGTCACCCGCAGCGCGGCCAATGTCGACAAGGGCTGGATCGACCTGGACGCCGCGAAGCTGCTGAGCGAGCGGCTCGACGGGGCCGAGGTGACCCTGCTGAACGACGCGGACGCCGCCGGGGTCGCCGAGATGACCTTCGGGGCCGGCCGCGGCCGCGGGGGGACGGTGATGCTGCTGACCCTCGGTACGGGGATCGGCAGCGCGGTCTTCATCGACGGGCGCCTGGTGCCCAACACCGAGCTGGGCCATCTGGAGCTGCACGGCCGGGAGGCCGAGAAGCACGCCTCGACCAGGGCGAAGGAGGACGAGGACCTCAGCTGGCACCACTGGGCGCACCGGCTCCAGAAGTACCTCGCCCATGTGGAGATGCTGTTCTCGCCGGAGCTGTTCATCATCGGTGGTGGGGTGAGCCGCAAGGCGGACAAGTTCCTGCCGCATCTGGAGGGCATCCGGGCGGAGATCGTTCCGGCGGAGCTCCAGAACAACGCGGGGATCGTGGGCGCGGCCATGGCGTCGGCCGGCGGCCGGGGCTGAGCGGCCCCCGCGTACCGACTGCCGCCACTGACGACCGACCGGCTACCGGCGGCCCGGCCTCACCGGCGGCCCGGCCTCACCGGCGGCCCGGGCCGCACCCGGCGCCTGCGCCGCCCCATCTGGCGTACCTTCCGGACACAGGAGATCAGCCCGGCGACGAGGGTGCCGCCGTACAGCCAGCCCGCGTGCAGGGCCAGCGCCGTCACCACGGCCATGATCTGCTCGCCGAGGCCGCCCTCGCCGCCGGAGATCGGCACGATGCCGGTGGCGAAGGCGATGGGCACCCCGATCGGGGCGGTGACGATGTCCGCCTCCCGCACCCAGAGCGCGGTGAGCGCGCAGACGGGCAGGAAGAGCACCCCGTACACCACGGCGGAGCCGTCCAGGAGCAGCCGGTCCAGCGTTCCGATCAGCAGCATCGCGACACAGGCGAAGAGCCCGCCGCCGAGACCCGTCAGCCGTGGGCCGGGCAGCCGGCGCAGGGTGCGCACCACCGGCGGCACGGGACGCGCCGGGCGCGCGGAGGGCCGTACGCCGTACACGGCGGGGCTCTCGGCGAGCGCGCTCGGTGACGACAGAGGGGGCTGGGGCCGCTGCCGGCTCTGGGGGGGACGGGTCCTGGGCTGCTCCACGCGACCAACGTAGGCGGCGAGTGGGGAGGAATCAGGTGCGGGACACGCCCTTTGGGCGACCTTGGCGAAAGGTTCGAGCGGCGGCTCCCGTCCGTGCCCGCTTCGCCCCGCCCGTAAACTGGGGGATCGGCCCGTCCACGGGCCCCTCTCCGCCTCGTCCCCCAGCCCTCACTCAGGAAGTCGCCAACGTGTCGCTCACGATCGGAATCGTCGGTCTGCCGAATGTCGGCAAGTCGACCCTGTTCAACGCCCTGACCAAGAACGACGTGCTGGCGGCCAACTACCCGTTCGCCACGATCGAGCCCAATGTGGGTGTGGTCGGCGTCCCCGACGCCCGTCTCGCCACGCTCGCGGAGATCTTCGGATCGCAGCGGATTCTGCCCGCGACGGTGGACTTCGTGGACATCGCGGGCATTGTGCGCGGCGCCAGCGAGGGCGAGGGCCTGGGGAACAAGTTTCTGGCGAACATCCGGGAGTCGGATGCGATCTGCCAGGTCATCCGGGCCTTCAAGGACGAGAACGTCGTCCATGTGGACGGCAAGGTCTCGCCCAAGGACGACATCGAGACCATCAACACCGAGCTGATCCTCGCCGACCTCCAGTCGGTCGAGAAGGCGGTCCCGCGCCTGACCAAGGAGTCCCGCCTCCAGAAGGACAAGATCGCGGTCCTCGCGGCGGTCGAGGCGGCGCAGAAGATCCTGGAGTCGGGCGAGACCCTGTTCTCGGCCGGTGTCACCAAGGGCACGGAGCAGGGCGACCTGCTGCACGAGCTGCACCTGCTGACGACCAAGCCCTTCCTCTATGTCTTCAACGTCGACGAGGACGAACTGGTCGACGAGGACTTCAAGAACGAGCAGCGCGCCCTGGTCGCCCCGGCGGAGGCCATCTTCCTCAACGCCAAGATCGAGTCCGAGCTGATCGAGCTGGACGACGACGAGGCCCTGGAGCTCCTCCAGTCCATGGGCCAGGAGGAGCCCGGCCTCGCCACCCTCGGCCGCGTCGGCTTCGCCACCCTCGGCCTCCAGACCTATCTGACGGCCGGCCCCAAGGAGACCCGCGCCTGGACGATCCCCCAGGGCGCGACCGCCCCGGAGGCGGCCGGTGTGATCCACACCGACTTCCAGAAGGGCTTCATCAAGGCGGAGGTCATCTCCTTCGGCGACCTCGTCGAGACGGGCTCGGTGGCGGAGGCGCGCGCGAAGGGGAAGGCGCGCATGGAGGGCAAGGAGTATGTGATGCAGGACGGCGATGTGGTGGAGTTCCGGTTCAACGTGTGATGCGTCACGTAGCGCCACGTTGCTGATCTGGCAAACGTCCAGTTCAGATGGGGTCGCCTCCTCCGGGAGGCGACCCCTTCGTCGTCACCGTGCTGGATGGGTGCTGGATGTTCTGACGCCGACTCAGCCAGCATCAAGTGTCGTAGACGGTGGAGCGGTGTCCGACGTGAACGACCCACACCACGAGCTCTCCGTTGTCGATCGTGTAGACGACGCGGTAGTCGCCGACCCGCAGGCGACGGCGGTCGGGTTGTGACACGAGTGCGATGGTGTGGAAACCGAGGGGGTCGGTCTCCAGCTCGGTCAGCTTGGCCAGGATGCGCAGCGCCATGTCGCGAGGGATCTTCCGAAGTTCGGCCTGCGCCTCGGGGCGGAAGACGGTTCGGTACTCACTCACTGCGCGCCAGCGTCTCCCTCATGATGTCCTCGATCGGGATGCCGGGTGCTGGGTTGGCCATGCGCTCGTCGATGATCCGATTGATCTCGCGCTCTTCCCATTCCTGATACTTGCGCAGTACCTCGATGGAGACGACGGCGGCGACTTCCTTGCCTCGGCGCGTGATCACTGTGGGTACGTCGTCGCGATCGGCGCGCTCCACGACCTCGGCGAGGTGGGCACGCACGTCGCGGATGGACTCTATGGGCAGCGGCTGCGTCATGCGCCCAAGGGTACCGAGTGTCCCATGTGTACACAACGCATCGCGGGTGGTGGGTGTTCGTCGCGGTCGTGCGTGCTGGATGTGCCGGATGGACTCGCACCGTGCTGGATCGGTGCTGGATCAGGGCACCGAGAACCGCGTTTCCGCAGGTGGGAGCTGTGTGTTGAACGTTCCGCTGCAACGTGTAGCCGTGCGCCTACTGTATGCCGAGCGTTGAGTCGAACGTACACGTCAGAAGGGGCCGGGCTCTGTCGAGCCCGGCCCCTTCGTCGTCCCCGTGCTGTTGATGGGTGCTGGATAGTCTGACGTGGGGTCAGCGGTGGTCGGATGCCGTGAACGGTGGGCCGGTGCCCCACGTGAACGGCCCGGACCGCCGGCTCCCCGTTGTCGATCGTGTGGACGACGCGGTAGTCGCCGACCCGTGGCGCCGGCGATCCGGCTGGGACACGAGTGCGGTGGTGTTGAAGCCGGGCGGATCGCTTTCCGGCTCGGTCGGCTCGGCCAGGACGCGCGGCGCCGTCTCGCGCGGGATCTTCCGAAGCTCGGCCTGCGCCTCGGGGCGGAAGGCGGTTCGGCAGGCACTCACGCTGTGCTCACTCACCGCGCGCCGGCGCGGCCCCGGCCCGCACCCCCCGCCTCCTGTGGCGCCCCTGTGACCCGAGCGATCAACAGCCTTGCGGCGCATGACAGTTGTATGGCCAGTGTGGCGCAAGTGTTACAGCACCCCGGGCGCCCTTGTGCCGGTCCCGTGGGTCGGACAATCTTTCGCTCGGCAGGCAAGCACGGCATGAGCATGGCAGATCCAGCGGCCCATTCATGTCATGCACCTGACGCTTTTATCTGTGACGCGCCATTCAACGAGGAGGACCTCCCCATGTCAGTGATGCGTATCTCGCGTCGAAGACTCACCACGGTCAGCGCCACAGCAGTCGCCTCGCTCGCGCTCGGCGCGGTCTCCGTGCTTCCGGCCACCGCCGCCACCGCGGCCGGGCCGGTGGCCGCGGAGGGGGTTATTCAGAACGCGGGGGCCCCGGGGGTCATCAAGGACAGCTATATCGTCACCCTCCGTGACTCCGCGGTGGACGCCGGGTCCCGGGCCGGGAAGGCGCTCGCCGCCGCGTACGGGGCGAAGATCAACCGGACGTACGAGGCCGCGCTCAACGGGTACGCGGTGCAGCTCTCGGAGGCGCAGGCGAAGAAGTTCGCCGCCGATCCGGCCGTCGCCACCGTGGCGCAGAACCGGGTGTTCACCACCACCGCCACCCAGACCAACCCGCCGTCCTGGGGTCTGGACCGGACCGACCAGGCGGCCCTTCCGCTCAACCAGAGCTACACCTACCCGGACACCGCCGGCGAGGGGGTGACCGCCTATGTCATCGACACCGGCGTAAGGATCTCCCACGGCGACTTCGGCGGCCGGGCGAGCTACGGCTACGACGCCATCGACAACGACAACACCGCCCAGGACGGCCACGGCCACGGCACCCATGTCGCCGGAACCGTCGCCGGGACGGCGCACGGTGTCGCCAAGAAGGCCAGGGTCGTCGGCGTCCGGGTGCTGAACAACGCCGGATCGGGCACCACCGCTCAGGTCGTCGCGGGCATCGACTGGGTGACCGCGAACGCCGTCAAGCCGGCCGTCGCCAACCTGAGCCTCGGCGGAGGGGCCGACGCGACGCTCGACGCCGCCGTGCGCAACTCCATCGCCTCCGGCATCACCTACGCGATCGCCGCCGGCAACTCGAACGCCGACGCCTCCAATTACTCGCCCGCGCGGGTCACCGAGGCCCTCACCGTCGGCTCGACGACCAGCACCGACGCCCGCTCCAGCTTCTCCAACCACGGCAGCGTGCTCGACCTCTTCGCCCCGGGCTCGGCCATCACCTCCGCCTGGAACACCAACGACACCGCCACCAGCTCCATCTCCGGCACCTCGATGGCGGCGCCGCATGTCGCGGGCGCGGCGGCGCTCCACCTCGCGGCGAACCCCTCGGCGACCCCGGCGCAGGTCTCCACCGCGCTCACCGGCGCCGCCACCACCGGTGTGGTGACCTCTCCCGGCACCGGTTCCCCGAACCGGCTGCTCCGGGTCGGCGCGGGCGGGACCCAGCCCCCCGGTGACCGCTTCGAGAACGTCAACGACTACGCGATCAGCGACAACACCACGGTGGAGTCCCCGGTCACCGTCAGCGGCGTCCCCGGGAACGCACCCGCCGCCCTGAGCGTGCCCGTCGACATCAAGCACACCTACATCGGCGACCTCCGGATCGATCTCGTCGCCCCCGACGGCACCGTCTACAACCTCAAGGCGTACGGGTCGGGCGGCAGCGCCGACAACGTGAACACCACGTACACGGTGAACGCGTCGTCCGAGAGCGCCAACGGCGTCTGGAAGCTGCGCGTCGGCGACAACGCCGCGCAGGACACCGGGAAGATCGACTCCTGGGCGCTCCAGTTCTGAGTCCGGGCCGTATCCAGGGGTGGTCGCCGAGGCGGCCACCCCGCTCCCGCGTCGGAAAGCCCAACCCGGGCCGCCGGCACCGCCGTTCGGTTTATACGATTCCGGCCTGCCGCATCCCCGATCCGACGAGGAGCACCGCACCCGTGGACCCCGCACAGCCGGGCGGACCCCCGCCACCCCGTCCGGGCGGGCAGCACCCCGCGTACCAGGCGTATCACCTGTATCCGGGGTACGGGACGCCCCCGGCGCCCGCCCCGGTCAACAGGTTCTCCATCGCCTCCCTGGTGACCGGGGTCGTCTGCTGTCTGCCGCCGCTCGGGCTGGTGCTGGGGCTGATCGCGCTGGCGCAGATCCGGCGGCGGGGGCAGCGCGGCCGGGGGCTGGCGGTCGCGGGTGCGGCGCTCTCCTCCCTCAGCACGGCGCTGGTGCTGATGCTGCTGCTCACCGGTGTGGCGGGGGAGGCGTGGAACGGTTTCCGGGAGGGGTGGAGGGACGCCTCCCGGAGCCCGCGCGCACCGGAGCTGCGCAGCGGGGACTGCGTCCGTCTGCCCAGCACGGACCCACCGGCCCACGGCGCGGCGATGCCGGCCGATGTGGTCGGGTGCGGCACCCCCCACGAGGGGGAGATCACGGCCTCCTTCCCGGTCACCGGCTTCACGGAGTACCCCGGCGACACACCGCTCGCCCATGAGGCCTGGGAGCGCTGCGACGCGTTCCACCTGGCGTATGTGCTGGACCCCTGGCGGATTCCCCGGAATGTGGAGCCGTACGTCCACCGGCCCGGCCGGGAGGAGTGGGCCGCCGGGGACCGGACCGTCCACTGCGGTCTCGCCACCGTGGACGGGACGCGGATCACCGGCTCGCTCCGGGGGCCGGCGCGCGGACTGAACAGGGATCAGTACGCCTATGTGGCGCTGGAGGCGAAGATCGGGGACGTCCTCCTGGGGCAGCCGGAGCCGGAGCACGCCGAGGCCGTCCGGGAGTGGGCGGCGGAGTCCGCCGCGGTCCACGCCGAGCAGGCGAGGGTGCTGCGGGAGTACGACTGGCCCGCGAGGGCGGCCGGGGCCGCGGACCGGCGCGCCGCGGAGTTCGACCGGGCGGGCGGACTGTGGCGGAAGGCGTCCCGGGTCGGTGACGAGCGGTGGGACGAGCGGTGGGAGGAACAGTGGGAGCGGAAATGGGAGGAGAAGAGGGAGAAGCGGGGGGAAGCGGGGCGGGACGGGAAGCGGGACGACGATCTGAAGGCGCTGGAGCGGGACAGCGATCGCGAGGACGCCTTCTGGCGGACCTCCCAGGCGGCCGAGAAGGCACTGGAGGTGGGGACCGAGTCCGCCATCCGCCGCGCGCTGGGGCTGGAGGCCGTGCCCCCGGCGGACCGAGCCGTCCCCGGCGCCCCCGCCACCCCCGCCGGACCCGACGGGCCCGCCTCCTGAGACGTACACGCGGGAGGCCGGTGCCCCCGGGCCACCGACAGCCCTGGAACACCGGCCCCGTACCGGTCGCGCCCCGACCCCTGTCCGGGGCGCGCGGATGCCGTCAGCGCCGCTTCAGCCCGCGGTCGACGGCCTTCACCAGCTCGCCGTTCTCGGTGTCCCCGTCGAGGGACCAGAACATCGCCCCGCCGAGACCCCGGTCACGGATGTACTCGGTCTTGGCGTCGAGCACCTTCGGGTCGTCGTACGTCCACAGGGTGGTCCCGTCGAACAGCCACGCCTGGCCGTGCTTCCGGTGGACCTGGTACTTCCCCGAATCGGCCAGCTTCTTGAGGACCTTGTAGTCCTCGAAGCCCGGCTGGTGCACCGCGGGGGCGGGCCGCTCGGCCGGCTGGCCCATGCCGTCGCCGCCGCCGGAGACGCCGGTCCACCCCTGGCCGTAGAACGGCATGCCCACGACCAGCTTGTGTGCCGGGGCGCCGCGCTTCAGCCAGTCGCCCACCGTCTGGTGGACGCTGAAGTCGTTCTTCGCGTAGAGCGCGGACTGCTGGGCGGTGGTCTTCTCGCCCGAGACGTGGAAGTCGTAGCCCTGGAGGTTGACGAAGTCGAAGTCCCGCATGATCTTCGGGACCTCGAAGCCCGCGTCGATCTTGGCGGGGGCCGTCGGGACGAAGGCGGAGAGGTCGTAGTGCTTGGCCTTCTTGCCCGTCTTCCGCGCCTCGCTCCTGGCGTGCGCGTCGAGCTGGGTCCGGAACTCCTTCACCAGCGCGGTGAAGTTCTTCTTGTCCTCCGGGCGGTACGGGGTGTCCGCCTCGCCCGCCGAGCCGGGCCACTCCCAGTCGATGTCCACGCCGTCGAAGACCCCGGCCGCCGCGCCCTCGCCGCCGCGCGCGCCGTCCACGGGCAGATTGCCCTTGATGTAGATGTCGAGGCAGGAGGAGACCAGCGACTTGCGCTTCTCCGCCGTGAAGACCGCCTCGGAGAAGTGGGTGGACCAGGTCCAGCCGCCGAGCGAGATCAGCACCTTGAGGTTCGGGTTCTTGGCCTTCAGCTCGCGCAGCTGGTTGAAGTTGCCCGCGAGCCGCTGGTCGGCGGTGTCGCCGACGCCGTCCACCGACTGGGACGCGTCCACGGGGCGGACGTAGTCGGCCCAGGAGTCGGCCTCGCCGAGGGGGCCGGTGATCAGGCACTTGCCCTCGGGGCTGACATTGGCGAAGGCGTAGTTGATATGGGTCAGCTTCGCCGCCTGGCCGCTGGTCTCCAGGTTCTTGACGTGGTAGTCCCGGCCGTAGATGCCCCACTGGCTGAAGTAGCCGATGCGCTTGTACGAGCGCTTGCGGTCGTCGTCGTCGTCATCGTCGCGGTCCTGGCCCCGGTCCCGGTCCGCCGCCTGGGCTCGGGCCTCGGACCGGGCCTGTGCGGAGGTGTCGGCGGTGGCGGTGGCGGCGGGGGCGATCGTCGCGAGGAGCGCGAGGGAGCTGACCGCGACCGTGGTGCGTACAAGGGTTCTTCGACGCATGGGACTCATTCCTGTGCGTGCCCCCGCGTACGCGTACGCGGGAGCATTTCCGTGAACGGCGTCGTGCAGTCAGGACCGTATTGGTCTGGACCATTGAGGTCAATGGTCCGGGCGCGGGTACCTGGGGTAACCGTCTCCGGCGTCCAACTCATCACTTCGGGTGAAACCTTGGCCCATGGTTGCGGTCAACAACCCACGGTTGTCAGTCTGTTGCCGTATGTCAAGATGATGGGAGTGATCAGTGGCCTTCGGTGAGCAGCCCGCCTACCAGCGCATCGCGAGCGATCTCCGCCGGCAGATCGTCACGGGCTCCCTGCCGCCGCACTCCCGGCTCCCCTCCCAGGCCCGGATCTGCCGGGAGTACGGAGTCTCCGACACGGTCGCCCTGGAGGCGCGCCGGGTCCTGATGGCCGAGGGCCTGGTGGAGGGCCGCTCGGGCTCCGGCACCTATGTGCGCGAGCGGCCGGTGCCGCGCCGTATCTCCCGCTCCGGCTACCGGCCCGCCTCCGGCTCCTCCCTCTTCCGCCAGGAGCAGACCGCCGACGGCGTCCGCGGCACCTGGGAGTCCGGCAGTGAGCGCGCGCCGGCGGGCGCCGGGATCGCCGAGCGGCTGGGCGTCGAGGCCGGCGCGCCCCTGATGCGTACGCGTTATGTGTTCCGCGACGGCGGCGAGCCGATGATGCTCTCCACCTCCTGGGAGCCGCTCGACCTCACCGGGCGCACCCCGGTGATGCTGCCCGAGGAGGGGCCGGTGGGCGGGCGCGGGGTGGTGGAGCGGATGGCCGCCATCGGCCTGGTCGTGGACAACGTCGCGGAGGAGATCGGCGCGCGCCCCGGGCTCACGGAGGAACTGCGCGCTCTCGGCGGGGCGCCGGGACAGGTGGTGCTGGTCCTGGCGCGGACGTACTACGCCTCGGGGCGCGCGGTCGAGACGGCGGACCTCGTCGTCCCCTCGGACCGCTTCCGGATCGCTTACCACCTCCCGGTGAAGTGACCCGGTGAAGTGGCCCGCTGAGGCGGCCCGCTGAGGCGGCCCGGCCGGGGCGGAGGGGCCCGGGCCGGAGGAGGGTGATCCCGGGTCGTCCGGCGTCGGGGGAGGGGCGCGCGTGATCGGACGCGCCCCCTCTTTCCTTTCTCTTTGTGTGAATCCGTATCCGCTGAGTGAGGGTCAGGCGTAGGCTCTGGCATATGCATAGCGCGGTTTCCGGGCCACTTCCGATGGCCCGCGGAGCGAGGTGGGGAGGTGCGCGATGAATGACGCCGGCCCGGTGCTCCCCTGGCTCGTCATACGCCAGGACGACAACGGCAACTGCTATCGCGTCGGTCGGTACGCGACCGAGGACGAGGCCCAGCAGATGGCCGACACGCTCGATGTCGCCGGACGCGAGCAGCTCTACTGGGTGGAGCGCGTCGGGCGGACCACCGCCTACTGACCGGACGCGCCCGCCGCCGGTCTGCCGCCGGCCCGCCGCCGATCCACAGCGGCCCGGGGCTCCCGGCCCCGGATGCCGGACCGACCCGTGCCGGGCGCGCGGCCCCCTGGCGCGTTCCCCCCGCGCTCCCCCCGCGGTCCGCCCGCCCGAGGGCGGAGCGCGGCGCCCCGGTAGGGTCTCCAGCCTGACCGGGTTCCGCGTGAGTGAGGCAGGCAATGCCGGCATTGATCGACACGGTGGCATGGGTACGGGTGGAGGGCGGCAGGATTCTCTGCGCGCGCCCCCGGGGGAAAGATGTCTTCTACATCCCCGGCGGCAAGCGCGAGGGCGCGGAGAGCGATCTCGAAACCCTGCTGCGCGAGGTGGCGGAGGAGCTGACGGTGTCGATCGTCCCCGCGACCGTGGCCCATGTGGGCACCTATGAGGCCCGGGACGAGAAGCTGACGGGCGGCGCGGTGGTGCGGATGAGCTGCTACACCGGCGAGTACCGGGGCAGCCTCGTGGCCAGCGCCGAGATCGAGGAGATGGCGTGGTTCTCCTACGCCGACCGCGCCCTCGTCCCCCCGGTCGACCAGCTCCTCTTCGACGACCTCAAGGCATCGGGCACCCTGCGATGACCTCCTCCGCCGCCCGCGGGCGCGCTCACGGCGGTCCCCGGGGGCGGTTCGGCGCGCCCCGGAGGGCGCGGGGCCCCGTCCGTACGCCGTTTGTGTCAACCATGCACCACTTAACGGGCTGAGCGGGTATCTCGTCCCAAATATCGGGTATGTGGTGATTAGCCCCCCTACAAGGGATGCGGGTCTGCTGCTGGTCCGGGAAGTGAGCGGCGTGATCGACTCCGACGGCGCGCGCGCCGAGTGGACCTTCCCCGCCGAGCCCGGTGCGGTGCGCACCGCCCGTCATGCCGTCAGGGACACACTGCGCGCCTGGGGGCTCGACCCCGCTGTCGCCGATGTGACGGTCCTGCTGGTCAGCGAGCTGGTGACCAACTCCCTGCGCTATGCCTCCGGCCCCATCGGAGTCCGGCTGGGCCACCGCGAGCGGAACGGGAACGCGCCCTTCCTGCTGGTGGAGGTCTCCGATCCGCTGCCCGATCCGCCCACGGAGCGCGTCGCCGCCCCCGACGACGAGGGCGGACGCGGTCTTCAACTCATCGCCGGAACCGCGCGACGCTGGGGTACCCGAAGGGGCAGGACAGGGAAGACAGTGTGGTTCGAGCTGGCTCTTACTGGTTAAGAGTGTGAAGGGATAACGATCACCGCTGAGTCGGCGCAAAATGAACGAGACCGTGCTGTGATCGTGAACGCCGTGTGCGTCAGAGCCGTAGTGCTGAATACTGCGGTCATGGCCGGTCCGGTGCGGTGAGCTGGAGGGGACGGTCGCGTGAGCGAGATACCTGGGACGACGAACGGTGTCGTATGGCAGAGCAGCCCGCCTGGCTCGATCTATGACTCGATAGGGGCCGCCGCCTTCTCGATCGGCCCCGATGGGCTGGTCGACCAGTGGAGTCGGCGTGCCGCCGATCTCTTCGGCATCACTGCCGCCGAGGTCAGGGGCAAGGACCCGGTCGAGGTCTTCCTCTCGTCCGACCTGCGGACACAGGGCCGCCGGCAGGTCGGCGAGATCCTCGACGGCAAGGAGTGGACCGGTCTGGTCCCCTTCCGTGTGCCGGGACGGGCCGAGCCCCGAGGGGTCGCCGAGGTCTATGTGATGCCCAGCGAGACGGAGAACGGCGAGCGAGCGGCGCTCTGTCTGGTCGTCGATGTCCGGACCCTGCGGCAGGTGGAGACCGATCTGGCCGCCTCACAGGCCATTTTCGGACAATCCCCTTTTGGATTTCTGCTCTTCGGCACCGATCTGCGGGTCCAGCGCGCCAACCAGCGCGTCGCCACCGTCTTCGGCGGCAGCATCGAGGACCACCGGGGACGCACCGTCCACGACTACCTCTCCCGCCCCGAGGCCGAACGGATGGACGCGGCGCTCCGCCGGGTCCTGGAGACCGGGGAGCCCGCGGTCGACCTCCAGCTCGTCGGGGTGGCCCGGGACGGCGCCGACCGCAGGCACTGGTCCGTCAACCTCTACCGGGTGCACAGCGGCTCCGGCCGCCCCATCGGCGTCGCCGGGGTCGGCACCGATGTGACCCGCCGCCACGCCGCCGTCCGCGAGGCCGCCAGCGCCCGCCGCAACCTCGCCCTGCTCAACGAGGCCAGCGCCCGGATCGGCAACTCCCTCGATCTGGAGACCACCGCCCGCGAACTGCTCGACGTCGCCGTCCCCGGCTTCTGCGACCTCGCCTCGGTCGACCTGGTCCAGGATCTGCTCACCGGCGAGGAGGCACCGCCCGGCCGGTGGGACTCGCCCGGGGCCGAGAACTTCGGCGGCGGGAGCGCCGCCCTGCGCCGGGTCGCCTTCGCCAGCGCCGTCTCCGACTCCCCGCTGATCACCACCCCGGGGTGCGGCTCCCGCGACGGCGCGCCCACCGCCGTCGGCGAGGTCCACCGCTACTCCTTCCACTCGCCGTGCGCCGCCGCGCTGCGCACCGCCAGGGTCCAGTCCATACCCGGCCGGGACGGCAGCCTGGTGCAGTCCACCCTCGCCGTCCCGATGGTCGCCCACGACCGGGTCGTCGGGCTGGTCCAGTTCTCCCGCACCAAGGGCAGCGAACCCTTCGGGGAGCGCGACCGGGCGCTCGCCGTCGAGCTGGCCGCCCGCGCCGCCGTCTGCATCGACAACGCCCGGCTCTACCGCAGGGAGCACGAGCGCGCCCTCATCCTCCAGCGCAGCCTGCTGCCCCCCGGTGACCCCGAGGCCGCCGGGCTGGACATCGCCTGCCGCTACCTCCCCGGCAACACCGCCACCGAGGTCGGCGGCGACTGGTTCGACGTCATCGAACTGCCGGGCCACCGCACCGCCCTGGTCGTGGGCGATGTGATGGGGCGCGGGCTGCGGGCCGCCGTCGCCATGGGGGAGCTGCGCACCGCCGTGCGGACCCTCGCCCTCCTCGATCTCGAACCGGCGGAGGTGCTCTCCGCGCTCGACGAGATCGCCCGGGGGCTCGGCAGCCCGATCGGCGCCCAGCAGGCGTCCCGGACGGCCCACAAGTCCCCCGGGGCCGACCTCTCCGAGGTCTACCTCGCGACCTGTGTGTACGCCGTCTACGACCCGGTCACCCGCCGCTGCACCTTCGCCAACGCCGGGCATCTGCCCCCGGTGCTGGTCGAGCCGGGCCAGGAGGCGCTGCTGCTCGACGTACCGCCGGGGATGCCGCTCGGCGTGGGCGGCGAGCCCTTCGAGGAGGTGGAGGTCGAGCTGCCCGAGGGGGCGCTCCTCGCGCTCTACACCGACGGTCTGGTCGAATCCCGGCACCATCCGCTGGACGAGGGGCTGCGGGCCTTCCGCACCGCCCTCGCCGAGCCCTCGCGCACCCGGACGGCGGGGTCCGAGCCGGCGGTACGGACGGTGGGGTCCGACCCGGCGGTCCGCGCCGGCGCTCCCGCCGAGGCGGTGCGGGCCGATCTCTCCCGGTCGCTGGAGGACGTCTGCGACCACGTGCTGAACACGCTCAACACCCGGCACGGCGAGGACGACATCGCGCTGCTGATGGCCCGGGTGCAGGGGCTGCCCGCCGAGGCCGTCGGCGACTGGGTGCTGCCGCGCGAGCCCCGCTCGGTCGGCCGGGCGCGTGAACTCTCGCGCGCCCTGCTGGCCTCCTGGGACCTCGAAGCCCTGACGGACACCGTCGAACTGCTCGTCAGCGAGCTGGTCACCAACGCCCTGCGGTACGGCGAGGGCGAGATCCGGCTGCGGCTGCTGCGCGACCGCACCCTCGTCTGCGAGGTCTGGGACGCGGGTCTGGTGCAGCCCCGCAGGCGGCGCGCCCGCGACACCGACGAGGGCGGCCGGGGGCTTCAGCTGGTCGGGCTGCTCAGCGCGGCCTGGGGCTCCCGGCGCACCCCGATCGGCAAGACCGTCTGGTTCGAACTCGCGCTGCCCGCCGGGGGACCGGCGGCCGAGCCCACGGTGGAGCAACTGCTCAGCATGTTCTGACCCGGGGCCCGGCGCACGGCTCCGGGGCGGCCCTTCTGCCCCGGCCCCGGCTCCTGCTCCCGCTTCCGGCCCGCACCTCAGGCCCCGGTCTTCAGAGCGGCGAGCCGCGCCTCCACCTCGGCCGTGTCGCCCAGGCTGTCCAACCGCTCGAACTGGGCGTCCAGCGAGGACGCCGCCAGCTCCCGCTTCCCCAGCGCCCGTGCCTCCTCCCGCCGGACCTTGTCCTCGAAGCGGTGCAGCTCGCTCGTCGGGTCCAGCACATCGACGCTCTTCACCGCGTCCAGCATCCGGTTCTGGGCGTCCGCCGTCCGCGAGCGGGCCACCAGCTCGTCCCGCTTGGCCCCCAGCTGCCCGAGCTTCGCTTTCATCCGGTCGAGACCGGTCCGCAGCTCGGACACGATCTCCGACTGGGAGGCGATCACCGGCTCCGCCGTCCGTGCCTCCCGCTCGGACTGGAGCTGCCGCTGCAGCGCGATCCTCGCCAGATGGTCGAACCGGTCCGCCTCCGCGCCCTGCCCGGCCACCCGCAGCTCATCCGCCTTCCGGCTGGCCGCCAGCGCCTTGCCGCCCCACTCCCGGGCCGCCGCCGCGTCCTCCTCGTGGTCCTGCTCCATCAGCCGCAGATTGCCGATGGTGCCCGCCACCGCCGCCTCGGCCTCGGCGATGTTGTCGGTGTAGTCCCTGATCAACTGGTCGAGCATCTTCTCCGGATCCTCGGCCTGGTCGAGCAGGGCGTTGATGTTGGCCTTCGCCAACTGGGTGACGCGGCCGAGGACGGTCTGCTTGGTCATGGTGCTTCTCCTGGTGAGCCGGGGGCCGGAGGCCCGGGGGCCCGGGGTCCGGGGGTGGAGTGGGAGCGGGTGGGGACGGGCGCCGGGAGCCGGGACCGGACCCGGGTTCAGAACCGGCCACCTCCCATACGGCCCCGGGTCCCGCCGCCGCCGAAGCTCCCGGGACCGCCGCCGAAGCCCCCGCCGCCGAAACCGCCGCCGCCTCTTCCGCCGCCGAAGAGGCCGCCGAGGAGGATTCCGCCGAGCACCGCGCCCCCGAGGCCACCGCCCGGCCCCCGCGCACCGCCGGGACCGAAACCGCCCCCGCCCCCGCCCCCGCCGCCGAAGCCGCGCACATCCTCCTCGGCCAGGCGCTGTGCCTGCCGTGCCAGCGCGTCCGCCTGCTGTGCCTCGGCCAGCGCGCCCCGGGCGTCGGTCCGGCCCGCCCCCGGGCCGCCCGCCAGCTCGTCCGAGCGCCGCAGCCGCCGCTGGGCCTCCGCCAGCCGGGTCCGCGCCTCGCTGCCGACCGCGCCCCGGTGGGTGGTGATGTAGTCGGCCGCCGCGCCGATCGCCGAACGGGCACCCAGCGTCGCCTGGCCGAGCAGCTCCCGGGACCGCCGAGCGCCCTGCTCGTTCTCCCGCGCCCCCGCCAGCGCCTCGTCCAGGGCCGCGTCCGCCTCCTCGACCCGCCGCAGCGCGTCGATCGGGTCGTACGGTCCGGCCGCCAGCTCCGCGCGCACCTCGGCGGCGACGGTCCCGGCCCGCGCGATACTGCCCTGGAGACCGGCCGTCGGCGTCCCCTCGGCCGTGCCCTTCAGCAGCCCGCCCGCCTCGGCCAGGTCGCTGTCCGTCTCGGTGAGCGCCCCCGGCAGCCGGCCCGCGGCCTCCGCCAGCTCCTGGGCGCGCCGGTCCACGGCCTCCACCAGCCGGGCCGCCTGTGCCAGCGCGCCCTCCGCCGCCCGCACCTGGACGGCCGCGGCCCCGTTGTCGGAGCCCGCGACCGCCGCGTCCGCCCGGTCCAGGCTGTGCCCGGCGAACAGCAGCCGCTCCCTGGCCTGTACGGCGCTGTCCGCGACGGGCGCGGCGGCGGACGCGGCGTACCGGTCCCGCAGCACCGACAGCGTCGCCTCCGCGGTGAGCACCCGGCCGTCGAGTCCGGCGAACGCGCGCCGGGCCGAGGCCAGCGCCTCCGGAGCGTTCCGCTCCAGGGCGCGCAGCCGGTCGAAGGCGTCCGACTCCGCGTCGAGCCGTCTGTTGGCCTCCGTACACCGGGAGAGGATCTCGTCGAGCATCCGCCGGCGCTCCGTGTCGTCCTCCGGGTGGGCGTCGTCGAGCCGCTGGCGCAGCCGGAAGGCGCCCATGAGCTGGGTTCTGGCGCAGCCGACCGCGTCGTGGAACGGGCGGGCGGCGTCGTCGCCGAACTGGGCGGCGGCGAAGCCCAGCTCCTCCTGGCTGGTGCGGAGCGCGTCGTCGGTGTCGACCAGGGCCTGCCGGGCCCGGGTGTCCAGCTCGGCGAGCGGCACCTCGGGCGGCGGGCCGCTGCTCCAGCCGGCCCGGTCGCCCCCGGGGGTGGTACGGGTCGCGGTGCGCCGCCGGCGCCGGGTCCAGGCGTACGCCCCGAGCGCGGCGGCGCCGCCGGCCACGGCGATGGGGAGGACCAGGTCGCCGGCGCTGCTGCCCGCGCCGTCGCCGCCGGGGTCGGGGATGCCGGGGGTGATCGCGGGGGTGGGCACGGGCCGCCCGTTCAGCACCGCCGCGTAGCCGTCGGCCGCGCCGATGGCCGCGCCCGCCCAGTCGCTCTCCCGCAGCGCGGGTTCGATGGCGGTGGTGGCGACCCGGGTGAGCTGGGGATCGCTCAGCCGGGAGGAGGCGGCCACCCAGTAGGTGTACTGCCGGTCGTGGGTGGCGACCGTGAGGAGGACGTCGTCGACGCCCAGGCCGTTCTTCCGGGCGGTGGCGTCGGCCCACTCGGGTGCGGAGCGCCCGGAGAAGTCGCGGACGTAGACGACGAAGAGCTGAAGCCGCTCGTCGCTCCAGAGCCGGTCGAGTGCGCGGACCACCTGGGGCCTGCGCCCGGCGAGGGCGTCGACCCGGTCGGTGATCTGGCCCTGGCGGGAGAGGGGGGCGGGGGGGTCGTCGGGGGTGGAGGGGGCGCGGGGCGCGGTCGGTGTCCACGCCGCGAGGAGCGCGGCGAGCAGCACCGGGGTGGCGATTCGCGTCACATCTCGGAGGCTAAGTCCCGCTCCTCGCCCTCGCGACCGGACGCTGGTGCCTCGGAGGCTGACCTGGGGGAGCTGGGTTTTGTGTGGGGGACCAGGGTTTCTGGGCTCGGGGTGGCCCGAGGGTTCCTGGGCTCGGGGTGGCTCGTGCGAACCCGGCCTCGCGTGTGGTCTGTGTGAACCCGGCCTCGCGTGTGGCCCGTGTGAACCTGTTCTCGTGTGTGGCTCGTGCGATCCGCCCACGCGGGTGGCCCGTGTGAACCTGTCCTCGGGGGTGATCCGAGTGTTCCCGGCCTCGCGTGTGACCTGAGCGAATCCGTCCTCGCCGGTGACCGGAGCAGACCCGGCCTTGCTGGCGGGCTGGGGCGCAACATCCAGCCTCGCCGGCGTTTGAGGCGCGGGGGTTCGGGGGCTGGCCCCCGACCGTGGCCCGCAGGGTGCGGGGTCCTGTGGCACAGGGTCCGTCCTC